>NZ_CP132480.1:5018422-5318422 GCF_030770395.1 Telluria beijingensis | reverse complement strand
CGCGCGATATGGCGCTCGAAGCGTGCGCTGTCGACGTCCAGTGGACGACCGGTAAAGATGGCTTGCGAACACTTGCCGCAGGTCGGGGCATCCTGCAGCCGCGCCTGCGGCATGCGGTTGACCGCGTCGCAGTGCGGGCAGACGACGTGGAACGGGTCGCTCATGGTGGATCTCCTTCGCTTGGATCGATGACGGCATTGTAAGCGCCGGCGGGCAAGCGCGTCGCCGCCCCAGCCATGCGCCGCTGCCGGACCGACTTGCATAGAATTGTGGAAACGACACGATCACGATCCTCCGATGCCTCAATCCGAATCGCCCGGCCGCCTGCTCGTCGGCTGCGCCGGCTGGAGCCTGCCCAAGGCTTGCGCCGACGCCTTCCCCGTCGAGGGCAGCCATCTGGAACGCTATGCCGCCGTCTTTCCTACTGTAGAAATCAATTCCTCGTTCTACAAGCCGCACAAGCCGGAAACCTATGCGCGCTGGGCGGCCAGCGTGCCCGACAGCTTCCGCTTCGCCGTCAAGGTGCCGCGCGCCATGACCCACGAGGCGCGCCTGCTCGAGGTCGACGAACAACTCGACCGCTTCCAGGGCGAAGCCGGCATGCTGGGCGACAAGCTGGGCTGCCTGCTGGTGCAGTTGCCGCCGCGCTTCGGCTTCACTGACGCGCCGGCGCACGCCTTTTTCGATGGTCTGCGCCAGCGCTTCGGCTGCAGCATCGCCTTCGAGGCGCGCCACGCGAGCTGGTTTTCCGAGCCGGCCAGCGCCTTGCTGCGCGAGTGCGGCGTGATCCGCGTGATCGCCGACCCGGCGGCGGGCCAGCCGGGACCGCACGAGCCGACCAGCGAGACCGAGGTCTATGTGCGCTTGCACGGCACGCCGCGCATCTATTATTCGCGCTATCCGGCCGAGGAAGTCGCGCGCTGGCGCGCCGACTTCGATGCGCTGGTCGCGCAGGGGCGAACGGTTTGGTGTATCTTCGATAATACGGCGGAAGGCGCTTCCGTCCCCAATGCCTTGGAATTGATGCACGGATAGGTTCTGCAGGCATTTATCGATTTTGCGATACTGTTGGCATCATGGTGACCGCAACGTTTCGTTTTTATCAGGAATTGGGCGAGTTCCTGCCGCGCGACCGGCGCGGCCGCACCTTCGCCTCCGAATGCGCGCGCCAGTCGACCACCAAGCACATGATCGAGGCGCTCGGCGTGCCGCATACCGAGGTCGAGATGGTGCTGGTCAATGGTGAAGAGAGCGGTTTCGACCGGGTGCTCCTGGACGGCGACCACGTCGCCGTGTATGCGCGTTTTGAACTGCTCGAAGTCGGCCCGCAAGGTGGCCTGGCGCAGGAGCGCCTGCGCGAACGCCCGCGCGAGCGGATGCGCTTCGTCGCCGACTCGCACCTGGGCGGACTCGCGCGCCTGCTGCGCATGGCCGGCTACGACACTCTCTACGACAACCACTACCACGACGACGACGTCGAGGACCTGGCCGAGAACGACGACCGCATCGTGCTGACGCGCGACCGCGAGCTGCTCAAGCGCCGCTCGATCTTGCATGGCTGCTATATCCACGCCCTGGATCCGCCAGAACAATTGCGAGAATTGTTCGAGCGGCTGGACCTGGCCCATGGCGCGCGGCCGTTCTCGCTCTGCCTGCACTGCAATGTGGCGCTGCGCGAGGTCGACAAGGACAGCGTGGCCGAGCGCCTGCCGGCGTCGGTGCGGGCGCTGCACGACAGCTTCACCACCTGCGACAACTGCCTGCGGGTCTATTGGAAGGGTTCGCACTACAAGCGCATGGCCCAGTTGCTGGCGGCGGTCGCGCAGCGCCGGGAAGGCGCCCTGGACGACTTTGCCGATGTAGAATCGCTGGAAGAAACCGACTTCCGTCCGAACGCGTGACTACTCCTGCCGCAGCTTCACCCTTGCCGCCGGCGGCGATCGCCGACATGCCCCTGCGGGTCGAATGTCCGCCGGGCGCCTGCGTCTGCGAGCGTGAAAAGGTGCTGGCCGATCCGGCGGCCGACCAGCGGCCGCTCCTGATCACGCGCCAGCAAGAGCAGAAGCTGATCGATCGCATCGGGCGCATCGACAGTCACGCCGACCTGCGGCATGTGCAAAGCCTGATCCACAAGAATACCGGCGCCGAACTGCGCATCGCGCCCGGGCCCAATGAAGTGCGCACCGTGCGCGGCATCCTGGTTGTGCTCGAGGAGCGGCCGGGGCTGTGCAAGAAGCTGCGCCAGTCGGTGCCGGCGGCGATCCGGCGCCGCCTGGCCGAGCGGCCCGAAATTGCCTGGGCCATCCTCGATGAGCAGGGACTGTTCGGCGCCGGCTGACTTTGCGTGTTTTGCGGCGCGAGGGCGACGCGCACATGAATCTTCCGGCTCTTATACAATCGATGACAGAGCGGCAATCGCCGCCTGTGAACCGTCGTGCGGCGCCGGCGCCGCGCGCAGCATCCTGGAGGATCCCATGTCGGGCTTTAGCATCAATATCGAAGAAAAAACGCTCGCCGGAAACAACTTCCGCGAAGTGCTCTATACCACCAAGCGCAGCCAGCTGGTCATCATGACCTTGCAGCCGGGCGAAGAGATCGGCCTGGAACACCACGATGGCCACGACCAGTTCATCCGCGTCGAGGCGGGCGAGGGCGTGGCGCTGCTGGATGGCGAAGAACACAAGCTGGAAGATGGCGTGGCCGTCGTGATTCCGGCCGGGACCGAGCATAACGTCATCAATACCTCGAAGACCGAGCCGATGCGCCTGTACACGCTGTACACGCCGCCGGAACATCCGGATGGCATCGTGCATGCCACCAAGGCCGAGGCGGACGAGTACGAGCGTCAGCACGGGCATTGAACTACCGCGCGGCGTCTTCACTCATGCAGATCCATACGGAGCCGGTCGATGAATGAAGTACTCGTGGCGACCCTTGTGTCGTTCGAAGAAGACGCCGCGCTGGTGACGCTGGCATTCGCCGCCGATGAAGGACAAAGCGCGCAATACCTGATGCTGCAATACTCGCTGCAAACGGACGAGCAAGACAGGCGTCTTCACCTGGACGGCCTGTATATCGAACGGAACGACCAGGCGTTCGGGTGCTATCGCGGTGTCGCGTCCATCAGGCGAATCGGCGATCGTATCGACATCGTTCTGAATGCCGAGGGCAAACGCAGATTGAAAGCAGAAACTATTGCCGTCTCTCCTGTGAATTGGAGTCCAGCGATCGACCAGGGACTTGCACGGCTCGCCGAATTGTCACGCGGCGAATATGATGTCGAGGCTTGAGGACGCGCCAAGTATCCGCTTCGCCCCGGCGTTTGCCGATCCAGGCCAGCGTCCAGAAGGTTTGGCGGAGCCTGCTCGATAGCCTGGGTCAGGCCGATTGGGCTGGCTTCTCGGGGGGGGGGGCAGGCAAAAAAGAAGCCGGCATCAGCCGGCTTCGCTCTTACCAGCCATACGGCCAGCGCGTCCCGATATGTCCACCCCATCCGCGGCCGCGGTGTCCGCGCCAGCTGCTGCGACCGAAATCGAAGCCCAGACCGATCGAGATCGGCGGATACCAGTAGCGCGGCTGTTCCACATACACCGGTTGCGGTACGTACACTGGCTGCTGTTGCACCCACGCCGGTTGCTGCTGTACGACAACTGGCTGCTGGGTGCGGTACACCGGCGTGACTGACGTGGTCGTCCAGCCCGTGGACGGTGACGAGGTGGCGATCGGCGTCGACGTCACGACACCGGCCTTGCCCGATGCGGCCACCTGGGCGCCAGTGCCGACCGGTACCGGGGTCACGGACACAACCCGCCACTGGCTTGGGTCGGACGGTTGATTGTGGGTGTACGTCGGGCCTGGCGCGGCACAGCCGGCCAGCAGGCCCAGCGCCCCGAGAATGATGGCGATATTTTTCATGGCGGTTCTCCTGATATTGCCATCATACGGATTGCCAGGCCGGTTTGCAGGGGAATTACACCTCGTTACATTGCGCTGCGCTCTTGCCCCCATTACAGCACAGGCACCATCAGCTGAATCCGCCCATCAGCGACCACAGCGCCGGCAAGGGCACCGCTTCGGCCAGCGCCTCATAGCCGGCGTCGTTCGGATGCAGGCGATCGCCGCTATCGTACTCGGCGCGCAGCCGTTGCGGTACCGCGGGATCGCGCAGGGCCAGGTCGACGTCGGCCAGCAGGTCGAATGGTAGCGCGCTGCGCATCCAGGCGTTGACGGCCTGCCGCACCGCTTCGCGCGCCGGCGTGTAATAGACGAAGCCGTCAAATGGCGGCAAGGTCGCCCCCAGCACCGGGATGCCGTGAAGATGGGCGCGCGTCAGCAGTTGCAGGTAGCCGGCGATGAGTTCGTCGGCCGGGATCGGCGCCGACGGCGGGCTGTAGACGATGTCATTGATGCCGATCAGCACCGCCAGGCCGCGCACGCCGGCGGTGGACAGCACGTCGCGGTCGAAGCGCTCCAGCAGGTCGTTGCCCGCCAACAGCGCGGTAGCCGTGTCGGCCAGCATGCGGTTGGCCGAGATGCCGCGGTTGACGACGCCGATGCGGTCGTTGCCGAGCTCGGCCTGGAAGCGGCGCGCCAGGAAGTCGGGCCAGCGCCGGTTGCCGTTGGAGGTGCTGCCGACGCCATCGGTGACCGAATCGCCCACCGCCACCAGCACCGGCGCGGCGCGGTCGACGTCGACTTCGGTGAGGAAGGGCCAGGAGGCGAAGGCGCGCTGGATCGGCAGCGAGGCCTGCGCGCCGAAGTCGCCCGTGGTCGACGCATAGCTGGCCTGGTAGGCGGCGTTGTGGATCGTGGTGGCCTGTACCGTGCCGGGAAAGTACAGGCTGATGGCCAGGTCGGTGAACGGCGCGACCGGCAGCGACACCGGATCGGACACCACCGGCGCGCCGGCCGGGATGGCCACGCTGGTGCGGCCGCTGAAGGTCAGCTGGCGGCTGGTGCCGGCGGTGACGACGGCCCCGCCGGCGCGCAGGCCGACGCGGGCGCTGCCGAGCCGCAGTTCGGTGTCGCCCATCTCGTTCGAGAGCCGGATGCGGATGCGGTTTCCGCCCAGGCTGGTGCGCACGATCAGGCGCAAGGTCTGGTTGGTGAAGGTCTGCAGCGAGGCCGGTGGCGGCGGGCCGGCCGGCGCACAGCCCCAGCCCGCACTCCAGCGCTCCGGCACCCCGGTCTGGGCCTTGACGTCGGCGCCAGTTGCGCCCAGCGCGCCGGCCAGGACCGGGGCCGCGAGCAGGACGCGTCGTCGGCCCCGGTCGACGCGGGCGTCGTCGTGCGCATGCGAGGGAGAGGGGCTGGCAGGGGAATCGGAGACACAGAAATCCGTGCTGGACATGGCGGGCTCCTGAAGAAGGTCCTGGAGAGTGGGGCGCGCTCGGGTTCGGGCGCCAATCCAAGATATCGCGGAGCGCCGGCCGCGCGGGTCCTGTCGCGCACATCTTTTGCGCTGTGTCGTGCGGATTTCTGATGGGAAGGATTGCCAATTCTAAAAATCAGCGGATGCCCAGGAAGGGCGGTGCGGCAAACGCCGTAAAACCATGGCGCCGGCTATGCTGCCGGCGTCTTTACCACGATCGTTGTCAGGCCAGGATGGCCAGCAGCCCGTCCAGGCCCGAGAAATTGAGGGCGACGTTCGCCTGCTCGCGCACCACCGGCTTGGCGCGGAAGGCCACCGACAGGCCGGCGATGCCCATCATTTTCAGGTCATTGGCGCCGTCGCCCATGACGATCGCCTGCGATGGATCGATCCCGAGTTCGGCGCACACGCGCTGCACGGTGCGCTTCTTTTCCTCGGCATCGACGATGCCGCCCAGCACCCGGCCAGTCAGCTTGCCGTCGACGACTTCCAGCACGTTGGCGTGGGTGGTGTCCAGCCCCAGGCGCGGCTTGAGGCGGTCGGTGAAGAAGGTGAAGCCGCCCGATACCAGCAGCGTCTTGAGACCGGCCGCCTGCACGGCCTTGAGCATCGCTTCTCCGCCCATCGAGATGCGCAGGCGCTCGTCGTAGACGCGCTGCAGCGCGCTCGCTTCCAGGCCTTCGAGCAGGGCCACGCGCCGGTTCAGACTTTCGGAAAAATCGAGCTCGCCGCGCATGGCCGCCTCGGTGATCGCCGCCACCTGCGGCTTGAGGCCCTGCATGTCGGCGATCTCGTCGATGCACTCGATCGTGATCAGGGTCGAATCCATGTCCATCGCCACCAGCCTGAAGTCGGACAGCCGGCGGCCGGCCGCGATGAAGGTGGCGTCGACGCCGGCCTCGAAGGCGGCGGCGTCGACTTCCTGCTTGAGCGCGGCGCCGTAGGCCACGCCTTCGGCGCGCAGCGCATGCTCGCCCAGCGGAATGACCGCTTGCGGATTGGCCAGGCGCGCCAGGCGTTGGAGGGTTTCTAGGTCAGCCTGCGGTCCTTGCAGCACCAGGTTCGTGGTCATGAATATCGTTCTCGTCAGGCGAGCAGTTGTTTGATGGTCTGTTTGATCTGGTTCACGCGCGCCGCCAGGTCGGGCATGCTGGCCGTGATGCGCAGCTTGTCCTGGCCGGCCAGCTTGACGTGGCGGTTCTTCTGGATCAGCGTAATGATTTTGAGCGGATCGATCGGCGGCTTCTCCATGAACTGCAGGCTGGCCGCCTCGCCGTGGGCATCGATCTTGACGATGCCGACGGTCTTCGCGGCGATGCGCAGGCGGTGGGTTTCGACCAGCGCCTTGACGGCGTCCGGCATCTTGCCGAAGCGGTCGATCAGTTCTTCCTGCATGCTGTCGATCCGGTCCTGGCTTTCGCAGTTGGCCAGGCGCTTGTAGATCGACAGGCGCTCGTGCACGTCGCCGCAGTAGTCGGCCGGCAGCAGGGCCGGCACGTGCAGGTTGATCTCGGTGGTCGACGACAGCGGCGCCGCCAGGTCGGGCTCCTTGCCGGCCTTGAGCGAACGCACCGCCTCGTTGAGCATGTCCGAATACAGCTGGAAGCCCACTTCGAGCATCTCGCCCGACTGGTTCTCGCCCAGCACCTCGCCGGCGCCGCGGATCTCCAGGTCGTGCATGGCCAGATAGAAGCCGCTGCCCAGTTCTTCCATCTGCTGGATCGCATCCAGGCGGCGCTGCGACTGCTTGGTCAGGTTCGCCAGGTCGCTCACCAATAGGTAGGCATAGGCCTGGTGGTGCGAACGGCCGACCCGGCCGCGCAGCTGGTGCAGCTGGGCCAGGCCGAACTTGTCGGCGCGGTGCATGATGATGGTGTTCGCGGTCGGCACGTCGATGCCGGTCTCGATGATCGTCGTGCACAGCAGGATGTTGAAGCGCTGGGCCACGAAGTCGCGCATGACCTTCTCCAGGTCGCGCTCGTGCATCTGGCCGTGGGCCACGCCGATGCGCGCTTCGGGCAGCAGTTCCTGTAGCATCGCGCGCCGGTTCTCGATGGTGTCGACCTCGTTGTGCAGGAAGTAGATCTGGCCGCCACGTTTCAGCTCGCGCAGGCAGGCTTCGCGGATGATCGAACCGTCTTCGCTGCGCACGAAGGTTTTGATCGCCAGGCGCTTCTGCGGCGCGGTGGCGATGATGGAAAAGTCGCGCAAGCCTTCCAGCGCCATGCCCAGCGTGCGCGGGATCGGGGTCGCGGTCAGCGTCAGCACGTCGACCTCGGCGCGCAAGGACTTCAAGGCCTCCTTCTGGCGCACGCCGAAGCGATGCTCCTCGTCGATGATCACCAGCCCCAGGCGCGTGAATTTCACATCGGGCGACAGCAGCTTGTGGGTGCCGATCACGATGTCGAGGGTGCCGTCGGCCATGCCCTTGATCGCATTATTGATCTCCTTGCCGGTGCGGAAGCGCGACAGCTCGGCGATCTTCACGGGCCAGTCGGCGAAGCGGTCGGCAAAGGTCTGGGCATGCTGTTCGGCCAGCAGGGTGGTCGGGGCCAGGATCGCCACCTGCTTGCCGCCCATGACCGCGATGAAGGCGGCGCGCAGCGCGACCTCGGTCTTGCCGAAGCCGACGTCGCCGCACACCAGGCGATCCATCGGGCGGCCCGACGTCATGTCCTTGATCACGTTGTGGATTGCCTCGGCCTGGTCCGGCGTCTCGTCGAAGCCGAAGCTCTGGGCGAAGTTTTCGTAATCGAGACTCGAGTATTCGAAGGCATGGCCCTGGCGCGCGGCGCGCCGCGCATACAGGTTGAGCAGCTCGGCGGCCGTGTCGCGCACCTGCTCGGCAGCCTTGCGCTTGGCCTTTTCCCACTGGCCCGAACCCAGCGAATGCAGCGGCGCGTCCTCGGGCGAGGTGCCCGAATAGCGCGAGATCACATGCAGCTGCGACACCGGCACATACAGCTTGGTGTCCTTGGCGTATTCCAGGTGCAGGAACTCGGTCTCGCCTTCGCCCAGATCCATGCTGGTCAGGCCCATATAGCGCCCGATGCCGTGGTTGATGTGCACCACCGGGTCGCCGATCTTGAGCTCCGACAGGTCGCGCACCATCGACTCGACCTGGCTCGTCGCTTCCTGCTTCTTCTTGCCGGCGCGCCGGCCCGAGCCCGCGTACAGCTCGGTCTCCGTGATGAACACCAGGTGGCCGGATTCCGCGTCGCTCAGCTCGAAGCCTGCCTGCAGCGGGGCCACGCCCAGCGCGAGTTTGGCGTCGCCCTGGCGGAAGCCCTCGAAGCCTTCGACCGGCGCCAGGTCCAGCCTGTACTCGCCGAAATACTGCTGCAGGGTCTCGCGGCGGCCGGCCGAATCGGCGCAGATCATCACGCGGGCGTCCGTGCGGAGCAGGTAGGCGCGCAGGTTGGTCAGCGGGTCGTCCAGGCGCCGGTTGACGGCGATGTCGGGGATCGGGGCCGACAGCTCGGATGCCGGGGCCGCGGGATCGCGTGCGATATTCCAGCGGCCGTGCGGCTTGATGCAGGTGAAGAACTGCTCGGCGCCCAGGAACAGCTCATGCGGTTCCAGGATCGGCCGTTCGCGGTCGGTTTTCAGGAAGCGGTAGCGCGATTCGGTGTCCAGCCAGAAGCGCTGGATCGCCGCGTCGATGTCGCCCACCAGGGCCACCGGCGCCTCGGGCGGCAGGTAGTCGAACAGGTTCGCGGTCTGGTCGAAGAACAGCGGCAGGTAGTATTCGATGCCGGCCGAGGCGATGCCGTTGCCGATGTCGCGGTAGATCGGCGAGCGCGTCGGATCGCCTTCGAAACGCTCGCGCCAGCGGCCGCGGAAGGCGGTGCGGGCGGCGTCGTCCATCGGGAATTCGCGGCCAGGCAGCAGGCGAACTTCGCGCACCGGATACAGCGAGCGCTGGGTGTCGGCATCGAAGGTGCGGATCGATTCGATCTCGTCGCCGAACAGGTCGAGCCGGTAGGGCAGGGCCGAACCCATCGGGAACAGGTCGATCAGGCCGCCGCGCACCGAGTATTCGCCGGGCGACATCACCTGCGACACATGCGTATAGCCGGCCAGCGTCAGCTGGGCCTTCAGCTTTGCCTCGTCCAGGCGTTCGCCCTGGCGGAAGAAGAAGGTGTAGGCGGCCAGGAAGGAGGGCGGGGCCAGGCGCACCAGCGCCGTGGTGGCGGGCACCACCAGCACGTCGCACTGCCCGTTGCGGATCTCGTGCAAGGTGGCCAGGCGTTCCGATACCAGGTCCTGGTGCGGCGAGAACGCGTCGTAGGGCAGCGTTTCCCAGTCGGGCAGCAGGTGGCAGGCGAGTTTGCCGTCCGCAAACCAGGGGATTTCGTCGAGCAGGCGCTGGCCGTCGCTGGCATTGGCAACGACGACGGTGAGCATCTGGCGGTTGGCTTTGAGCGCCAGCGCGGCGGTGGCGATGGCATAGGCGTCGGACGAGCCATGGGCCAGCGGCAGGACGAAACGGTGGCCTGGCTTGGGGAGGTGCTTCTTGAGATCGAAAGGCATGCAGCGTGCTGTTACGTTCGCGTCAAAAGTAGGCATTCATTATAGACGAAGGCGCAAGGGATCACCGGGACGCGCGCGCGGTGGCCATGAGGGGTTGGGCAGGCCGGCACTTGCGCTCCAGGCGTTTACGTAATATTCTAAGTTACGAGAAATCACATGGAGTTCGACGATGTCCCATTTTCACGATCCGGCCATGATCGCGCACTACCACGACGGCCCGCCGATCTTCGTCCCCGGCTTCGCCGACATGCAGCGCATGGCGCGGGTCTTGCTGGCCGAGCGGGCGCCGGATGATGCGCGGGTGCTGGTGCTGGGCGCCGGCGGCGGCCTGGAACTCAAGGCCTTCGCCGACTCTCAACCCGGCTGGACCTTCGACGGCGTCGATCCCTCGCGCGCGATGCTGGACCTGGCGCGCCGCACGGTCGCGGCGCATGCCGGGCGGGTGCGCCTGCACGAAGGCTATGTCGACGTGGCGCCGCAAGGCCCGTTCGACGCCGCCTGCTGCCTGCTCACCATGCACTTCATGGCGCCTCCCGAGCGCCGCCATGCACTGCGCGCGCTCCACGAGCGCCTGGAACCGGGCAGTCCCTTCGTCGTCATGCACCTGAGTATTGCGCAGGAGGCGCCGGAACGCGCACGCTGGATGGCGCGCGACGAAGCCTTCGCGCTGGCCAACGGGGTGGCGCCGGATCTCGCGCGCCGGCGGCGCGAGGGCATCCTCGCCAACCTGTCGGTGCTGGCGCCGGGCGAAGACGAGGCGCTGCTGCGCGAAGCCGGCTTCGAGGATATCGACGTGTTCTATGTGGGCGGCGCCTTCCGGGGCTGGGTGTGCCGGTCCCGGGCTTGAGCTTGCGCCGGAACTGGCGCATGATCGGGGTTTGCCTGATCAATAAATACACAAGGAGACCCCATGCGCCGCGCCCTGGCCGCCATCCCCCTGACGCTCGCCTTCCTGCCATTGTCAAGCACCTCCGCGGCGCCGCCGCCTGCACTGGTCCTGTTCGACGGCACACCGCGCCCCGGCATCGCCGTCGCGGCGCTGGCGCCGGACAGCGTACACCCGCTGCAGGGCGAGCGGGTCGATGCCGATGCAGGCATCCGCGCCAAATTCCCGAACGGCGCGATCGCGCTGGCGCGCAGCGACGGACCGGGCGGCGCGCCGGCGCTCACTTTACGCTGGAAGGACATCTGGAAGAGCGGCATCCTGCTGCAGGGCGCCCCGCAAGACCTGCGGCCCTATCTCGCGCGCGGCACGCTGGCCTTCGACCTGAAGGTCGACGCGCTCGCGCAGGGCGGCATCATGTTCAAGGTAGGGTGCGGCGAAGGCTGCGAGCGGCATGTGTCGCACGTGGTGCCGGGCCGCGCCGCCGAAGGACAAGGATGGCGCCGCGTCGTGCTGTCGATGTCCTGTTTCGCGCGCGACGGCGACGATTTCAAGGCGGTGCGGCGGCCCTTCCTGCTCGAGGGCACCGGCAGTGGCGAGGTCGCCATCGCCAACGTGGTCTTTTCCCAGGGCGGCACGCCCAATACGCCGTGTCCCGACTGGCGCACGGTGGCCGTCACGCCCGACATGCTGAACGAATCGTGGTCGATCTCGTGGTGGCTGCCGCGCCACCGCCAGAAGCTCGAGGATGCAAAGCGCATGGTGGCCGCCGGCCGCGGCCCGCAGTTGGTCTTCATCGGAGACTCGATCACCGAGGGCTGGGGCAAGGACGGCGCCGCCGTCTGGCAGCAGTATTACGCGCGCCACGACGCGATGGAGTTCGGCTTCGGGGGCGACCGTACCGAGAACGTCCTGTGGCGGCTCGAGCATGGCGCGCTGGACGGCCTGGCGCCGAAGGTGGCGGTGCTGATGGTCGGCACCAACAATACTGGGCGGCGCAGCGACTTCCCGGCCATCACGGCGGCCGGCATCGCGCGCAATATCGACGAAATCAAGCAGCGCCTGCCGCATACCCGCATCCTGCTGCTGGCGATCTTCCCGCGCGACGCGGCCCCGGACGGTCCGCTGCGCCGCATCAACGACGCCATCAATGCGCGCCTGCCGGCGCTGGCCGACGGACGCCAGGTGTTCTTCCTGGACGTGAACCGGGCATTGCTGCGGCCGGACGGCACGCTGTCCGAGGACATCATGCCCGACCTGTTGCACCCGAACGCCGCCGGCTATGCGATCTGGGCCAGGGCTATGCAGCCGGAACTGGAGCGCCTGATGGCGTTGCCGCCCCTGTAGGAGCGTCGGCGGCGCGCCGGTTGGCGATCCCGAACGGCACGTGCACCATCGGGATCGTGCCGCCCGGCCCCGACCTGAGGTGGGTGAGCTGGTCGTCGAAGAAGATGTGCGGCTTGAACACCGACAGCACCCGGGCCTTGTCCATGCCGCCCAAAAAGAAGGTCTCGTCGGCCGAGACGCCCCAGCTACCCAGCGTGGTGACGACGCGCTCGTGGGCCGGCGCGCTGCGCGCCGTGATGATGGCGATGCGCACGATGCGGCGGTAGCCGGGATCGTCGCGCTCGGCTTCTTTCTCGAGCTGCTGCAGCATGGCCAGCTTGCGGAACATGGTGGCCAGCGGTCCGGGCTGGTGCGGGCGCGCCATGTGCAGCGTCTCGTGGGCGTGGAATTCGCCCAGGCCGTCGCGCTTGAATACCGTTTCGGATTCGTCGTCGGCCAGCACGCCGTCGAAGTCGAAGGCCACCCGCAGCTCGATGTCATCGGTGTCTTCGTCGAGGGCGACGCGCGACGGCAGCACCAGGCCGGCCGGGTAATCGACGTCGATCGCGCTCCGGACGTCTTCCTCGTTCGCGCTCAGGAATAGCGCGGCATTGAAGGCCGGCAGGTAGGGATAGGGGGATTTGCCGGTCATGAACACGGCGCGCGAGATATCGAGCCCGTAGTGGGCGATCGAGCGCATCACGCGCAAGCCGGTTTCAGGCGAGTTGCGGGACAACAGCACCACTTCGACCGGCGCCTGCTGCGGGAAGCAGCGGTTGATGCCGAGGAAGCGCCTGATGAAGGGAAAGGCCACGCCGCGCGCCAGCACGACGTCGCGCTGGCGTTCCTGGTAGGCGCGGTATTCGTCCGGGCCCTGGTCGAGATAGACCTGGTGCGATTCGGACAGGTCGAACAGCGCGCTGGAGGCGACGCCGATCACGAGTTTTTCTTCGATGGGAAAGGGCATTCCAGGGTCCTGTCATGCCCTGTCGGGCGACCTAGGTATTATCTGCCTTGCTCGCCATTTTGACCAGCAGCGCCACCGCCGCCACGGCGCCGGCCAGGGCCACCACGGCGAAGATGCCGCCGATCCCGAACTGCAGGCGCGCCAGTTCGGCCACCAGGAACGAGCCGGCGATGCCGCCCAGGCGCCCGAAGCCCATCATCCACGCCACCCCGGTGGCCCGGCCCTGGGTTGGATAGAAGGCGGCCGCGAGGGCGGGCAGCGAAGACTGGGCGGTATTCATGACCACGCCGGCGACGAACACCACCGCCATCAACAGGCCGAGGTTGCCCGCGCTCTGGCCGATGGCGAAGATGCTCACCGCCGTCAGCGCGAAGCCGGTCGCCACCACCGCATTGGCGTTGTAGCGGTCCATCAGGTAGCCGAAGAACACGGCGCCCACGCCGCCCAGCGGGAACAGCGCGGCGACCAGGGTCGCGTTCTGGGTCGACAGGCCGGCATCCTTGAACAGCAGCGGCATCCAGTTGATCAGGGAATAGAAGATCACCAGGCCCATGAAATAGGCAGTCCACAGCATCAGGGTGCCGAGGAGGTAGGGACGCGACATGATCACGGCCATGCCGCTGCCGGCGCTGCCGCCGGGCTTCTTTTCGGTCATCACGAAGGCGGTGGCCCGGTCGGCGCTGGCCGAGATGCGGCGCAGCGCGGCGCGCACCTGCTCCTGGCGTCCGCCGCGCGCCAGCAGGAAGCGCACCGATTCCGGCAGCACCAGCACGATCACGATCCCGACCAGCACCGGCGCCACGCCGCCAAGCAGCAGCACGCTGCGCCAGCCCCACTGCGGGATCATCCAGGCCGCCAGGAAGCCGCCGAAGGCGGCGCCCAGCGGAAAGCCGCAGAACATCGCATTGGTCAGCATCGCGCGGCGCTTGTCCGGGCAGTATTCGCTCATCATGGTGACCGCGTTGGGCATCGCCGCGCCCAGGCCGATGCCGGTGATGAAGCGCAGCACCGCCAGCTCGGTGAGGCTGGTGGCATAGGCCGACCAGGCGCAGGCGGCGCCGAACAGCAGCGTCGACACGCTCAGCACCAGCTTGCGGCCGAGGCGGTCGGACAGCGGTCCGGCCAGCACGGCGCCGCTGGCCAGTCCGAACAGCGCCGCGCTCAGCACCGGCGCCAGCGCCTGGCGCGACACGCCCCATTCGCTGATCAGGGACGGCGCGATGAAGCCGATCGCGGCGGTGTCGAAGCCGTCGAGCAGCACGATCAGGAAGCACAGGGCGAAGATCAGCCATTGGAAGGGCGTGAACCGGTTCTCGTTCAGGAATTCCTGGACATCGACTGCGCCGGCGGCGCGGATATCGTCTTGCATGGTGCTGTCTCCACTATTCATTATGATCTGCGGCGCTATTGCGGTGCCGGTAATATTTATGAATCATAACCATATTTTCGGCGGAACGGAAGCGCCGCTGTCGTCCGCCCGGCCAGCACCGTTGATCGTGACGAAATAGGTTGCCTGTGCCGGATATTTGGTTATAAAATAAAATCATTATAAATTGAAAACAAGGCGCGATGGACACCACCGGCGCGCCGTCACAGGAGACACAAGCATGACACGTAGCATCCAGGCCCCGCATCGCCACCCGCAATCCACGTTCGCGCCGCGCCGCCTCAGGATCAGCCACCTGGTCGCCCTGGCCTGCGCCAGCGGCATGGGCGCCGCCGTGGCGCAGGAGGCGCCGTCCAAGCCCGACACCGTGGTCGTCACCGGCACCCTGATCCGCGGCGCGGCCCCGGTGGGCGCGCCGGTCAGCTCGCTCGACCGGGTCTCGATCGAGAAATCCGGCGCGGCCAGCACCAGCGACCTGCTGCGCCTGCTGCCGCAGGTGCAGAACATGGGCGCGACCGACAGCCACACCAGCAATGCCCAGAACGCGAACCAGAACATCACGATGGGTTCCGGGATCAACCTGCGCGGCCTCGGCCCCGAGTCTACCCTGACCCTGGTCAACGGCGTGCGCATGGCGCCGGGCGGACTGGCGGCCCAGTACACCGACCCGGCGACCATTCCGCCGCTGGCCATCGAGCGCATCGAGGTGATCACCGACGGCGGCTCGGCGACCTATGGTTCCGACGCGGTGGGAGGTGTCGTCAACATCCGCCTGCGCAAGCGCTTCGACGGCGCCCAGTTCTCGGTGCGCCACGGCCAGGGCGCCGACATGCACCAGAACCAGTTCGGCGCCATCCTTGGGCGCAACTGGGATGGCGGCAATGTGATGTTCGCGGTCGACAAGAACAAGCGCAGCCGCCTGTCGGCCGACAACCGCCATTTCTATACAGACGACATGCGGCCCCGGGGCGGTCCGGACGTGCGCAGCTTCAATAGCAGCCCCGGTAACATCCAGGTCGGCTCGACCCGCTACGCGATCCCGACCGGCCAGGATGGCCGCGGCCTGAGCGCGGCGCAGCTGGTGGCCGGCAATCCAAGCCGCCAGAGCATCCAGCAAGGCCGCGACGCGCTGCCCGAGCAGGACCGTATCAGCCTGGTCGGCGCCTTCAGCCAGGAACTGAGCCCGTCGGTGCGTTTCAACCTCGAAGCCTTCGGTTCGGAGCGCAAATACAGCCGCTACGTCGACGCCGCCTCGGGCAGCTACACGGTGCGGCCGGCCAACCCGTTCTTCGTCAGCCCGGTGGCGGGGGCGGCATCCTCGGTGGTCAACTATTCGTGGATCAACGACTTCGGCAACTTCCTGAGCCAGGGCAAGGAGCGCACCGGCCGCGTGATGGCCGGCCTCGATTTCGACGTCGGCGACACCTGGAACGGCAGCTTCTACCTGGCCAGCAGCCGCACCGACAGCAAGTCGCTGAGCCAGAACCTGAACGGCAATGCCGTCAACGCGGCGCTGGCCGACACCAACCCGGCCACCGCGCTCAATCTGTTCTGCGACGGCAGCGCCTTCCAGTGCAATAACCCGTCCACGCTGGCCAAGATCATCGCCTTCAACGACCGCAATTCCTCGTACACGATGCACGACGTCGGCATGAAGTTCGACGGCCCGGTCATGGACCTCCCGGCCGGCAAGCTGCGCATCGCGGTCGGCGGCGAGATCCACAAGGACCGGATGTCGTACTACGAGGACCGCAACAACTCGACCCCGAACAACAGCACCATCTTCCACCTCGATAATTCGCAGTCGATGCCGAAGCGTACCGTCAAGTCGCTGTATGCCGAGGCCAACGTGCCGCTGGTCGGCCGCGCCAATGCGCTGCCCATGGTCGAGCGCCTCGATCTGTCGCTCGCGGTCCGCGCCGACGACTACAGCGATTTCGGATTCACCACCAATCCCAAGGTGGGCCTCGACTGGACCCCGGTCAGCGGCCTGAAGTTCTACGCGACCTACGGCACCGCCTTCCGCGCGCCGACCCTGGGCGACCTCGATCCGATCAACGCCGGTCTGATCAACGTGGTCGACCGCATCGGCGCCGATGGCCGCACCCAGCAGCGCGGCATCGTGCTGCTCGGCGGACGCGAAGGCCTCGACCCCGAGGAAGCCGACATCACGACCTTCGGCGTCAACTTCAAGCCGCAGGCGGCGCCCGGCCTGAGCCTGACCGCCGACTTCTTCAAGGTCGACTACAAGGACCGCATCCTCACGCCCGGCAACGACCTGGCGATCTTCCAGAAGCCCGAGCTGACGCCTTACCTGAACGCGGCGCCGACGGCGGCCCAGCTGATGGCGCTGATGTCCCAGTCGACCTTCACCGGCAATACCGCCGAGCCGGTGGCGGGCCTGAGCTTCATCGCCGACGGCCGCCGCTACAACGCCGGCGTGGTCAAGACCAGCGGCGTCGACCTGTCCGCGCGCTACGACTGGCGCACCGGCTACGGCGTCATGAGCGCCGCCGCCAACGCCAACTACATCTTCAACTACCGCCAGCAGTTCACCCCGACCACGCCCCTGGTCGGCGGCCTGCTCAATACCCTGAACAACCCGGTGCGCCTGCGTGCGCGCGCCGAATTGAGCTGGGCCGGCGAGAACGCGCGCGTCACCGCCTTCGCCAACTTCACCAATGCGTACACCAACGCCACGCTGGCGAACCGTCCCGAAGTCGGCTCGTACACCACCTTCGACCTGACCGCGCAATACGACCTGGGCAAGCTGTTCGGCCCGGCCTACCAGGAGTTGCGCGCCGCGCTGAGCGTGCAGAATCTGCTGGATCGCGATCCGCCGTACGTACAGAACGCGACCCTGGCCTTCGATCCGCAGAATGCCAGTGCGATGGGGCGTTTCGCCTCGCTGAGCCTGTCGTATAAATTCTGATGGCGGCGCGCTCACCAGTTTTGACGCTACGGGCGCTGGCGCTGGCCTCCATGCTGGCGCTGCCGGCCGCGGCGGCCGAACGCCATCTCGAAGGCAGCCTGCCCAACGGCGCCCGCTACAGCTTCGACGTGCCGGCGAACTGGAACGGCACCTTGCTGCTGTTCAGCCGTGGTTATTCAAGCGGGCCGTCGACCGGCCCGGTGCGCAATGTCGCCAGGGGAGAGAAGGAATTGCTGCTGGCGCGCGGTTTCGCGCTGGCGGCGTCCGGCTTCTCTAAGGCCGGCTGGGCGCTGGAAGAAGCGGTGCCCGATCAGGTCGCGACCCTGGACGCCTTCGCGGCCCAGGTGGGCAAGCCGGCGCGCACCATTGCCTGGGGCACCTCGATGGGCGGCCTGGTCACGCTCGCGCTGATGGAGCGCCATCCGGAGCGCTTCGATGCCGGCCTGGCGCTGTGCGCCTCTGCGGCCGGCACGGTCGGCATGATGAACGCGGCGCTCGACGGCGCCTTCGCCTTCAAGACCCTGCTGGCGCCGGACAGCGACTTGCCGATCCTGTTCAATGGTCCGACCGGCGACGGCAAGCGTCAATTGGCAGAGTGGCAGCGCGCGCTCGATGCGGCCCAGGCCAGCGCCGTGGGCAGGGCGCGCCTGGCACTGGCGGCGACCCTGGGCCAGGTCCCGACCTGGATCGAGGCCGGCAGCGCATCCCCCGCGCTGCACGACTACGCGGCCCAGCAGCGGCAGCTGTACCGCGGCTTCATCGGCGCGACCCTGCTGCCGCGCGACGACCAGCTGCGCCGCGCGGGCGGTAATTTTTCGTGGAATACCGGCATCGACTATGCCGCCCAGTTGCGCAGCACTGGGCGGCTTGACTTCGTGCGCGCGCTGTATGCCGAGGCGGGGCTGGACCTGGACGCCGACCTGGCGCGGCTGGCGGCGGCGCCGCGCATTGCGGCCGAGGCCGGGCCGGTGGCCTATATGAAGCGCAATTACGCGCCGACCGGCCGCCTGGCCAGGCCGGTGATGCTCGTGCAGACGGTGTCCGATCCGGTGACACTGGCCGAGTTCAACCGCGACTATGCGCAGACTGCCACGAAGGCGGGCGCCGGCGCGATGGTGCGCGAAGCCTATGTGCAGCGCGTCGGCCACTGCAATTTCAAGCCCGGCGAAACGGTGGCGGCCCTGTTGACCTTGCAGCAGAGGGTCTCCGGCGGCGCCTGGACCGGCATGGCCGCGGCGGAGCTGAATGCGCTGGCGTCCAGCATCGCGCCGGATGGCGGCGACTACACGCCGTTCACGCCGGCGCCGTTCGTGCGTTCCTGTTCCGGAATCGAAACGCACTGTGCGGGTGAGGTTGCAGGCGCGGCGATTCCAGTTTCAGGGAAGTAGCGTGCTGCCTATCTCTTGTTCGTAAGTACGGCGCTTGCAGTCACGATGATTGCTCGCGCTGCACTATCGTCTACTTCAGAGCCTACTGGGCGGGCGGCCGTGTCCATCGCCCTGCGGGTGAATGACCGGTCTTAGCGCGACGGTAATGCGCGATGCTGATGCTATCTTTCTGCATGAGCGATCTGCAGCACTCTGAGATCTGATTGGACTCGTCTATGGCCTCAGACAGAGGATTAGACGCCAGAGCAAATTCTGAAAATGTGGACCAGTTGAAGCCTCCCTGAGGCACATCGTCCCTGCGTAGATCGCGAGTTGCGATATTTTCCATGGTATTTTCCTCTTCGCTACCACTTCGCTGGGGCGGACGTACCACGGCATCAGCCACTCGGCTTCAGAGATATGTTTTCCATTTGGACCAGCGGGTACTGCCAGAGTATTAAATTTATTCTGCTTGGCTCTACCGCACTTGACCATGAGCGTATAGGCTACACTTGGCGTAGTGCCGCCGTTCGTCGCAAGATATTCGGCGACACGTGGGTCACCGGGAAGTTGTAATCGAATTCTCTATCGTGCCGATAAGATTTCCTCAATATGCAAAATCTCATGATCCTTAAAGCCATCGCAATCGAGTTCTAACCCGTAATCAAAATCCAATTTTGCATAGATTTCGCCGGCACTCAACTTTATTTTTCCGATTTCGGCTTCCGGCATGGCGATCCATTCAACTTTGGAGTTTAATGTAGATGCAAGCTCTCTCATTAGCGATTTAAATTCACTTAAATTGATGTTTTCATCAACTATAAATTTCACCGTTTCTGGCGCCTTAACAGTTTTTAAATATTTCATGTATTTCTCTCAATGATAGGCAGATTTATTCTGAAGCGATGCTAGGACCTGATCGCAGTCGGCATCTCCTATTACGTTTTTGTTGACGCTCCCACGTGATTTTTGTGCGGATCCCATGATGTGTCCATATGCCTCAGAACCAGTTTTTTCCTTACTTGCAGCTTTTGCCATCGTTTGTTTCCAAGTTAGCATCGGCTCAGGTTTTCCAGTTGTCGAGCCGGTGTATAGGCCAATGGCTTTTTGCCGATCTTCCATCAGTAGCCGAGCTCTAATTCTCGCCTCGTTTCTCAATCTATGAGCTTGTCTAGCTTGTTTTTTAAGAGTTTGGCTGCAGTCAATCTGACAAGGGATCATCGATTCCTGTTTTAAGTACCAACAGCGCGTTTCGAGATCGGACAAGCTCCCTGGAGTTGGATCAGTAGGGCGTGTACGCACTAGACCTAATGGGTCTACGAAGGCTGTAGGCACAGGGTAAGAATAGAGATTGGTACCACCGCCCATGAGGCGAATAGGGTCTTGCGAGAAGTAACGGGCCGTGTCCGGATCATAATACCTATGACGGTTGTAAAAGAGGGCGGTTTCAGCATCCTCATACTGCCCCTGAAACCGTAACTGGTTTCGGATCCCCGCCTGGCGCGCCGCCGCGCTGATCGCCTCTTTTGCTTGCCCCCACGCCTTGTATTGCGCCGACCACGCAACTTTGCCCTCATGGTCAGTCAATTCCTGCGGTGTGCCCAGACGATCGCATTGATAGAAGACGATCTGCTCCTTGCCGAATGGCTCGGCGTCCTGCTCGTACTCGCCGTTCCACAGCGGATCGAGCGCTATCTCGTACTTGCCGCCGTTGGCCGCCATCAGCGCTTTCACATCGGTGGTGGGCGCCAGTCGAAGTGCCTGGTTTCGGGCGGCCTGCACCAGCGGCACGAAGCTGTCGCGCTCATACACATAGTGTACTGTTCGCTCACCGGCCGAATGGCCCCGGTGCACGCTGTTTTCCAGCGCCAGCGTGTCGCCGTCCCAGCCGTACATGGTCCGGGTTGTCTCCCGGAAGTCAGTGCCTTCTATCGCGTGGCCGTGCTTGGCAATGCGCCTGCCCAGTGGGTCGTAGGCAAAGGTGCTAACACCGTGCCAGGTCGTGGCGCGGGTCATCCGATTGAACGCATCCCATTCATACTCGGACCGCAAGCCGTCCTGGATACGTCTCACGACGTTGCCACGGTCGTCGTAGCTGTAGCTGACACCGGCATATTCCTTGAGCAGGTTGTCCAGTAGCTTTGGTAGCTGTACACGAGAGGCAGGTTCATGCTGCGCGGTAGCGGCTGCCTGGATGTTTCCGGCTGGATCGAAGGCGAAGGTTTCACGGCCCAGTACGCTGTTCGCCGCCAGCAGCCGTCCAGTCGAATCGTAACGGTATTCGATCCGGCCGCGCCGGTTGTCCTCGACGCTGGTCAGTTGGCCGGATGGGTCATAACGGTAACGCCGCAGCATCGCGGCTCGCATGCCGACCTGAAGATCGGGACGGTAGGTGTCGCGGTGAATCTGTCCATCACGCTGTCCAGCCTGCGCGATGGCGCCGAGCTGTTGCTCGATCAGGCGGCCGGCCGGGTCGTATTTCATCGTTTGCAATAGGCCGTTAGCCTGAGTGCGACCGGTTTCCCGATACAGCGCGTTACGCTCGAAGGAAACAAGCTCTTGCCCGTCGAGCAGCAGCCGCGAACGGCGCATCGGACACCGGCGCCGGCGCGCCCGCGGACGGATGGTGCAGGCGCGCCGCGCGCGCCGCCAGGCAGGCATACAGGTCGGCCGCGCGCGCCGGCTTGACCAGCTGGTAGGCCACGCCCGCTTCGCGCCGCTGCACCGGGTCGGCGGCCAGCCGCTCGGGGCTGAGCAGCACGAAATGGGTGTCGGGCGCCGCGGCGCGCAGCACCGGCTCGGCGCGCACCGAGGCCGCCAGCGCGAGGCCGGTGGTCTGGGTCAGTTCCATGTCCAGCAGCGCGGCGTCATAGGGACATCCGGCGCGCGCCGCGCTCACCAGGTGCTCGAAGGCGGCGGCGGCGCTGGCCACGCCCTCGCACGTGGCGCGCCAGGCTTCCAGCTGCTGCACCAGTTCCTGGCGGCTGGCGTCCTGTTCGTCCACCACCAGCACCCGCAGGCCCTCGAGCGTGTGCTGGCGGTGGCCGGGGGCGTCGGGATCGACGCGCCGCTTGTCGAAGCCGACCGTGAACCAGAAGATCGAACCCTGCCGGGGCGCGTTCTCGACGCCGATCGTGCCCTTCATGAGCTCCACCAGCTGTTTCGAGATGGCGAGGCCAAGGCCGGTGCCGCCGTACTTGCGGGTGGTGGAATCGTCGGCCTGCGAAAAGGCGTCGAAGATGCGCGCCCGGGCCTCGCGCGAGATGCCGATCCCGGTATCGTGCACCTCGAAGCGCAGCGCGACCCGCTGCGCGTCTTCACCGGCCACCCGCACCCGCGCCATGATACGGCCCTCCTGCGTGAACTTGATCGCATTGCCCAGCAGGTTGGCCATGATCTGGCGCAGCCGGTTAGGGTCGCCGCAGATCGCCACCGGGATGTCGTTGGCGATGTCGAAGTCGCAGCCCAGGCCCTTGGCGGCGGCCTGCGGGGTGTAGACATTGTGGATGTCGTCCAGCAGGTCCCACAGGTTGAAGTTGATGTACTCGATGGTGAGCTTGCCGGCCTCGATCTTCGAGAAGTCGAGGATGTCGTTGATGATCACCAGGAGGTGCTCGCCGGAGCGCTTGACCAGCTGCGTGTAGTTGCGCTGGGCCTCGGTGAGCCCGGTGGCGAGCAGCATGTCGGTCATGCCCAGCACGCCGTTCATCGGCGTGCGGATCTCGTGGCTCATGGTGGCCAAAAAGCCGCTCTTGGCGCGGCTGGCCGCTTCGGCCGCGTTCTTGGCCTTTTCGAGCTGCTCGGTGCGCACGCCGACCTGGCGTTCGAGTTCGTCGCGGTGGTGCAGCAGGGCCGCGCCGCGGTCCTCGATCTGGGCCAGCATGGTGTTGAAGCTGTCGATCAGCACCCCCAGTTCGTCGCTGCGCGTGTGCGGCAGGCGCAGGCCGTAGTTCTGGCTCACCGACACCTTTTGCGCGGCCTGGATCAGCCGGGCGATCGGCTCGGCGATGCTGCGCTTGAGCGGCCGGGCCAGCCCCAGCGACACCAGCAGCGCGGCGCCCATCGCCAGTCCGATCACGACCAGGCTGGCGAGGATGTCGAGCCACATCGGCAGCAGGTCGGCCTCGATCATCACGGCGCCGACCGCCAGCTCGCCATGGCGCACTTCGTGCACCACCCGCATATGGCGCGCCAGCAGGGCGCGGCCGGCGCGGTTGGCGGCCAGCAGGGTCTCGGGATCGAGGTCGTCGAGCGGCGCCAGGTCGGCGCCCAGGCGCGACGGCGCGCGGTACTCGGCCAGCGCGCGGCCGAAGCGGTCGTACAGCACGGCCGCCGAAATCTCTTGCTGGGCCTCGAGCGCGGCCAGCGTGGCATGCGCCTGGCGCCGGTCGACCAGCATCAGGTCGCCGCTGCTGGCCGCGCCGATCACGCGCGCGAAGGCCGCCAGTTGCAGGCTTTCGGCCTGGCGGTGGTTGACGACCGAGGTGGCGGCGAAGGCCCCGAACACGAACAGCAGCGCGGTCGCCGTCGAGAGCAGCGAGATGATGTTCAGCTTCCGGTTCAGGCTCGAGCGCTCGAAATTCTGCATCGCGGTTCCCGCAAACGGCACAGCGCAGCGGATCCGGCAACGGTGCAGATCCTCCTAGCGGGCAAGATCCCGCAGGAAAAAAATATACGCATTAGGGGAGGGGGGAGCTTTGCGAATCCGCAAATGTGGCAAAGGGAACAATTCCGTGTCGCAATTAGCATCGACAGGCGCAAAAAGAAAGGGACGCCGCGGCGTCCCTTTCCTATCGAACTGTCATGCCGCCATCAGCAGCACGACGCCCGGCTCCCCCCATACCGCGCCTCCTGGCGCTCGCGGAAGAATTCCTCGTACGTCATCGGACGCTCGTCCGGGTGGGTACGCTCCATATGCGCCAGGTAGGTATCGTACTCGGGCAGGCCGACCATCAGCCGCAGGCTTTGCCCGAGGTAGTTGCCGGCCTGTTTGAGGGTGCCGAACATCACTGCACCTGTGGCGCCGGCATGGCGACGTAGGGCGATTCCTTCGCGGTCGGGCCATTCGCCTTGCGCGCCTCCATCACCGTGCGGATGCCGTAGAACAGCACCGCCAGCACCACGAAGATGAAGAAGCCAGCCAGGCTGGCGTTGACGTAGTCGTTGAAGATGATGCGCTCCATGTCGAGGATCGACTTGGCCGGGGCCAGGATCTCGCCCGCGTCGTGCGCCGCCTGGTATTTGTTGGCGTGGGCGACGAAGCCGATGCGCGGATCGCTGTGGAAGATCTTCTGCCAGCCGGCGGTCAGCGTGCAGGCCAGCAGCCAGACGGTCGGCAGGGCGGTGACCCAGGCGTACTTGGCGCGCTTCATCTTGAACAGCACGCAGGTGCCCAGCATCAGCGCGATACCGGCCAGCATCTGGTTGGCGATGCCGAACAGCGGCCACAGGGTGTTGATGCCGCCCAGCGGATCGACCACGCCCTGGTACAGGAAATAACCCCAGGCCGCGACGCACAGGCCGGTGGCCAGCAGGTTGGCCGGCAGCGAGTCGGTTTTCTTCAGCGACGGGGCGAAGGCGCCCAGCAGGTCTTGCAGCATGAAGCGGCCGGCGCGGGTGCCCGCGTCCACGGCGGTCAGGATGAACAGCGCCTCGAACAGGATCGCGAAGTGGTACCAGAAGGCCATCATGGCCGGGCCGCCCACGACGTTGGACAGGATGTGGGCCATGCCTACCGCCAGGGTCGGCGCGCCGCCGGCGCGCGAGATGATGGTGTGCTCGCCGACGTCCCTGGCCATCTGTTCGAGTTCGGCAGGCGTGATCACGAAGCCCATCTGCGACACGGCTTGCGCCGCCGACTGGGCGGTGGTGCCGAGCAGCGCGGCCGGGCTATTCATGGCGAAGTAGATGCCGGGGTCGATGGTCGACGCGGCGATCAGGGCCATGATGGCGACGAAGGATTCCATCAGCATGCCGCCGTAGCCGATGAAGCGGGCGTGCGATTCGTTCTCGATCATCTTCGGCGTGGTGCCCGACGAGATCAGCGCGTGGAAGCCGGACACGGCGCCGCAGGCGATGGTGATGAACAGGAAGGGGAACACATTACCCGACCACACCGGGCCGGTGCCGTCGATGAACTTGGTCACGGCCGGCATCTGCAGGTCGGGGGCGACCACGATGATGCCGATCGCCAGCGCCAGGATGGTGCCGATCTTGAGGAAAGTGGAGAGGTAATCGCGCGGCGCCAGCAGCAGCCACACGGGAATGACGGCGGCGACGAAACCGTACCCGATCAGCATCCAGGTCAGTTCGGTGCCGGTGAAGGTGAACATCGGGCCCCAGGTCGGCGAATCGTGGACCCACTGGCCGCCGATGATGGCCAGCATCAGCAGCACGAAGCCGATGGCCGAGATCTCGCCGATGCGGCCGACGCGCACGTAGCGCGAATAAATCCCCATGAACAGCGCGATCGGCACGGTGGCCATCACGGTGAAGGTGCCCCACGGCGAACCGGTCAGGGCCTTCACGACGATCAGCGCCAGCACCGCCAGGATGATCACCATGATCATGAAGGTGCCGAGCAGCGCGATCATGCCGGGGATCTCTCCCATCTCGGACTTGATCAGGTCACCGAGCGAGCGGCCGTCGCGGCGGGTGGACATGAACAGCACCATGAAATCCTGCACCGCGCCGGCGAACACGACGCCGGCCAGGATCCACATCATGCCGGGCAGGTAGCCCATCTGCGCCGCCAGCACCGGCCCGACCAGCGGACCGGCGCCGGCGATCGCGGCGAAGTGGTGGCCGAACAGGACGTTCTTGTTGGTGGGAACATAGTCGAGGCCATCGTTGTACTTGTAGGCCGGGGTCTGGCGCGTGGGATCGAGGCCCATCACCTTGGTGGCGATGTACAGCGAATAGAAGCGGTAGGCGATCAGGTAGACGCAGCCGGCGGCAGCGACGATCCAGATGGCATTGATGGTTTCACCGCGCTTGAGCGCGATGTAGCCGAGAGCAAACGCGCCCAGGATGGACAAGGCGATCCATCCGAGCATGCTCGAGATACGTTTCATGGGTGACTCCTCCGAAGTGGATTGATGCTTCTTACGCCAGTACCTGCCGGCGCCATTTTGTGCAGCATGCCGTTGAGTATCTTGCACTATTGTCAGTACCGCAAGCGCATGATTACGCAGCCTCTACGTAGTATTGCGTAGGCCGCTCCCTGGCATCGGACGTAGAATGCAGGCCTTCGAATCGAACCATGCGGAAGGCATATGCGGCTGAGGCAAAAAGTGATCGTGCTGGCCGTCGTGCCATTGGTCGTGGCGCTGTGCGCGATCGGGCTCTACGTGCGCCAGCAGGGGGTAACCCTGGCGGCCGAGCAGCGCGCCACGATCCAGCACGCCTACCTGGCGAGCAAGGAGGCCGAGCTGCGCCACTACGTCGAACTGGCGACCCGCTCGATCGCCCACCTGACCCGCACCGGCGACAGCGGCGCGGCCGTCCAGCAGGAGGCGATCCGCATCCTGTCGAGCCTGAGCTATGGCGACGACGGCTACTTCTTCGTCTACGACGACCGGGGCAAGAACCTGATGCACCCGCGCCAGCCGGAACTCGTGGGCACCGATATGTGGGAATGGCGCGACTCGACCGGCGCGCCGACGATCCAGCGCCTGATCGGGCTGGCCAGCCAGGGCGGCGGCTTCCTGCGCTATACCTGGGCCAAGCCCTCGAGCAACCGTCCGGCGCCCAAGCTGGGCTACGTGGTGCCGATCGCGCACTGGAACTGGGTGATGGGCACCGGCATCTACCTCGACGACGTCGAGGCGGCGCTGGCATTGGTGGACGCCCAGCAGTCGCGCAATATCGAAGAGACGCTGCTGTGGATGGCGGTGCTGGCCACGGTGGCGGCGGTGGGCGTGGCCGGCGGCGGCCTGGCCCTGAACATCAGCGAGGGCCGTGTGGCGGACGCCAAGCTGAAGGCGCTGGCCCAGCGCGTGGTGGAATCGCAGGAAGAAGAACGGGCGCGCCTGTCGCGCGACCTGCACGACGGCATCAGCCAGGCGCTGGTGTCGGTGAAGCTGCAGCTGGAGGCGGGCATCATCCGCATCGACGGCGACGCCGCGCGCCGCGAGCAGGGCCGCGCGGGCCTGGAGCGCACCGTCGAGCAGGTGAAAACGCTGCTGGGCGAGGTGCGCCGCATCTCGCACGACCTGCGGCCGACGCTGCTCGACGATATGGGCCTGGCGCCCGCGCTGGACCACCTGGCCAGCGAATTCGGCGAACACGCGGGCGCGCCGGTGCGCTTCCGCGCGGCCGGCGCGGTCGACACGCTGCCGGAAATCGTGGGCACGATGTTGTTCCGCATCGCACAAGAGGCGCTGACCAATGTCGAGCGTCACGCCCAGGCACGCCAGATCGACATGACCCTGGAGCGGGTGGGGGACCTGGTCAGCTTGAGCATCGCCGACGATGGCGTGGGCTTCGACGCCGATGGGGTGGCCGTGCACCCGAAGCGCGGCATCGGACTAAGGAATATGATGGAACGCATGGAGGCGATCGGCGGACGTTTCGCGATCGAGTCGTCCTCCGCAGGCACCCGGGTGGTGGCCAGCATCGACTTGAAGGAGCAGCGCAGTGATTGGTGACGTGAACCGTGAAACGAGAGAAGTGAAGATCCTGCTGGTGGACGACCATCCGCTGGTGCGCGACGGCTTGCGCGCGCGGCTCGAGTCGGCGGCCCACCTGACGGTGGTGGCCGAAGCCGGTTCGGGCGAGGAAGCGCTGGCGCGCGCCGGCGAATTCCATCCCGACCTGGTGCTGATGGACGTGAACATGCGCGGCGGGAGCGGCATCGAAGCCACCTTCGAACTCACCGCGCGCTATCCCGGGATCGCGGTGCTGATGCTGTCGATGCACGACAAGCCGGAGTATGTGAGCCAGGCCATGGCGGCCGGCGCGCGCGGCTATGTGCTGAAGGACGCGCCGGGCAAGGACATCGTGCTGGCCATCGAGACCGTGATGGGCGGCGGCATCTACTACAGCGCCGCGCTGGCGCGCCAGCTGGCCAATCCGGCGGCCCCGAGCGACCAGCTGACGGCGCGCGAGCAGGAGGTGCTCAAGCATATCGCTTCCGGCCAGTCCAATAAACAGATCGCGCGCGAGCTCGACCTGTCGGTGCGCACGGTCGAAACCCACCGCCTGAACATCAAGCGCAAGCTCGGCATCGAAGGCCAGGCGGAGCTGATCCGCTTCGCGGTGCAGCGCGCCGGCGGTAACTAGAAAGCAACCAAGAGTGAACTCCGGATATCCACCGGGAAACATTGCTGTTGCTTTATAGTATTCGGTGCAATAAGATTGACCGAATATTACTGAGAACCACCTTCTATGGCCGAGCAGGGACACTTTCCGCTGGTAGCAATCGACCCGATCGCCAATGCGCAGAACGAATGGGTGGCGCTCAGTGTGCGACTGGCGCCCGGCGCCGACCTGCCGAATCGCCTGCAAGCCGTGTTCGGCGCGACCGAGCTGCTGACGGCGATCGCGCCGCTCGACTGCCTGCTGCACCTGGACAGCCCGGCCGCCTTGACGGTGCCGGTGCTGGCGCAACTGCCGGCCAATCGCGTCGGCCTGGTGATCGCGGCCGCCGCACTGGACGCCAGCGGCGCCGCGCGCCAGCTGGCCGAGCTGCACGCCTACGGCTACCGGATCTGGCTCGACGGCGACATCCCTGACGGCACCAAGGCGCCGCCGGCGCTGCGCGCGGTGGCGCGCGACTGCCGCGCCCAGCGCGACGCCGCGCTGGCGCCGGGCCGCCTGGTGGCCCTGTTCGGACCGCACCTGGCGCACGGCGTCGACGACGCGCGCCGCTTTTCGGCCTGCGAGAACGCGGGCTTCGACTGGTTCGGCGGCGACTATCCGCTGGACCCCGACGCGGCGCCGGCGGCCGACGACGACGGCAGCTCGCGGCGCCGCATCCTGACCTTGCTCGGCCTGCTGGCGCGCGATGCCGAATCGCGCGAGCTGGAACACCAGATCAAGCAGGATCCGACCCTGGCTTATCACCTGCTCAAGCTGGTCAACTCGGCCGCCTTCGCGGTGAACACCCAGATCACGAGCTTCGCCCATGCGATCACGGTGCTGGGCCGACGCCAGCTGCAGCGCTGGCTGCAACTGCTGCTGTACGCGCGCCAGCAGCCGGACGGCTTGCCGAACCTGCTGCTGCCGCTGGCAGCGCGCCGCGCAGCGCAGCTCGAAGCCCTATGCCGCCAGGCGGGCGGCGACCGCGACGCGCAAGACCTGGCCTTCATGACCGGGGTGTTCTCGCTGCTCGACCGCCTGCTGCACATGCCGATGACGGCGATCGCCGATGACCTGTACCTGCCGGACGACGTCGCCGGCGCCCTGACCGGACGCCGCGGCCAGCTGGGCGCCTGGCTGCGGCTGACCGAAGCGCATCCGGACGAAGCGGCGTTGGCAGCGGCAGGCGTCGGCCCGGCCGACTGGTGGGCCAGCCAGCTGCATGCCTACCACTGGGCGATCCAGGTGGGCCGGAATGTCTGACCTGCGCGAACTGGATTCCTTCGACTTCGTCGGCGGCACGACCGCCGTCTGCGACGCCATCCTGCGCCTGCGCGGCGATGCGCTGCACCAGGAACTGGGCCGACTGGCGGCGCTGCTGACGGACAGTCCGGAGGGGCGCTTCGTGCCGGGCGCCGGCCTGATCGACCCGAACCCGCCGGGCGCGCGCATCCTGCGCCACGCGGTGACGGCGGGCATCGAGCAGTTCGGCTGGTACGAGGTCAGCGGCGGCGCCGGGTATTGCGCCGAGACCGAGCGCAAGCTGCTGTCGCTGGCCCACCTGACGGCGAGCCTGATGCAGATGCACGCGCTGGCGCAGCGCTCCACGCACGCGTATGCGCAGATGGAGGCGCAGCTGGCGCACCAGTCGCAGATCCTCGACCAGATCCACGAATCGGTGCTGACGATGGACCAGATGGGCTACATCACCAGCTGGAACCGCGGGGCCGAGCAGCTGTTCGGCTACACGGCGCTGGAAGCGATCGGCCGCAACATCCTGTTCCTGTACGCCGACGAGGAAGAAGACGGCGGCGCCGACATGCAGCCCGACCTGTTCGCGGAGCAGGGCGGACGCATGATGGAAGTGCGGCGCCGGAAGAAATCGGGCGAGGTGTTCTGGGCCAGCCTGTCGCTGTCGCCGCTGCGCGACCTGGCCGACCGGCCGACGGGCCTGATCGCCTACCTGACCGACATCACCGAACGCAAGCAGGCCGAGGAACAGCTGCACCACCTGGCCTATTACGACGAGCTGACCGGCCTGCCGAACCGCACGCTGTTCGCGCGCCTGGTCGACCAGGCCCTGATGGGCTCCCAGCGCAACGACCTTGGCGGCTGCGTGATGTTCGTCGACCTGAACCGCTTCAAGCGCATCAACGACACGCTGGGCCGCCGCATCGGCGACGAGCTGCTGCGCCAGGTGGGCCAGCGCTTCAAGGACGCGCTGCGCGACGAGGACGTGGTGGCGCGCCTGTCGGGCGACGAATACGCGGTGGGGCTGTCGGATATCCGCCAGCACTTCGAGGCGACCACGGTGGCCCAGAAGCTGCAGGCCTCGCTCGATGCGCCGTTCTACATCGGCGGCCACGACCTGCGCGTGGGCGCCAGCATCGGCATCAGCGTCTATCCGCAGGATGGCAACGATGCCGAGACATTATTGGGACTGGCCGATATCGCGATGGAGCGCGCCAAGCGCGCCGAGGCCAACCCGGACCGCAGCGTCGCCTTCTACAGCCAGGACATGAACAAGGGCATGCAGGAGCGCATGCGCATCGAGTCGGGCCTGCGCCACGCGCTGGGCAATGGCGAACTGATTCTGTACTACCAGCCCAAGTTCGAGATCGCGAGCGGGCGCATCGTCGGCGCCGAAGCCCTGGTGCGCTGGGTGCATCCGCAGCGCGGCATCGTGCCGCCGTCCGAGTTCATTCCGCTGGCCGAGACCACGGGGCTGATCGTGCAGGTCGGCGAGTGGGTGCTGGAGCAGGCCTGCGCGCAGGCGGCGATCTGGCAGCGTTCGGGCGTGGCGCCGTTCAGGCTCGCGGTGAACGTGTCGGCGCGCGAGTTCACGCCGTCGTTGCCGGGGCGGGTAGCCGATACCTTGCGGCGTTATCAGCTCGATCCGTCGTGGCTGGAGCTGGAGATCACCGAGAGCACGCTGATGCACGACTTCGAGCGCGTCACCGCCATCATGGACCGGATCACGGCGCTGGGGGTGTCGCTGTCGCTGGACGATTTCGGGACCGGGTATTCAAGCTTGTCGTATCTGAAGCGGTTTCCGATCCAGACGCTCAAGATCGATCGGTCGTTCACGACCGGGATTCCGGGGGATGCGAGCGATTGCGCGATTGCGGGGACCATTGTCAGCATGGCGCGGCAGCTATGTTTGCGCGTGATCGCGGAAGGGGTGGAGACGCTCGAGCAGCTGGAGTTCCTGCGCGAGGCGGGGTGCGATGAGGTGCAGGGGTATTTGTATGCGGCGCCGTTGCCGGCGTATGAGTTTGAGCGGTGTTTGAGGGATAATTGGTTGTTGGTTGGGTGAGATAGTGCCGTGTGCGGCCCGTCGCCGCTTGTCATTGCCGCCGGCCTTCGCACGTCGTTCCCGCGCAGGCGGGAACCCAAGCTTGCATGCATCACCGCAATACGCGAACAACCTGACCAGCCCAGATGATTTATGTATAATGCCGGTTCCTCAAGGAAGCGTGGCCGAGTGGTTGAAGGCAGCNAGCTTGCATGCATCACCGCAATACGCGAACAACCTGACCAGCCCAGATGATTTATGTATAATGCCGGTTCCTCAAGGAAGCGTGGCCGAGTGGTTGAAGGCAGCAGTCTTGAAAACTGCCGACGGGGGAACCCGTTCGTGAGTTCGAATCTCACCGCTTCCGCCATTTCTCACGAGCAAGCCGTTGATTTTCGACGGCTTTTTCGTTTCTAGATTCATCATTTTCTCGCGCTGGATTTAACGGTCTAGAGCCGTCATTTTACAAGTTGCGGAGACGATCTCCGCAACTCCCGCCTTATCTCGTCGGCTTGACGACCTCCCCAACCCGCCTGTAGACCTTCTGCGTGATCTGCTTGTCCGTGTGGCCCAGCAGCTTGCTCGCGTCCTCCAGGCTCGCAATTTCGCTTGCCGCCTTGGGCCGGATATCCCGGAACTGGAACGCCCTGATACGGCGCGCCAGGTCCTCGTCGCGCGCCTTCTCAGCCAGGACCGCGGCCGTCGCCCGCGCGGCATCGAAGCGATCCCTCAGCATCTTCGCCGTCAGGGCCCGGCCCTCCTCAGTGCACACCAGGGCCCCGCTCATCGCCTTCACCGGCCGCGCCATCAGCCGATCGACACACGCCCCGAGCTGCGTCGGCTCACCGTCGATATGCAGTCGGATCCGTAACGCGTGGCGCGTTTTGTTCTGCAGCACGTGCAGCTCGTCATTCTTGATGTCGGCCGCGCGCATCTTGAGCACGTCCGCAGGCCGTTGGCCCGACAGGTAGGCCAGATCCATCGCATCGCGCAGCGCCTGGCTGCCGGCGCCGTGAACCGCATCCCAGACGTCGGCCTCGGCGTAATAGTCCCTAGGTGCTTCCTTATTTTTCCGCACGCCGCGGCACGGATTGTCCTTCTGGGTAAAGCCCCACTCGCGCGCCATGTTGAAGACGTGGGAGAGGAGGGCGATCTCGCGGTTCGCGCGCACCGGCGCCGACCGGGCATCGCGGTAGCGTGCGATGTGCTGCGGCAGGATCGCATCGATCGGAGCCGTATCGAACACAGGTCGCAGCTTCGACAGGCAGAGCATGTTCTCGCGCTGCGTCGACGGCTTCTTCTTCGGCAGGATATCCCGCACATACTGGTCGAACACGTACTTCATCAGCGACGCATCGGACGGCGTCTCCGCACACTCGAGCTCAGCCCATTTCCGTTTTGCCGCTATCAGGTCGGTGCCCAGTGGGATCTCGATCCGTTTCCCATCGGGCGCCCGGCCGTTGTAGTAGTAGCCGACCCACACCTTGCCAGACTTGAGCGTCTTCTTTCGCGCGAGCATGCGCGGCGGCAACTTCTTGCCGCTCGTTTTCGGTCTCATTGCCTACCTGTTATTGAACTTTCGAGAAATCGGGCTGCCATCCGCCGTCGCTGGCCGGCGCGGCCAGCAGTGCCGGGTTGATCCCGGCCAGCTTCAGGCGAGCGTAAAGCCGCCCGATTATGGGCAGGCCTGCGCGGTTCTGGATAAAAATCCATCCGTTGCGCGTCAACCACTCGATCTGGTCGCCAGCGCGTTTGCACCCGGAGATGTCGCTCACTTCATCGGCGGTCAACGTCTCCGACGGAATCGCCAGTTCAAATATTGCGCTCATGCGCTTTCTCCATGTTGGTATTGCTTGCCGCGCGCCTGGTGTAGCAAGCGGTGTGCATCGGTTTCTTCGCCACCAGCCCGCCGCCCGGCACCTGGGCGCGCACATACCGCGAGCCGCCGGGCACCGTCATGCCGCAGCAGGCGCACAGGTAGTTGCTGCGCGCGGTGTGCGTGATCTCGTCCAGCCTCATTGCGCACCTTCAGTTGCGACCGCCAGGTGAGCAGTGAGGCGCAGCGCCTCGCGCGCGGTGATGGTCTTGGGCGCCAGGCGGTGATAGTGCTGCAAGGCGTCGCGCAGCAAGTCGATGGCTTCATCCTTACCCATCGCGCCGCCGTCGGCCCCGGCCTTGGGCGCACGAATTGCCGCGTCCCATTGCTTGCGCAGGTCGTCCATTGTCGCCACTACCTCCGGCTTCAGCGCGTCGCCCGGCCGCTGCGCCAGGTTGTACATCACGTTTGCCATCTGCGCGCCTATGCGGCGGAGTTCGTCAGGCATGCCCTAGCTCCTTCTCTGCGGCGGCCATGGCCACGTTCAGTTCCGACATCGCGGCGTCGCTGCCACCGTCCCGGTCAGGGTGCCGGTTGCGCGCCAGCTCACGGTACCGCTGGCGCAGCTGGTCGCGGGTCGGCGTGGCCGCGCTGAAGAGCATCACTTCCCGCCAGTACTTTGCCGCGGTCGGCGCCGGCAGGGCCGTGAAACCGGTAAAGGCCCGCTCGAGCACCCGCGCGCCACCGTGGCGCTCGATCGCGCGCATGGCGTCCAGCGTCGCTGCAATCGCTGCCAGGTTGTCCTCGACCTTGTGGTACTGGTCGATGGCCATCACGCGGCGGTCGCCATTGCGGGCTTGCCAGTACGCGGCGGCGCCGGCGTCCGCGGGCGCGCGCTCACCGGAGCGCGGCAGACCGTCGAGGCGCAGCTTTACATTCGTCGAGATCACGACATCGTCGCGGCCGATGCCCATGCGCGCCAGTTCGTCGAGCACGCGCTGGGTGGCCTGCGCCAGGGTGATGTCGACCATCATCGACCAGCTAGCGCCCTTCGGCTGGCGCTTGGTGCCGAACCTGCCGTGCTGCAGCGCGCCGGCGGCGGTGCGCGGCCAGCCGGCCGGCCACTGGAGAGGGTAGGCGGCGATCATGCCTTCTCTCCTTGAGCGGCGGCTCGGGTGGCCGAGCGCCTCACGATTTCCCGCCACATTGCGCCATTTGTCTTGAGGCAGATTGGACAGCAGTGCTCGGTGGAGGGCAGGTAGCCGGTGATCCATTCCCATGCTTGAGCCTGGTGCGATGACTTATTCTCTAGCGTTGACGGGCAAAATCGGCACTTGAAAGGACCATCGAGCCTTGGCAGTCGAAAACTCATGGCTTATCTCCTTGAGCGGAGGACGCATCGAGCGACGCGCGCATCTTCGCGACCAGTTCGGGATTTTGCTCGCGCCATGGTGCCCAGCTCGCATCCGTCAGCTGGTGCTGGATCCACTCGGGGTGATCGGGCGAGGGAGTCAGTTTCTTGCGGCGCCGGTCCGCGCAGTGCAGGCAAAGCTGGAAGCACTTGCTGTTCGCATGCTGGTGCGCGCCGCACACGAACAGCCCGCAGCCATGCTCGCCGCCGAAAGGCTCACCTCCGCAAACGTAGCCCAAGCCTCGGTCGATCTCCGCCTTGCAGCCTGGGTGGTCGCAGTAGGCCGGCACGCCGTAGCCGATGTCGCGGTTCCAGTTATCGTCGTATCCAATGCTCCAGCCCATCATGCCCCTCCTTCCTGAGCGGCACGGATAGCTGCGCGGTCCAGGCGCTCGATGTCGGCGAGGATCAGTGCGCCGGCCTTGACCAGATTGCGGCGGTCATCGCCCGGCTTCCACCAGGACTCCTCCCACGGCCAAGTTCCCGGCACGCTCGGGTGGTGCGGGCCCTCGCCAGCCAACACATAACAGGATGCCGCCAGCGAAAGTTCGTGCAACTCGTATTGATCGTCGTGCGCTGGCGTCCAGCCTTCCTTTTCAACCTGGCGCTGGCGCTCGGCCAGCACGTCGCGGGCTGCGGCAGCCGTCTCATCCGCTCCTGCATGCGCCTGCTGGGCGCCGGCCGGTTCGTCCTGCTTGGCCCAGACGATATGCGCATACGGCACGTCGATGCGATTCGGGTCGACCCACTTGCCGTCGACAACGCGCTCCCGCGAGATCGTCACCGGGCGAGTGCGGCAGACGCGCTTCCCATCAAGGTCAGTATGGAACGCTGCGAAGATCGGGCCAGCCTGGTCGAGCGTCAGCAGGTTGCGCACCATGTCGCCCACCGTGTCAATGCGGCCCCAGTCGGCGCTCTCTTCACTCTGTGCACGCACAACCGGAGAGGCGGCGCGCTGCTCGATCAGGAAGACTTCGGCGCGCTCCATGACGGCGTCCAGTTCGGTATCGCGCTCGTTATTCCAGGCGCGCGCGGCTTCCTGCAGGAGCGCCATTGCTGCGCGCTCGTCGCCGGCTTCGTGCTGCGCCGCCTGAGAGGGTGCGGGCCAGTCTGGGCCGTGGTACAGAATGACTGCGCCCGGAAGCCCCGACATCGGGCGCGATACCTGCATCCATTCGCCGGTAGCGCTTCGCTGGAAGTGTCCGGCCGCCACCGGCTCGGCCTGCTCCTGCGCTGGTTGATGCGCGAGGGCGGCGCGGATTATGGCCAGGAACTCGACAGTATGAATCTTGTCGCCGCGATGGGTGACGGCATAGGTGCCGTTAGCTTCCCAACCGAGCGACCGGACGATTTCCATTGCTCGTTCCCGCTCATCCCCCGCCGCTGCGGCTGGCAAGGATGGCGCGGCGAGAAGTTCGACGGCCTTTGCGTAAATCTGCTTGATGGTGTCCCATTGGACCGGAACCGCCTGTTGCGCAGTTCCTTCATCGTTGCAGGAAGCGCAGTAGTGGTCGTCGTCGGCGCCGTCGCAGTCTGGACAGCGGACGGTGATTTCTTCGTGGAACTCGCCGATCATCGCGGCCTTCGCGCCGTTTTCAGCCGTCAGGCGACGCGGCATTAGTACGTAGTCGCCATGCACCAGCGGCGCGGCCTCGGATGGCTGCGACAGGGCGGCGCGACGACCTTCTATGTAAGCTTCATAGGCGGTCGCTGGTTTCGGCGGATTGGAAGACAGTCGACCATCCATCCACTCGATGAATGCTTCATCGGCACCTTGTGCAACCTGCTCCGGTGCGGCTGTCGGCGCTGGCTGGTTGGCGAGGGCGGCTTGCTGCCAGAACTCCCACATTTCTTGCGCATGCTGGTACTGGTATTTCTCGGGGAATGGCTTGGAGCGCTCGACGTTTATGCGGAACGCTGGCGCTACCTGCTCGAAACGTGCGCGCAGCGCATCCCCGGCTATAGGCGCTGATACAGGCGCAGCGCGGCGGGCGAGCTGGTCGCGTAGGTCGCGGTTCTCCATGCCCAACGACAGGCTGGCGGCCGCTTCGCGTTCCAGCTTTGCCGTGACCTCGGCGAGCGCGGTCGACAACCCGGCAGGCGCGGCGCGGCGGTTCCATGCGGCAGCCGCCGCAGCGGCACTCGTGTGCTGACGCGCCGAGCAATACCCGTGGCACATGACGCCAGCGTGGATCGTGTCGCAGCCCACGCCATACCATCCGCTGCCGTCGTGCATGCGGCCGGGCTGGCGGCAGAACGGGCACGGCGCCAGTGCTTCCAGGTGGTCGAGGTTCTGTTCGCCGCTCGGGGCGGCTGGGGTGGTGTTCATGCTGCCTCCAAATTCGATTTGCGCCATTCGCGCTGCCTTTCCTTGAGCGCCTTCAGCGCCGCCTTATAACTTGCCTTAGCTTCCTTCTTCGTCGGCTTCCATTCGCCGCGCACGTCTTCCCAGTCGTAGCCGTCCCGGCGGACGTAGCGGTATTGGGTTGGCCCGCGCCACGAGCCGTAGTTGGTCTGCAGTTCCGGAACCCGTATGCCGAGAAACCATGCGAAGTTCTCGCTGCACTCGGATCGGAGATATTCCTCGTAGCGGCTGTACTTCGGCGGTGGCGGCAAGTTGTCGATCGCGCATTCGCGCCCAGCCTCAGTGCACTGGAAGACGACATCGCCCTGATCGAGGAACTTCGGCGTGCGGCCGCGCTCCATCAGGCCCGCCGCCTCCAGCGCTTCCAGATCGGCTTGATCGTGATGGCGCGGCCCCGCGACGAAGTGGTTTCGATGCGACTCGCGGCGCTCTGGGTGCACACCCAAGGTGTGATGCAGCAGCTCCAGCTGCCGCGCGGTGATCGTGGTCTGCATTTCAGGCGCCGCCTTTCTCTTGATTAAAGCGATGCACCAGTTCCTGATTGCGCTCGTCGAGCGTCTTCAGCGGTAGCATCAGGCCCAGTTCTGCAACCCGGCCCATCACGTAGTCGCCGAATGAGGTGACCATGTGGCGGCCCGGCCCAGCTGGACGCGTGACGCCGATTTCGACCAGGCGGCGCATCTCCTCCTTCGGCACGTCATGACCGCCCGAGTCGAAGTCTTCGGCGCACTCGCAGAAGCGAGCCAGCGCCTTCATGTCGCCCGGTAGCAGAAACGCGGCCGGTGCGGACTGAACATCGCGCAGCGCCTGCACCGCCGCGGGTAGGCCATCGAAGCCGAGTTTCATCGCGTCGCCAGTCAGATCGCGGTACAGGCGCGCTTCTTCGGCCGTGGCCTTGTCGATTGCCGAGGGGCGGGCATGGCGCGCTACGTGGGCGTCGATGTGGGCGAGTAGCGCGCGATATGCAAGATGCGCGCCGGTGATCGACGCACCACGGTAGTCCATCGCCATCTCATGGAATTCCCGGCTCTCGATGCTGGGCACTTCCTTGACATCCGCCGGCCGCGCGCTGCTCGCCGCTTCCCAGGCGCGCTGCCAGATGAGATGGCAAACCTGCTCGTTGGTAAGCTGGTGACGCTGCGCCGCATACCAGCGCTCGAAGGCAGCATCGCATTCCAGCGTTGCATCCTGGTGGACCGGCTCTGCCAGTGCCGGTGCGATTGGCGGGGTCATGGCGCGGAACAGCAGGGCGCAGGATTCAGGCGAGATGGTCAGTGGCACATCGCGGCTCGCCGCGCGCTGGAACTGGCGCGCCAAGTCCCTGAGATCACCTTCCGGCACGGCTCCAGCAGTATTGGTAGCGGTAGGGGTGACGCCCTTGAGCGCGCGGATCGCTGCAGAGGTCGCAGAGCGAAGGGAGCCTTCCGTTGCTGCGTCCACAAGACCTGCCGCTTCCTCGAGCGCGTGGGCGCGCACCTCGGCGAGGAAGTCGGTGCTCCAGTCAATCCCGACGCGCACCAGGCCGGCCAGGTCAGCGCCCGGCGCTGGCGGCGCGCCGGCTTCGACGATCTCCATCACCTGGACGCGCTCGTGCTTCTCGCCGGCGTGAGGGAACGTGCTGCCGATCGGGCCGACGGTGCCGTGATTGGCGCTGGTCAGCAGGATCGACCAGGTGCGCGCGGCGGGCAGGGCGATGCCGCGCGAGTTGGCGAGGGCATCGAAATAGGCTGGGTTGTGGTTACTGCTCATCAGTTCTCTCCTCGATGTATGCGGCGCGCGGGCGGCGGCGCCAGTTTCTTTTTCAGTTTGTCGCGCTGGGCTTCGGCCAGGCTCAGCATTGCCTCGACCTCAGCCAGTTGCGCGAACAATGCGCGGGCCATCTGCTCGTCGCTCTGGTAGGTGATGCGCAGCTGCTCGAATGTCACCTGCCGCTCCCGTACAGGGCCTGGGCGGCGCGCTCGTCGGCGGCTGCCTCGCTGCGCTGCACCTCGCCGACGATGATCAGGAACGCCAGCACGAACACGATGGCCTGGCCGATGCGGCGCATCACAGCGGCCACCCGTTCACGATCGCCGTGGTGCACAGCGCGCAGACCAGCAGAACGCGGGCGCAGGACCATTTGATGGCACTGAGTTGGTGTTCGCTCATGGTGTGACCTCGGTGATCGTTTTGTGGGCGTGGACGATGCGCAGGGCGCGCGCGGCAGCCTCGGCCTGGCTGATCGCGTCGTCCAGCGCGTGATGGTGGGTGCCGGCGCGCCGGTCGACCTTCACGCCGGCCACGTCATAGAGGGTGCGGGTGTCACGCACATCCCAGAACGCCCAGGGCGACGCCAGGCCGCAGGCCTTGAACGCCGCATCCAGAAGCGGCACATCGAACCCGGCGCCGTGGCACCATGGATAGCGCGCCTCTTGGGCGACGAACCATGCCTGGAATGCGAGCAGAACCTGCGGCAGAGTGGCGGCATCGGTCGGGAATGCCGCAGCGCGTGCCTCATCGCCCTGCGCCATCCACCACTGGACGGTGGCCGGGTCAATAGCGAGACCAGCAAGCACGCACGACGCAAGGTCGATAGGCGCGTAGAACGTCTCGCCCAGACCGTCCGGGCCGAACATCACGGCGCCGAGGCTCAGGATCGCGGATCCTGGCGTGGTGCCGAGCGTCTCGGTGTCGATCATGGCGTCGCTCATGCGAGCCAGGCCCGGCTCGGCGCCGCGCCAGTCCAGGGAGGCGGTAGGGCGCTTGTCGTCGGCGCGGCGCTGAGGTGCCTCAGCCGCAACTGGCAGAGTGCTGGTGGTCATGGTCATTTCGTAGACTCCTTCGAACGGAATTGCGCGACGTCTTTCTCGATCGCGTCTGCGATGCGGTGGCTGCGCACCATCGACCTGGCGCGCGACCGGATTCCGATCTCACGCATCTCGGCGCGCTGGGCTGGCGTCATGGACGCTTCTTCGGCGGAGAGCGCACGGCGGCGGCGGGTTTTCACAATTTCGCCTCCCCGCCCAGGGCTTCGACCAGGCCGGCCAGAAGCTTGGCCAGCTCGCCCGACATCAGCATGAAGCCGTTGTCGAAGCGCTCGGTATCGTCGGCCGCCGCCGCGGCGTTTTCGCGGATGACGTCCAGCGGCTTGACACCTTTGATCGCCAGCGACTCAGTCAGCACGAAGCTGATGCGGTCGTTCCAGGTCATGGCCAGGCGGGTGCACTGCTTGCCGGCGGCGATGTGGCGACGCACGTCTTCAGGCTCGAGGGTGTGCGACTTGTAGCCGACCTGGGCCCGGCTCTCGCCAGTGGCGCGCAGCGTGGCATCGCGGTCGATCGTGAAGCCGTGCGGCGCCTCGTCGGCATCCAGCCAGCCGGTCATCATCGCCACCGGCGAGCGCTGCACGCGGAGCGATTCCAGCGGCATCTTGTCGACCGCCTTGAGCAACAGCTTGACGACGTCGTCGGCCCTGCTCGGCGCCGCGGCGTCGACCACCAGCCAGCCGTTCTTCGGGTCGATCCAGACCAGCGTCGTGCGGGAAACGGAGAATGCCTTCGGCAGCATCTCGTCGGCGGCGCGCTCCTTCAGCTCGCGCATGGCCTTCCTCCCGGGCGGGAATCCCTGCTGCTTTTCCAGATCGGCCGCCATCGCCTTGGCGCGCTCGTTGACCGCAGCGCTCGGCAGAATCTTCTTCTGCGTCTTGAGCGCGATGAGGAACTGGCCGGCCACCTCGTGCACCAGCGCGCCGTCGGCGCCGCGCGGGCGGTCGAAGCCCTGGCGCATCAGCTCGTTGCTGGACGTCGGCACGAAGCCCTGCGGCTCGAGGTATGCGGCCAGGCGCTGCGCGGTCATGCCCCACGGCGCCGGCAGGCGGTAAATCTGGAGGTTGCGGAAGAACATTGCGGATCCTTGTCGTTGAGGTCAGGGTTACAGCGGGGCGGCCGGGTCGATGGCGCCGCCCAGGCAGATCAGAGCGAGGAGCAGGGCGAACATCAGGCCCGGGCGGCGCTCGCACCATTCGAGGCGGAAAAAGAGCAGGAAGCGGATCATCGGTTTCTCCAGGTGGCGGCGGTATGCCTCAGTGCCAAAGCCCGGTCGTGCCGGGCGATGGATGCTGCTGGGCTCCGCCGATGTCAGGCTGGCCGCACCAGGGAAGGGCGGGTCTTGAAGTTCGGCTTGCCGTCGGTCGGCTTGATCTCCACCCAGTCGCCCTTCGTGGTTGCGTGCGTGGTCACGAAGGTGCCGCTGCGCTCGACGCCGCGGATGGTGGTCGCCACGACGGGCTGATTCTTCTTGAAGCTCATGGGTTGCCTTTCGGTTTGGATGTCGCCCTGGCGCCGGGCCGGCGGCTCGAACTCGAGCGGGTAGGGTTGAGGGCCGCGCGTTCGTCGAGCTCCTCGGTCAGCTTCTGGATGGCGGCGCGCACAATCGCGGCCATGGTCGCGAACTCGATGCTCGGGTGCGCGCCATAGAACTCGGTCACGCCACGGCGGCCAGCGCCGTAACCGACCGTGACCGCGTACTCCACCTCGAGGTCATGCCGGATGTTCAGCATGTGTTTGATGGCCAGGGCGCCGGCAGCGGTGCGGTGGCGGCGCCACTTCGGCAGGATCTCGCTACTGCGAAGGCCGTGACCACTGCTGGTCCCGCCGGTCACCAGGTAAAGGTTCGATTCGATCGACAGGCCCAGGCCGCCGGGCGTCGAGGTGCGCACGCGCAGGTCGAGCCGTGCGATCTCGCGCTCTTCGGCGAGCGCCTTCTTCAGGTAGTCCTGGTCGTACTGCTGGGTCATGCTGTTCTCCAGTTCTGCGGCTCGGGAGGTGCTGAGCTCGATGTCGTTGGAGTCATTATTAGGCATCCCTAAAAACAAATCAATAAAAATATTGAGGTATGCCTAAATATTTAGGTAAAATGCGTCCATCAGCCGAGTCTGGCTGTTTGCACGCCTGGAGCAGGGAGGGGAAACCGCCGACGCCCAGGTCTAAGAGCCAAGGACGTCCGGCAGGGGCACAGCGTGGGTGGTAGTTCGTAGAGCGCGCCGGGGGACAGGTGGAGACACCTGAAAAGTCTGCGAACCAAGCGAAAGTGTCCGAAGGCGAAAGCATGGGATGCAGGCGCTTTCCACGGAAGCGAGTCTATTGGCTTGCTTTTGGGAGGGTGCCGCTCTGGAACCGAGGCTCTGCTGGGATAAAACGAAACCACAGACCTTAGAAGATCTGCCTGAACAGCCAAGAACAGAACCTGAACAGTACCTTTACAGGGTGCGTAGGAAAAAAAGGCCCGAAAATGTCGCAAAAATTGACGCTGGCACGCTACCTGGAGGGTAGGGGATCGGTGAAATCGCTGACCCGAATCGAGGCGGAGGCCTTCGGCGTGCCGTACCCGCTCATCTCGGGCTGGCCGGCGCGCTATGGCGACACGGAGATCACTCAGGCCATGCTTGAGGATCTGTCACGGCGGATCGTCTGCGCACGCCGGTCGACGGCGAGCAAGGCGCTTCGTGGAATGGATAGCTCCGGCTGTCTGACCTTAATCCCTCCACTAGACCGCCATCAGTCCTCAAGTGAACAAGAGAGGACGACTAAAGTGCCTTCCCGATATGCGGCAGCACTATCATTCCCAGGATTTGCTATACGGCCTGCAAGACGAATGCGAGCAACTGTCGTTACTTGCATAATCACGCGAATAGCGCGTGTTTTTTGAGGTCACGCGCTATTTAATGGATTCAAGCAGTTGCAGAGTACGCAGCTATTTAGTTTCTGTTTCAGTTGTATCCTTTCTGGTTTGTTTTCTTAAAGACTTTCGCATTTCCTTCGAGAGAGAATTAATAGCATTCACCGCTTCGTTGGCAAACATCACCTCTGGTTTTTTTAGGAGATAGGATTCCGGCCATTTTATAGGATCCTCTAACATTCTTAAAAGTGTCGCCGCGCCTTTTTCGCGCGTTTTTTCAGAGATATTTGGCAGCGAGTCAATTGCTAAAAAAACTAAAGCGTAGCGATCAAATATTGCTTTGACTTTCAGTAGATATGTCGCAGTATCGACGAAATGCCGATATTGCCGAAGAAACCATGCGCTGAGAAACTCTACAAATATGAATACACTTGTGCAAGAAATTATTCCGTAGATATGCTCTACCTGGAATCCTCGAATCCACGATATGGTCTGCCACACAATAATTGAAATTATAAAAAAGACGATTCCCGCAATCGTATATGTCGTACCTTTGTCGAGCAAAATAGATGCTTTTTCCTCCGCATTTAGAGCGCGTTCTTCAAGTGCGTTCGTAATTTCTTGAAAATGTTGGTAGAACGGCGATGGCGGCGGAGCTGACCCAACGCTGTCTTCTAAGTCGAACATAGGTGGACGACTACTGGTAGGGAATGGCCACGCGGCTGGGGATAGGACGGTTTTCTTTTGCGCCTCTTCTCGCCGCCTTACATCGACTTCTTGGAAACGGCCAAGTGGTCGACCAGTTACGATTATCGTGTAAACGCCCCCAGCGATGGCTATCGTCATGGCTAGAATTGTCTTCCCGTTATTCTCGATCACTTCCAATAGCGGGGTGTTCGCTAGGTCAGAATATAACAATGCCAGAGAGATTATCGACGTGGAAAGACCAATCGACATTGCAAATATCTTCTCTCTCACCGCCGCGGCGCGCATCTCGGTATCGCGAACGCGCTTTTCCGCTAACTCCTTTTCTATTTGATCCATTTCCTCTCTTAGAGAGCGATCATTGCTGTCATTGGTTTTTTGTTGCGGGTTTTCTGAAAGTGTCATCGTGCTACCAACTTTCTAAGGTCTTGAGTCAGTGTGGGCAGATTAATAATACCGTCTACTCAAGGTCTTACACCTCGGGACGGACGATCAGCCCAAGGGCGGTAATGTGGGCTATGCAACATGGGTGCTAGATGGAGGTCACACGGCGGACGTCGGGGGAAGCTTCAAAGCGTGCCGTTTCGCTCGCGCGAGTATATCTGCTGCTGAGTTGCAAAAATCTCACCAATCTTCACGGCGTGGCGCGTCGGTCACGTCTTGGCCGTTCAGGGATAGCTCGGTGATGAGGCCGGTGGCCACGTCGCCCCTGCAGGTGGCTGATGCCGCGTTCAGCACGCCCTCACTGTCGGCGTAGAAGAACACCCCTTTCGGCCAGACGAAGTAGAACTCGGGCTCCGTACCGTAGTTCTTGGCTGGCGGCGGGGCGGGCACCTTACCGCCGACTGACAGGGCAGCAATGCGCGCTTGGCAGGTGGCCAGGGCGCGAGCGACCTGTTCCTCAGTGGTGGCGCTGGCGATCGGCTGCATTCGGCTGTCGCCAAGGTAGACACGGCAAGCGCTACCACCGCCGCGGCGCCGGCCCAGGCCTTCCAGCTCGGCCAGGTCCGATAGTCTGCGCCGGCTACGAATGGCTGGGCGAGGTAAGCTGCAGCGAGCGACTGCCCGCACCAGGGGCAGTTCACATATCGCTTGCTCCGTTGGAGCGATGATTTACACGCTGGGCACAAGATCCGCGGCATAGTGAACCCTTGATAAGACGGCGCGACGAAGCGCGGTCCTATGTGCGGATATTACGCCTGCTCGGCAGCGTGAATTCTCACCAATTGTGTTGTAGTGCGAATGACCTAGAAGGGGAGCTCGGCTTCAACAATCTCTGGAAGTAGCACCCATTCGACAGGTTCGAGCGCGTTCCATTCAACGAGCTCGGCGACGTACGGAGCAGTCGGGAAGTGCGAGAAGCCCTCAGCATCAGTAAGGTCAGGATCGTCAAATGCGACGAGCAGAATAGGCAGGACTCCGAAGCGCGGCTGTAGGTCGTTGAGCGTCCTGGTGGCAGCTGGCTCAATTAGGCGCGCACGGTCGACCTTCACCACTGCTACGCGCACGCAGCAGAGGTCCATGACAACGCACTGCACTAGTAGTGTTCTCGCTCGCTACGAACCACGCGACCTATGATGATGCACTCGGCACCCTTACATAGCTTCCGGTGGTATTCCTGGCTACGGTTGTCCGAGACCAGGTACCAATCGCCAGCGTCACGGGTGAGGCGCTTGATCACATCTTCGCCCTCGTAGTTGATGACGAATACCGCGCCGTCGGAAGGTTCCGTGTCGAGCTTGTTGATGAAGACGGTATCACCTTCGTTGAAGGTCGGCTCCATACTGCGGCCGCGCACGCGTATCGCGATCAGGTGCTCGGCGCGCAGCTGGCGCCGCCGCAACCAGTCGGCTGGCACTGTGGCGGTCGATCCGTCATACGGCTCCGGCTCAACGCCGAAACCGCTCACACCAGCCGAGACCAAGAGGCGTACCTTCGGGATGTGCACGAAGGCTCCGCTGTCGGCGTCGGCACTGGCGACTGGCTTGATGTCTTCAATCCGGTCGGGCGACGGCGCCCTGGCTGGCCCATCCCCTTTGCCGTGCAGGAGCCACATCGGGTCAATCCCAAGCACCTCGCAGACTTTCGTCAGTCGGATGCCCGATATTTCCTTGATGCCGCCGTCAGCGACACTTTTCTCCCAGTCAGTAGCCGTAGGCGGCGAGATGCGAACGGCCTTCGCAAAATCACTTTTGCTCAACCCCTTCGCAGCACGTGCTTCGGCAAGTCTTAGTTTCCATTGTTCCATTAGGTAATCCTAATCTTTTTTTGGTGAGGTAAGCCTAAAAACGCTTGCCTAATAATTTAGGTATGCCTAAAATGGACGCATGAATCGAGACATTACGCCCGATGAAATCATCGACGCCCTGGGCGGGACGTCAGAAGTAGCTCGGCTTTGCGAGATACAGCCGCCTTCGGTATCAGAGTGGCGCAAATTAGGCATACCGAAGGCGCAGCTCAAGTTTCTGCGCTTGGCGCGTCCGGCTGTCTTTTCTGATCTCGGGCTCACCGATTCGGTTCCGCGTCGCCGCGCTAGCGACATGTAAGTCTCGGTGGTTTCGAAGGGCTGAGCAGTTTTCATAGTGTTGTCAGATTAGCTTTCTAATCGGAAAGAGTCACGAAGATGAGTATTCAAAATCAATCGCTGGTCGAGATCCTGCGCTCCGCCATCGAGGCATGGCGCACTACCCAGCGCATGAGCCGCGAGGCCGTGGCCATCGCCATCGTCGAAGCGCACCTGGCGTACGCCGCCGGCGCGGCCACGGAGATCACCTTCGAATTCGGCGGCAGCGACGCCTACGACCGCGCCAAGAAGTCGGCGCAGAAGATTTTCCGCTGGCTAGACGAAGGCAACCTCCCGGCCAACATGATCCCTTCGATCCTGGCCGCGCTGCCGCCAGAGCAGCGCCTGGCCGCGATGAACCAGATCCTGTGCCCGCTCGGCATCGAGGCGCGCGCCGCCGACCAGGCCCCGGCGATCGGCTTCGACCCGCTCAAGCCCCTGAAGAACATCGCCAAGGAAAGCGCGGAAGGGAAGCTGGCGCTGCTCCAGGTCGGCGCCGAGGCGGACGAGGAGCAGCTGCTCGCCGTGCGCATCGAATTGACCGAAGCGGCCGAGGCCTACCAGGCTGCCGCAGACGACGTGACCGCCGAGATTCACGCACGCCGGGCGCTGGCCCGCGCGAGCGCCTAGTCGACGTAGGAAGCACCCAGGCGGCGGGATGGCGCCGTCACCAATACCGAGGGAGTGGAACTTGAAAAACGTGGCGAAGTTGTTGGACACCTTGCGCGATCGCTTCCAGATCACGAGCGATGCGGCGCTGGCCCGGGAACTGGAGATTGCGCCGAGCGTGGTGTGCAAGCTGCGCGCCGGCGCCAGGCTGGGGCCGCGGGTGATCTTGAGCATCCACGAGCACCTGGGCGTGCCGGTGAAAGAAATCCGCGCGCTGGCGGCATGAAGCCCGCTCCCCACGGATACCACGATACCCCGGTGGCAGTCAGCAGGTCTGCGCTGAATCACAGAAGGAGAACGGATGGATCAAAAGACGAAGCTGGCCCCACCGACGCTGGTCAAGTTCAAGACCGGCCACCGGGCCGGCGTAATCGAGCGGGTCGAGGCGCTGCGTGAGACGCCAGCCTTTGTGGTCCTGCCGATCGTTGGCAGGCCGGCCGGTACGAGGCGCGAATACCGCGAGGCCAAGCGCGGGGAGTTCGCGCAGTACCACGACAGCTGGGGCGAGGCGCACGCCCACCTGATGAGTGAGGCCCAGATCAAAGTCAATGCCGCACGTCGGAGCTTGGAGCTGGCCAATGCGGCGATGGGAAACATCAAAGGAATGAAGCCGCCGAAGGAGGGGAAGTGAACCGGCAGGATCAAGAGCGGCAGCCGGTGCCGATCGAGCCTGGCCACGTGATGAGCCGCAAGAAATACGAGCAGATGCTCGCAGAGCAGCAGAAGTGAAAAAGCCCCGATTGCAGTCGGGGCCCTTGAAGCAAATCCTTGGAGAGGAAACCAAATGTTAGCACAATCGAATCCACCGGCGGTGCACGCCGGTGAAGACCAGTCTTCGTCTGGCGCTGTGCCAGCGATCCGCCAGTGGTCGACCGAGCCGCCAGAGCCGGAGGCGCGCTCGCTGTCCGAGCTGGCCAGCGCACAGCAGTGGCTGCGCCCGGGCGACGTCGTGTACACCGTCGACGTCCGCCGCCACGTCCTCACCGAGTCGGACCTGAATGCGGCCGCGCGCGCCGTGATCGGCGGTGTGCAATGACCGAGAACAAGCACGCCAAGCTCAGTCTGACGGCAAAGCTCCTGCCGATCATCGCCCCGTTCATCGCCAAAGCGGACATCCGCTATTACCTCAACGCGATCAACGTCCGACCGCACCAGGACGGCGGCGCAATCATCTGCGCAACGAACGGTCATGCCCTCGGCGCCATCTACGACCGCGACGCGGTATGCGAACACGAAGTGATTTTGCGCTTTGATGGCCGGATGCAGCAAGCATGCGCAGGCGGACTGAAAGAAGATCGTCGCGTTGTCATGATCGGCGATCGGCTTGCAGTCGTCGAAAACGGCGACAGCGACGTCTACATTCAGCCTGGGCGTCCCGAGGTCGAGGCGACCTATCCGCGCTACGAGCGAGTTATCCCCAAGGCAGACGTGCTCGAGCCGGGGCTACCCGGAATGTTCGGTGCTCCTGTAATGGAACTAGCGCAGAAAGCTGCAGCTGCTGCGGGCAAGATGATGATGCGGAAAACGCGCGGCGCCGTCGGCATGAACTTCTATACAAGCAAGGACGTAAAAGGATCCAGTGCAGTATTCCGCCTCGACTGCGCTCCAGATTTCATCGGCGTCCTTATGTCGATGCGTGACGACAGCAGGCTGGGCGCTACGCCGGCTTGGGTGGCGAGTCTGCCCGCAGTGGATGACCTGGCCGCGATGACCGCGACCGCGCCCATGAAAGAATCCGAGGTCCCAGCATGACCCGCGCCAGCTACGTCACCCCTGGCCAGACCGCTGCTCGCCTCGAGCGCATGCGCATCCTGGTCTCCACCCTGATGGTGCGCCAGCTGCGCCGCGACGAGATCGGCGACATGCTCGAGCTGAGCCCATCGGGCGTGCGCAAGTACCTGGCCGAGCTGGGCGGGCGCGTGACGATCGCGCGCCTCGAAGACGAGACGCCGCTGTCGCGCGGCACGCCGGTCTACTGCCTGGCGATCTCGATCGAACAGGCCCAGGCCTACCTGCTGCAGCTGGGCGGCATGCCGCGTGCGCGCGCCGCGAAGGGCCAGCGCACCGCCATGACGCTCGCCGCCAACGACCCATCCCGCCACATCCACATCATGGCTGACGATGCGCATTACGCGGTCCGGCTGCATACGGCGCCGGCCGCGCGCGATCCGCTTGCCTTGCCAGCAGAATTCTTCGCCGCCCGCCGTGCGGAGGTCCGCCCATGAAGCGCGACCTCATCACCATGCAGTTGGACCTGGGCCACGAGCTCATCATCGACAACTTCGCCGGAGGCGGCGGGACCAGCACCGGCCTGGAGGCCGCGTTCGGCCGCCCGGTCGACATCGCGATCAACCACGATCCCGAAGCGCTGGCCATGCACGCCATCAACCACCCGCACACGAAACACCTGTGCGAGAGCGTGTGGGACGTCGACCCGATCGAGGTGACCGGCAACCAGCCGGTGGCCCTGGTCTGGCTGTCGCCCGACTGCAAGCACTTCAGCAAGGCGAAGGGCGGCAAGCCGGTCGAGAAGAAGATTCGCGGGCTGGCCTGGGTGACGCTGCGCTGGGCGGCGAAGTGCAAGCCGCGCGTCATCATGCTCGAAAACGTGGAGGAGTTCAAAACGTGGGGCCCGCTCATCCAGGACGAGCACGGTCACTGGAAGCCGGACCCGGCGCGCCGCGGCAAGACGTTCGAATCATTCGTCCGCCAACTGGAAGCTCATGGCTACAAGGTCGACCACCGCGAGCTGCGCGCCAGCGATTACGATACCCCGACGATCCGCAAGCGCTTCTTCCTGGTGGCGCGCCGCGATGGCCTGCCGATCCAGTGGCCGGCGCCGACCAACGGCGCGCCGGACTCGCCTGCCGTTCGCGCGGGCAAGCTGCAGCCGTACCGCACCGCGGCGGAATGCATCGACTGGTCGCTGGAGTGCCCGAGCATTTTCACCCGCAAGCGCCCGCTGGCCGAGGCCACGCTGCGCCGTATCGCCAAGGGCATCATGCGCTACGTGGTCGACGCGGCGGATCCGTTCATCGTAGGGCAGGGCGGCCCGATCTACGCCGGAAAGCCGGTCACCGCCAACCAGCCGTTCGGCACGCTGACGACGGAGAATCACCGCGCGGTGGTGGTGCCGAGCATCGTTCCGGTGACGCACCAGGGCGGCGACCGCAGCGAGTCGGTGCACGAGCCATTCCGCACGATCACCGGCGCGCAGCGCGGCGAGAAGGCGCTGGCCAGCGCATACTTCGCGCCATACAACGGCGACAAGCGTCCAGCTGACGCGCGCGGCACGCATCCCGACGAACCCGTCCTGACGATCACGACCGAGAATCGCCACGCGCTAGTCACCGCGTTCCTCAACGAGCACGCCAACGCCAGCAACCAGCGCGTGATGCCGGCCGATGCGCCGCTGCGCACCGTCTGCGCCCAGGTGAAGGGTGGCCACTTCGGTCTGGTCTCGGCTGCGCTGGTGGGCGTGGGCGGCCGCGCCGGTGACAGCCGCCCGCGCGGCGCCGACGAGCCCACCGCGACGATCACGGCGAAGGGCGATACTGCAGTCGTAACCGCATTCATGGCCCAGCACAACAAGGAGCGCAGCGGCGTGAAAGCTGGCCGACCAGCGGACGCGCCGATCTCGACGCTCACGGCATCAGGCTCGCAGCAGTCGCTGGTGACGGCGCACCTCACCAAGTTCCGCACCGGTTCGACCGGCAGCGACTTGGCCGAGCCGGTGCCGACCATCACGGCCGGGCCGAAGGAAAACCCGGCTGGCGCGCCGCACGCTCTGGGCATTGTGACCGCGCACATCCAGCGCGACATGGGCAAGAGCGTTGGTCACGCCGCCGACGCGCCGCTGCACACGATAAGCGCCGGCGGCCAGCATCATGCCGAGGTCCGCGCCTTCCTGCTGGCCTACTACGGCACCGACCAGGACCAGACGCCCGGCTCGCCGCTGGCGACCGTGACGAGCCGCGACCGCTTCGGCCTGGTCACGATCCACGGCCAGGACTACGAGATTGTCGACATCGGCCTGCGCATGCTGGCGCCGCACGAGCTATACCGCGCCCAAGGCTTCCCGGCAGGCTACGTCATCGACGAAATCCCCGACCCGGAGCTGCTGTTCGTGGGCGGCGAGCAGGTCGACGGCGACCCGCTGTCGCTGCCGCGTATCCCGCTGACGAAATCGGCCCAGGTGCGCATGTGCGGCAATAGCGTGTGCCCGCCACTGTCTGAGGCGCTCATCCGCGCGAACTTCGCGCACGAGCGACAGATTGTCGGGAGGGCTGCATGAACCAGATCGACATCTTCGGCGCCGGCGCGCGCCGCATGCAGATGACGGAGTCGATCGAACTGACGATCCAGTCGCTACTCGCCTACGGCGCCGACCACGACCATTGGGGCGTGGCCTGGTCGGGCGGCAAGGACAGCTCGGCCACGCTGACCCTGCTGATCTACCTGATCGACACCGGCAAGATCCCGCGGCCGAAGACGCTCACAGTGTTCTATGCCGACACGCGCCAGGAGCTGCTGCCGCTCGCCGCGTCGGCGCGCCAGATCATGGACGAGCTGGAGGAGCGCGGCATCAAGGTCGAGGTCGTGATGGCGCCGCTCGACGACCGCTTTATGGTCTACATCCTCGGCCGCGGCGTGCCGCCGCCGAACAACAACACGCTGCGTTGGTGCACAGGCCAGATCAAGATCGAGCCGATGGAAGAGGCGCTGCGCCGCCACGTCGAGTCGCTCGAGGGCCAGGTCCTGATGATTACTGGCGTGCGCCAGGGCGAAAGCGCGATCCGCGACCGCCGCATCGAGATGAGCTGCGGGAAGGATGGTGCCGAGTGCGGGCAGGGCTGGTATCAGCAGGTCCTGCCGAACGCGAAGGGCCTGCGCGGCCGGCTGGCCACCCTGGCGCCGCTGCTGCACTGGCGGGTGTGCCACGTATGGGAATGGCTTAAGCACTGGGCGCCGACGGCCGAGTTCGGCGACTGGAGCACGGCAGCGATCGCTGACGCCTATGGCGGCGACGAGGCGGAGGAGATCAATGCCCGTACCGGATGCGTCGGCTGCCCGCTGGCCCAGGAAGATTCGGCGCTCGACACCGTCCTCAAGAATCCGCACTGGGCCTACCTGGCGCCGATGAAAGGAATCAAGGTGCTCTGGCGCGAGTTGCGCGAGCCGCAGCACCGACTGCGCAAGGCCGGCATCGAGCGCTTGAAGGACGGCAGCATCGGCAAGAACCCGCAGCGCATGGGGCCGCTGACATTCGAAGCCAGGCTGATGGGGCTGGAGCGGATCCTGGCAATACAGGCCGAAGTGAACGCCGCCGCTACTGCGCTGGGCCGCCCGCTGGTCGACATGGTCAACGCCGAGGAAGAGGCGCGCATCCGCGAACTCATCGCCTTGGAAACCTGGCCGCGCGGCTGGGACGGAGACGAGCCGATCGCCACCACGATCATGGACACGGTGTACCAGAACGGCGCCGTGCAGCCGCGGCTTTTCTCGGAGGCCGAACTATGACCTACATCCGCCACTCCGCGCCGCGCTGCGTCGTTTGCGTCCGGCCCCAGGGCCGCGCGCACGCCGCCGCCTGCCACATCGAAAAATTTACTATCTGGAGGGCTTTCTAATGTCTGCACATCAAAACGTCCGCGTCCCGAAAAAAGGCTATGCCGCCGCGGTCGCCGGTGAGCATCTGTACAAGGCCGGCCCGCTTCCCATGAGATTGTTACTCGCAGCAGTCGACTTCGGAAACACGTCGATGCCCAAAGAGGATGCGATTCAGCGCGCCATGACCAGCGGCTGGCTGACCGAGCAGGCCGACGGCCGCATCAACCTGAGCCAGGCCGCGCGGGCGCACTACGACAAGCTCGTCGGCCTGGAAGTGGTCGAGTACGTCGGCCAGATCGCCGCGGTGCGCACGCCGCCCGATGTCTTCGCCCGGCCGCCGCTGAGCAAGAAGTACATCCCGAACCCGCGCGGCACCCGGCGGGACATCCCGGCGTGGTCGCTTCGCGCCGCCGGCACCTCATTCCACAAGGCATGACCATGACCGCACAGATCAAAGAACGGCCGATCCTGTTCAGCGGCGCCATGGTGCGCGCGCTGCTCGACGGCAGCAAGACGCAGACCCGTCGGATCATGAAGCCGCAGCCCAAGCCAACGCCAGCCGATTACCCTGGCCCGGCCGGGCACTGGTGGCCGTCGAATGAAATGCAGTCGATGATGCATATCGAGGAAGAAATGCAGAAGTGGTCCGGCCTGGCTGGAGACTGCTGCCCGCATGGCGGCGCCGCCGATCGGCTTTGGGTACGTGAGACTTGGTATTGCGACCACTTCGAGGTGCAGAGGGGGCCATATCGCGAAGTGCCAGAGGCGCGCGATTTGTTGGTGTATCGCGCCGATGGCGAGCGGCCGTACGAAGCCGAGCAACCGGTATGGCGACCTAGCATCCACATGCCGCGCTGGGCCAGCCGCATCCTGCTGGAGATCACCAACGTGCGCGTCGAGCGCCTGCAGGACATCGGCGTTGAGGACATCGAGGCCGAGGGCGTCTTGACGTCGGACGCCGACATCATGCAGCACGGCTGCCGTGCGCGGGTGCTGGACTGGAAGCGCTTATGGGAATCGACTGGCGGCAGCTGGGACGCCAACCCCTGGGTGTGGGTGGTCGAGTTCAAGCGGGTTGTGCCATGAGATCAGCCGTCAACCAGCTGATCAATGCGAAGCCTTCCGACGCGAATCGCATTGTCCACCGCTGCCAGCTCGGATTCCAGCGGGCCGGCAACGGCAATCCGTTCGAGTTCAACGCCGTCTTTAGCCAAGACAAAGCTGCCCGACCATCCGCCGCCCGCTTGGCGCTGGATCAGCGCACTGGCGGAGAGCGTGTAGCCACGGTAAATCTCGGTGTCTCGAACCATTCTATTCTCCTTGTAGAAAAGGAAAGTCTAGCATGATGCGTCGATCGCCCCTCAAGCAGGGCAAGCCGCTCGAGCGCAAGACGCCGATAGCGCGCGGTACCGGCTTCAGGTCGCTCGCCGCCGGCGCCGGCCTGCTGCGCGTCGCCGCGGTTCAGGCGCAGGTTCGGGCCCGCGAGCCGAAGCCCCGCAAGCCGATGGCCTCGCGCGGAATGAAAGGCCGCCCGCCGACCGCCGATGAGGCGCGCTTCATGGCGGCGATCGCCGCCCTGGGCTGCATCGCGTGCAAGAAGGACGGCTGGCACAACCCGGACGTCAGCGTGCACCACATTGACGGACGCACCAAGCTTGGTGCGCACCTGCTGGTCCTGCCTTTATGCGCTGGACACCACCAGGACGGTACCGGCTCGAACCCGACCCTCATCGCGGTTCACCCGTACAAGGCGCGCTTCGAGGAGCGCTACGGAGCCCAGCTCGCGCTGCTGGCGGAGTGCATGGAAATGATCAAGGCGCAGTACCTGCGGCCGGCACAAGAACTGGAGAACGCATGAACAACTTAGTGACCATTGACCGCGACCGCATCGTGACCGACTCGCAGACGTTGGCTAGGACATTTGGGAAGCGGCACGCGAATGTCCTTAAGGCATACGACAACTTGCAGTGTTCCAAGGAGTTTAGCCGACTCAATTTTGAGTTGGCTGAATATCTCGATGCACAAGGCAAGCTGCGACGACGCATCACCATGACCAAGGACGGTTTCGCGATGTTGGCGATGGGCTTTACTGGCCCCAAAGCCGTAGCCTTCAAGGAAGACTACATCCGGGCTTTTAACGAGATGGCTGATGCGCTTCAGCGAGGCGAGCAAAGCCTATGGCAGCAGATGCAGGCACTAATCGCCAAAGAAGCCGAATCTCAGGTCCGCGCATCGTTCGGATCTCACCTCATGCTCGAGCGAAAGCGTGCGCTGCCGAATCTGCGCGATGAGCGCGAAGAGTTGACAGCCCAGATCCAGCCGTCGCTGCTGAGCTAGGGTTTATAGAAAGGAAACGACATGGAAAGCATGCTGACACTGCAAACCACCGGCGGCGCCGACGTCACGATGTCGAGCCGGGAGATCGCCGACTTGGTCGAGAAGCGGCACGACAACGTGCTGCGCACGATCGAGAGCCTGCTGGCGCGCGGCACGATCGCACTCCCTCAATTTGAGGAAGTGCCGAACGACGGGCCCGGCCCAAAGATGATCCGTCAATACCGCGTCGGCAAGCGCGACTCCTACGTGATCGTCGCGCAGCTGTCGCCCGAGTTCACCGCGCGCCTGGTCGACCGGTGGCAGGAGTTGGAGGCCGCCGCGCCAGCGCCTGCCGTGCCGCAGTCGTTCGCTGCCGCGCTGCGCCTGGCGGCCGAGCAGCAAGACCTGATCGACTTCCAGGCCACCCAGCTCGCCGCCGCGGCGCCGGCGGTGGAGTTCGTCGAGCGCTATGCCGACTCGACAGGCACGAAGGGTTTCCGGCAGGTGGCGAAGTTGCTCGGTGCGAAGGAGAACCTGTTCAGGGAGTTCCTGATCGACCAAAAGATCCTTTATCGCCTCGGCGCCGAACTCACGCCGCATGCCCAGCACATCGACGCCGGCCGCTTCTGCGTGAAGGCCGGTACCGCCGAAAGCGGGCACGCGTTCAACTCGGCGCGCTTCACCCCCAAGGGTGTGACCTGGATCGCGGGCGAGTGGGCAAAGCACCAGGTGGCGCTGCGCCAGAAGGGAGGCCAGCATGCCGCGTAACTACTCCCCGCTGCGCGGCCTGGCCGCTGCCGGCGCGACTGTGCACCTGAAGTCGACTACCGTCGTGGAGCTGCTGGACGAGCTCGATCACCTCCGCGCCGGCTGCGCCAAGCCTGCGAAGGTGAAGCGCAACGACTACCCGGCCGACTTCGAAGCCGTCTGGGAGGTCTACCCGCAGCGTCCGGGTGACAGCAAAAAGGCGGCGCACAAGGCCTGGGCTGCGCGGCTGGCGGCCGGGGCGCTGGTGTCGGAACTGCTGGCCGGCGCCCAGGCATACGCCGCGTTCGTCAAGGCGATGAAAACCGAGCCGATGTACATCCTGCATTGCGCCACCTTCTTCGGGCCGAACGAGCGGTACGCGGACGACTGGACGCCGCCCGAGGCGCAGAAGAAGCCGACCGGCGGCAACTGGTGGGCGACGGACGCAAGCATCCTGGCCAAGGGCGCTGAGCTGGGCTTGGCGCCGCGGTCGGGCGAATACATGGGGCAGTTCAAGGCCAGGATCGAGCTGGCCATGGACCCTGGGCTGGCGCCGCCGGCCGCCACCTCGCCAATCCGACCGGCAGCCGTGCCGCCAGCCCAGGCTCAGCCCGAGCAGCGCACTCGCAAGCCAGAGGGGATCGGCGCGCTGAAAGACCTGGTGCGCCGTGATCCGCCGCCGGCGCGCGCCGCATGAGCGATAAGCCGTGCGCCCTGTGCGGCCACTTCAAGGCAAAGGAATATCCCGAGCACGCGAGGGTTGGCCTGGGGCGGTGCTCGGTCCGCGCGGCTGCGCGCTCCGACCGGGTCGCGCCATTCCTGCCCTGGGCGACGCCGGCCTGCCAGCGGTACGTGGCAGCGCCGAATATCGAAGACCAAAAGGCGTGGATCGAAAAGCACCGTGCGCCTGAGCAAAACAACAATGCAGCACCACCCAAACCGAAAGGATGAAATGAGCAGTCAGGCAACGAAACGAGCCGGCGCCACCCGCGCGCTTCAGGCGCTGGGCCGGCTCAAGACCGGCACCATGAACAAGACCGAGGCGGCCTACGCTGCCACGCTGGAAGCCCGGCGCCATGTCGGCGAGGTCGCCTGGTTCAAGTTCGAGGGTATCAAGCTGCGGCTGGCCGACAACACCTTCTACACTCCAGACTTCGCCGTCATGCTGGCCGACGGCGCGCTGGAGATGCATGAGGTGAAGGGATTCTGGCAAGACGATGCGCGGGCGAAAATTAAGATAGCTGCGGACCTATACCCGCTACGCTTTATTGCTATTCAACTAAAGACGAAGAAGCAAGGCGGGGGATGGGAATTTAAAACATTCTAGACGTGTTCTAGCTTGAGGCCGTGCTAGTAGTGCGCCTGCTTCGTTTTGGCGCAACCCTGGTAGTGCGTATGAAGTTGTTGGCCTTTAAGGCTTTATTCACTTCCTCCGGGCCGTAGCGATCGTCTAGCAGTTTGGCAAGAAGGGCGCTGATCCCGCGCGGCTCATCTCTTCTAAGTACCCCCAGAAACTTTGGCATGTCTCTGAATAGCATCGCGGCACGTATGAGACTCACTGGACCGTGCCACTTCGAGTAGCTTTTGATATAGGCCTGTAAGAATTCGTCAGTCAGGAGTTCACTAAATTCTTCGAGTGTATTGATTCCAAATCCCCGAATCTCGTCAAATATCGAGGCAGGCAGTGTTTCGTTAATTGTAGTAAGGCCTGGCATGAATACAATTGTCGGATTGTCCAGTAGGAGTTCCGTAAGTGCAGCAGAAGTAAGTTCTACATTCTTTAACTCTTTTGAATGAACTGCCTCTTTCGCCACATTGGTATGCTCGTCAACTTCGCGCGCTAAGTTATTAAATTCTCTATCAACTAGCTCCAGAGTGCCCGCTAGAAGGTTCAAACGTCGCTTAATCGCTGGGGCGAGCTCCCCAGCAAATTTGTAGCTTCGATCATGCTCGATCTCAGCCCATGCGTGCTGTAACACGGTTCGAATTTGAACCTCAAAAACAATTTTCGAATATTGGGTAAGCTCCGGCAGCGCTAACCGATTCGCTCCTAATTCGCAAATGTAGTGAACCGACCGGTAGCCAAACTCGTGAGATTTAAGCTTTGCAGATTTGTCAATGCTTTTGTCGTCGTGAACATGGAAGGATTTCTCAATCACTTCCCGGATCCGATCCACGTCGGACTCAATGTACGAAATCACCCGCACTCCGCAGACGTCGGTCAACTCTTCAACACTTGCATACGATTTTCGCTGCATCTTCTCGACGATGCTGTCAAGAGTTTTTATGCGGCCGGTCACCGCGAGGGAGGCGATTCCTTCTGCCTTCAACAAGCTGGATATGGTCGTGGTCACCACCTCGAGCAGGCCAATAAGAAGTGGCGATCTACCTGCATACCACTCACCGACATCCGGAAGTATCTCGTCGCTCATGCGCTCCCCAACGATTTGTATGAAATGACATTTATTTCATTCTATCATTGACTATTGGAAAATCTCGGGAAGAACTCATCCGTTGCCGAATACTGCTAACGTTGTGGTACTTCCACGGAGAAACCCATGTTCGCCGAACGCTACCTAAACGCACTGAGCACTTCCAACCTGCAGGACGACGACCAGCACCACCAGACGGAGCCGCTCGTTGCTGCAGCGCTGGCTGACCTGTCGGGCGGCTCAGGCGAGCTGTTCGGGTCCATGCTGTTGCGCGCGCACATCGCCGGGGTGCCGCGCCAGCCGGCCGAGAGCGCAGCCCGCGAGCTGGGCGTGCTGCTGCGCATCTGGACGAGCGCGGTGGCGCACAAGGGTTTCGACCGCAAGTGGATGAACATCAAGGCGGAATGGGACATCAAGGCGGCCTATGCCATGTATGCCAAGATCGCCCGCGTCAGCCTGGCGCACTGGCTGGGAGGTGAGTGCTCGTGCTGCCATGGCACGAAGGTGGTAGAAAGCCGCGCGTGCACGCACTGCAACGGCACCGGCCGCGAGCCTGTCCTGGGCGGCGCGATCGAGCGCGAGAAGGTGCTCGACATGATCAGCGAACTGGAAGGCCTGTTCCAGGCGCACAGTGCGCGGGCGGCGGCCAAGATGCGGCGGGCAGCATGATTGAGATGGATCGCGTGCGCGCCGCGAGGGAATTGATGGAGCAGTCGATCCGAGAGGCGGTCGTCCATGCGGTGGCGGACTTCGCTGATTCGACGGGCCTGACGCCTGAAGGCATACACGTGCAGATGGTCTCCGTCCACCAGATCGGGGCGCCGTCCTTCCACGCGGTCGGCAGCGTTGATTGCAGGGTGGTTTTGTAGCTCAACGGTATTGCAAAGCGCCGGAACCGGGCGTAAACTACAGCCTTCACATATCCCTCGATCCACGTAATGCGCGCTTCGGCGCCAACGTCACCCGAGGCAGTCGAGCAGTCCAGCCAGCAGTAAAGCCGGCGCTCGTCCTGAAATATGTAGAGTTACCCTTGATTCTGGCCCGCCACCTCGGCGGGCTTTGTCGTTTACGGCCCACTTGGCAGATAGCCTTGGGGCGCGTCCGGAGGCCTCCCCGAGCGGGGAAGGCGCTCCACCTATTTTGCGGGTATAGCTCAGTCGGTAGAGCGCGATCCTTCCAAGCTCGTTGTCGCCGGTTCGATCCCGGCTGCCCGCTCCAGTGTCTCCAGCCCCGATAACTCGGGGACTTCGCCGCCCCTCGCAGCAATGCGCCGGGCGGCTTTCCTTTTCCGAGGTCAGCCATGTGCATCAGCGTTGAAGACGAACTGGCCTGGCTGCGCTACACGGTGCAGCGCCAGCGCGAGCAGGCCGCCAATCAAGCCCGAGGTACCGCATGAACGATCTCGCCTTCAAGTACCGCGCCGAGATCCTGCGCGCCGTCCTGGGTGGCAACCCGCACCCAGCCAAGGCGCACAACCTCACGCGCCTGAACCAGATCGCCGAGCACCTGGCTGAGTGCGAGGAAGCGCAGACGATCTTGCGCGCCAAGGGCCACGGCCGCGGCGGCATGTCGTTCGTCGAGGTCGCGCGCAGCGTGCCTGAGAACGTCAAGCAGATCCTGCGCGACCTGTTCAAGACGAAGCCGGAAGCGCCGGCCGCACCCGACCTCTCCGAAGCACATGAGCCATGGAGGGCGACCTGATGAGCATCCATACTATCGCATTCAAACCTCGCTTCGCCTGGTGGTTCAAGCCGGCCGTCGTTGTCGTGCTCCTGCTGGGCCGTGCGTTCCCGAGTCATGCCGACCGGATGATCGACGTGATCGTCGACCGCGGTGTCGTAATGGAGCCGGTGTGAAGCTGCAGCAACTGCGAACGAACCTGCCCTCGGCCGCCAGCCGCGTCACCATGCTGCCGACCCAGCGCCCCGACACCGTCGAGCGCGTGCGTGGCTCGGCCGGCGTGCGTGACCGTGAGCGCATCCGCGCCCGCGACTGTGGGCTCTGCCAGGAGTGCAAACGTCAGGGCCGGACCATGCTGGGCGGCCCGGTCGACCACATCATCCCGCTCTGGAAGGGCGGCAGCGATGCGGACGACAACAAGGAAGTGCTGTGCGTGCCGTGCCACGACGCTAAGACGGCGATCGAGGCGGCGGAGCGTGCACGCGGCGGATAGGACCAACATGCTCAAGAAGATCACGAACGGCGATCTCATCCCACGGTATTACGGGATCGCCTGGTTCAGCTGGCAGACGGGCGGGGCGGTTTGCCTTCCCCTGGGCCTGAACGTGCTGGCCGCGCTGACGCGCGCAGCGTACTTCAGCGTCAAGCACGCCGGGCGCATCGTCAAGGCCTGCCCCCGCGATGCCTACGCTCAGGGCGTGCGCGATGGACGCGCATCGGCCCCGCAGTCGCCGCACATCGAGCCCACGTGGCCCTGGCCGCGCGCCTGACGCCGCCGGGCGGCCGCTGGACCGCCGAAGGGGAGGGGGGTGTTGTAAGTCTACAACGCTCTTGGCCCGGACACCGACTAGCACCTCACGCGCAGAAAAAAGTCCCCTTGGAGGAAATTGTTAATGGCTTTAACAGGCAAAAAGCGAGCCTTCGCCGATGCCGTGTTGGCCGGGTTCTCCAATAAGGAAGCGGCGATTCGCGCTGGCTTCAGTGAAAAGACGGCATCGGCCGCCGGGTCCCGAATTGTTAAAGACCCGGATGTTAAAGCCTACCTCGAGCAGCAGCGGGCGGCGGGCGGCGGAGCGGGAACAAAGGTCGCTTTGCCACCACTGCCCGCTGACAACCTGGTCGACATCCCGCCGACCGCTGATCCCGTCGAATTTTTGACGAAGGTCATGAACGAGCCAGCTGCCGATCTGCGGCTGCGCATCGACGCGGCGAAAGCGATGTTGCCATTCAAGCACAAGAAGCTTGGAGAGGGTGGCAAGAAGGACGAGAAAGATGCCGCCGCGAAGAAGGCCGGCGCCGGACGCTTTGGCTTGAGGGTCGTCTGATGAAAACTTGGACGACCGCGCTGCCCGATTGGGAGCGCCGAATTGTGGCCCGAGAATCGCTGGTGCCAGTCGAGCCGCTGTTCCCCGAGGTGGCCGAGGACGCGATGAACGTGTTCTCAGAGCTGCGCATGGTTGATGCCGATGGCAGTCCGACCATGGGGGAGGCGTGCCAGCCGTGGGTCACGGACCTGGTGCAGGCCCTGTTCGGCGCCTACGACCCGAAGCGCAAACGGCGCCTCATTACCAACTACTTCCTGATGGTCTCGAAGAAAAACGGGAAGTCGATGATCGCGGCGGCCATCATGCTGACCGCCTTGATCATCAACACTCGCCAGGCCGGCGAGTTCATCATCCTGGCGCCCACGAAAGAGGCGGCCGATAACGCTTACAAGCCGATCCGCGAGATGATTCTCGCCGACGGCGAGCTCGAAGACCGCTTTCACGAGCAGCAGCACATCAAAACGGTTACCTGCCGCCTCACGCGCGCCACTCTGAAGGTGGTGGCTGCCGACTCGGCCACGGTGACTGGCAAGAAAGCAATCGGCGTCTTCGTCGACGAACTGTGGGAATTCGGTAAGCACGCCAAGGCTGCTGCGATGCTCACAGAAGCAACCGGCGGCATCACTTCGCGGCCCGAAGGGTTTGTGTTCTATTGCACGACGCAGTCCGACGCGCCGCCGGCTGGTGTTTTCCTGGACAAGCTGAGCTATGCCCGCAAGGTTCGGGACGGCCTGGTGAGTGATCCGCGGTTCCTTCCGGTGATCTACGAGTTTCCCGAGCACATGCTCAAGGAGAAGGCCTACGAGGACCTGACCCACGCTTACATCACAAACCCCAACTGGGAGATCTCCGTCGATGCCGAGGTGATCGCTCAAAAAATCCAGGAAGCGCGGGAATCCGGCGAGCACGCTTTAAGAGACGTCCGCGCCAAACACTTGAATGTCCAAATCGGCATGAGCCTGCGGGCTGACCGATGGACAGGGGCTGATTTCTGGGAGCGGCAAGCCAAGGTGCCGGGCATTACGCTCCGTGAGCTGCTTGCGCGATGTGAGGTGATCACGGCCGGAATCGACGGCGGCGGCCTAGATGACTTGCTTGGGCTAGCCTTTGTGGGCCGCGAGCGCGGCACCGGCAAATGGCTGGCGTGGACCCGCGCATGGGCGCACCCGGTCGCGATCGAGCGGCGCAAGAGCGAAGAGAGCAAGTACGCCGACTTCGAAAAGCAGGGCGACTTGGTGATCATCGAGGAGCTGCCCGGAGATGTCGCCGAGGTGGCCGCGGTGGTCAAGGAGGTCAACGAGTCAGGTCTGCTCGCTTCCGTCGGACTGGACCCGGAGAAGACCCACAAGGTCATGTTCCAGGCCCTGATCGATGCCGAGATCGACGAGAAAAAGTGCTTCGGCATCCCGCAGGGCTGGAAGCTGATCGGTGCGATCAGCGTCACCGAGCGAAAGCTGGCCGAGGGCGTTCTGCTGCACGGCGGACAGGCCCTCATGAACTGGTGTGTCAGCAACGCCAAGATCGAGCCGCGCGGGAACGCCGCCTTGATCACCAAGCAGGCATCCGGCACCGGCAAGATCGACCCGCTCATGGCGCTGTTCAACGCTGTCTCGCTGATGGCACTCAATCCCGTCGCCACGTCTGGCGCAATCACCCAAGGCTTCGTGCTCCTGTAGGAAGAAAAATGGAACTATTCGACGCTCTGGCCGCCACCGAGCACTGGCGACAGGCCGTGCCGGAACCGACGTACGGGAAAGTGGGCAATCAGGCCCAGTACAGCCCCAATGTGATGGAAGCATTTGGCGTGGCACCGACCGGCACTACTGTGTCAGCCACCTCGGCAATGCGCGTGTCGGCCGTCGCGGCCTGTGTCGCGAAGATCGCCGGCGCCATCGTCAGCATGCCGATCAACGAATACAGCTTGGACGGCGGAGAGATCCCGGCGCGGCTGCCGCGCAGCGACCTCTGGTACCTCCTGAATGAGCAGCCAAGCCCGCAATACACCGCGGCCTCGATGTGGGAAGGTGTGAGCATGGCGCAGCTGCTGCGCGGCGATGCCTTCGGTTTGCTGCGCTGGCGGATGAACGGCACGCTGCGCGAGATCCTTCCGCTGCCGTGGGGTTCGGTATCGCCCGTGCGCATCCCGGGTCAGGGCGTGCGCTACTACGTCAACCTGCCATCGCACGGCATCTCAACCTGGTTCGACCCGTCCGACATTCTGCACTTCCCAGGCCTGGGATTCGACGATTCGACCATGCGGTCGATGTCGGTGATCCAATTCGGCGCGCGCAGCGCGATCGGCAACGCGCTGGCCATGGACGAATACAGCGGCAAGTTCTTCGAAGGCGGCGCGCATCCATCGATCGTGCTGCAAGCTGCGGCGAAGATGACCGAGGACCAGATCACGAGCCTGCAGCATGCGTTCAACAGTCGCTACGCTGGACTGGCTAATGCGCACCGGCTTCCCCTGGTACTGACTGAAGGTATATCGGCGAAGGAGCTGAGCCTGTCCGCCGAGGACGCCCAGCTGCTCGAGGCGCGAAAGTTCCAGGTGATGGACATCTCCCGCGCGTTCGGCGTGCCGGGTTTCATGATCAACGAATCCACCGGCTCCACGAGCTGGGGCACCGGCTTGGAATCGATCGGCCGCGCGTTCGTGCAGTACACGCTGCAGACCTGGCTGCGCAAGATCGAGCAGGAACTGAACCGAAAGCTCTACCCGCGTAACAACGGACGCTTCCTGGAATTCCACCGCGAAGCGCTGTATCAGGGCGACATTACAGCCCAGTCGGCAGCAGACCGTGTGGCGCTTGGTGGGCCAGGTACCGGGGACGGGTGGACGTCGGTCAATGAGGTGCGGCGCAGCCGCCGGCTGCCGCCGATACCGGGCGGCGACGAAATCTATCGCGCGCCGCGCGATCAGGGCGCAGCTGCTGCGCAATCAACAACTACGCAAGACAAAAAGGCGGCCGAATGAACCCTTTCTTCCAACTCTGCCTCGATAACACCGCAACTGCCCACGTTTCCGGGAAGCGCGAGATCCTGGTGAGCAACGCCGCCGGCCAAACTTTGTTCATTCGCGGCGTGATCGCGCCTGGCTTCGAAGCCAACGCGGCGGACATCGTTGCTGCAATAGAGATGGCCGACCCAACTAAGGACCTGAACCTTCACTTCAATACCCCTGGTGGGAGTGTGTTCGAAGGGAAGGAGATCGCAGCTGCGATTCGCAATTTCCCTGGTAAGACGATCGCCAACATCGTAAGCCTGTGCGCAAGCGCAGGCACGAGCATCGCGATCGCATGCAGTGAGGTGGTCATGCAGAAGGGCGCCTTCTTTATGATCCATAACGCCCAAGGGGCCGCCTTTGGCGATAAGAGCGTCCTGCGGGATACCGCCAACGTCATGGAGAAGATCGAACTCACCATCGTCGACGACTACGCTACCAAGACGGGCAAGCCGACTGAAGAAATCATCGCAATGATGGAAGACGAGACCTGGATGACGGCCGATGAAGCACTCGCCGGCGGGTTCATCGATCGCATCGCTGATCATGCCGGCGTTTCAAACGCATGGAATCTTTCGGCTTACGCAAAAGCTCCGCCCGCCCTGGCTAAGTCGATCGCCGCTGCGGCGCAGGATTCAGCCCCTGTGCTGCCGCCAGCCGAAAACATCCCGCCGCCCGAGGCGGTAGCCCCCGAACCCACTGGTCCGCGCATGACCCAGGCTAATGCAAACCGCCTAGCGCTGGCCATCGCCGCATAGCGCTTCTCGCGCAAGTCCGCCCGAGGTCGGTTCACCTCGTCTCAGGGAGCCCAAGAGGCTCCCTTTTCTATTTGAAGGAACCACATGGTCACCATCCAGCAACTGCGCGAGAAGATTGCCAACCTCGCAACCCAAGCCAATCACCTGCTCGCCGAGAAGGGCGATCAGATCTGGTCTCCAGAAGACCAAGCGAAGTTCGACGGCTTCACCAACGAGATCAATGCTGCACGCCAGCAGATCACGAACGTCGAGAAGATGCGTGAACTCGAAGCCGACAAGTTCTTCCAAAACCCGGCACAGAAAAAGCCGGAAGATGGTGTCGAAGTCACGGCCCTGGTGGCGTGCGCACTTTACCTGCGCAACGGCATGAACCTGTCTGCCGACCAGGCGGCGCAGATCCGCAATGTGATGTCGACCACCACGGGCAGCGAAGGCGGTTTCACCGTGCCAACCGAAGTTGCCTCGATGGTGATCGAGCGTCTCAAGGCATACGGTGGCATGCGCGAAGTTGCAACCGTCATGCCGACCGTGACCGGCGACCCAATGAACTGGCCGACCTCGGACGGCACCGGTGAAGAGGGCGAAATCGTATCGGAAAACGCCCAGACCAACGTTCTGGATGTGTCGTTCGGTACCGTCGGGCTCCCGGTCTTCAACTACTCGTCGAAAGCAGTGGCGCTCCCGCTGCAGCTGATCCAGGACAGCGCGATTGACGTTGTCACGTTCGTGGTGAACCGACTGGCTGTCCGCATCGCGCGCATCCAAAATCGCCACTACACCGTCGGCACCGGCACTGGCCAACCGCTCGGCATGCTGACGGTCGCTGGCGTCGGTAAAGTCGCGCCCACTGGTCAGTCGCTGACCGTTACCTACGACGACCTGGTCGACCTGAAGCACGCGGTCAACCGCGCCTATCGCAAGGGCGCAAAGTACATGATGAACGATACGACCGTCCAAGGCGTCTCGAAGATCAAGGACACTGTCGGCCGCCCAATCTGGATCCCTGCCATTACCGAAGGCGCTCCGGACATGCTGAATGGCCACGCAGTCACGATCAACGACGACGTGCCGGTCATGGCGGCAAACGCCAAATCGATCGCGTTCGGCGACTTCTCGCAGTACACGATCCGCGATGTCAAGAACAGCACCATCATGCGTCGCTTCGACGACTCGGCCTTCGGCCTCAAGGGCCAAGCTGGCTTCTGCGGCTGGACCCGCTCGGGCGGCAACCTGCTGGAACCAGCGGCCGTCAAGGTCTTCCAGAACAGCGCAACCTAATCGAAACGGCGGCCGGCCAGATCGGCCGCCAACAGGAGAATCCAGATGGCAAAAGCAAAACTGCCTGGTTCGACTGGTGCCGAGCAGGGCGCGCAGGACGAACAAAACAACCCGGCGCCAGGCGATGGTGCCGCAGATTCGCCGGCAGCCGAGCCGGCACCGCCGGCGGCGACCGCTGTCGCGGACCCGACAGCACCGCCCGCGGAAGGCCCGGCGCCGGTGGCGCTGGTCAAGGCCCGCGTCCTGGTCGCTGGCGCATACGGCCAGTGCAACGACGTCGTCGAGGTCGACGTGGACACCGCGAAGGCGCTGCCCGATGTGCTCGACAGCACGCCGGAAGCAGTCGCCTATGCCGAATCGCTGGCGGGCGAGCAGTAACCGTGAGCCCTGCGGACGCCGCCTGGCTCGCCAACGTGCGCGCCGATGCGGACGCGGGCTCCCTGATGGTCATCGTGACAGGCACCGTTCGCGGCCAGCCTGCGCGGGCCGTCATCTTCCCTGACGAAATAGTCGGCAAGGCCGACATCGAGCTGCTGGCGCACCTGCGCGCGCGGCTCGCTGAACAATGAAAGGCCGCACATGGCAACCTTCGTGAAATCCCCGTCGCTCGCCAAGGCGGTGCTGAATGGCGTGCACAAGTTCGCCTCGGACACGTTCAAGGCAGCGTTGACGAACACGCTGCCGGCGCCGACTGCGTTGGTGCTGGCCGATATCACCCAGGTGAGCGGCGGCGCCTACCTGGCCGGCGGCTACGTCCTGGATGGCGTCACGCTGTCGGATGCCGCTGGCGTCGCCAAGGTCGCCATCGCCGACGAGGTGATCACCGCCGCGGGCGCCGCCGTGGGTCCGCTGCGCTACGCGGTGGTCTACAACGACACCGCTGCCGGCAAGCCTCTGGTCGGCCACGTTGACTACGGCTCGAGCATTACCCTGGGCGACGGCGAGATCCTGACGCTCGACTTCGATCCTGATGCCGGCGTCCTGACGTTGACCTGATCATGACCCCAGAACAACAAGCTGAAATCCGCCAGCTGGCCCGCTCGCGGCCGGACTGCGCCGAGGTGCTGGCCGCGCGCGACTGCCAGGCGCTCGCCGATCTGCTGTCGGCGGGCCGGACCTGCGGCAACGACCGCGAGGTCGGCTACGGCACGATCCTCGAGGTCATCGGCGTCGCCGCCGGCAACGGGCTGATCGACTTCATCCAGGACCAGCCGGACATGCGCCACGTGCGCCCGCTGCTCGAGCAGGGCCGGCTGCGCATCGGGTCGACCCTGGTGCAGTCTTCCCTGCAGGCTTTCGTCGTCGCTGGCGCGGTCACCCAAGCGAACGCTGACGCGTTGTGCGCGCTGGGCCTGCAGCCTGACCCGCTCACCACCCAGCAGGTGGCCGAGGCCCTGTTTCACCCAGACGGAAGCGAGAAAGAATAATGGCGATCACCAAGCAGCCGGCCACGATCCTGGCGTCGACGAACGTTCCTGCCGGCACCACCGCAGCCGCACCGGTCGCTGGCGGCGCGGTCGACGTGCGCGCCTTCGCCGGCGGCGAGTGGGCGTACAAAATCACCAATGGCTCCAGCGCGCCGACCGTGCCGGCCACCCTGGTGCTGCAGACGTCGCATGACGGCGCGAACTGGTATGACTATTTTACGGTCGGCGGCACCACAGTCGCGAGCGGCGTGTCGAGCGGCTCCGTCGCGATGAGCGCTGGCGTTATGTATATTCGCGTGATCGCGTACGGCAACGCTACGACCGCGGTGACGGTCGAATCGTACCTCCAGGCCCGGGTGGGCTGACGTGCCCGGCATGCGCTACCAGCCGCAGGGCCAGGTTCGAGTCCGAAGGGAATGGATTGCGCGTGGTCTGCGCTATGCCTTTGTACCTGGGCAAGGCCTTGCAAACTACGTTGACGGTTCACAGCCACAACGCACCGATGGCCCGTTCACGATTCAGGCTACGCCCTCTGGCAGGGTGCTCATGGGCGGAGGGCGTGCTGAATACAATTTGACCCACGACGTCACTCGGGGCTTTACATTAATTTCAATCTGGCGCGCTCGCGACGCTGGCTATCTAAACGCTGATGCTACCAGGTACCTGCTGAGCAACAGGACCAGTGGAAATAGGGGCTGGGCCTGGGGCAGGTCTCAGGCCATTTCCGGCGCCACTCGGCAAACGCTGACGTTTCATGGACTCGTGCAGTACACGGAGAACAATCGCACAATCGAGTCATTCGTCGATACCCCCGTCGCTTGCAGATACTCCTATGATGCCGGGCTGATATCTTGGTTCAGATTTGGAGAGCGATCATCGCCGGACACGGTGAGTGGCGCGTGCCGACCCGGCAGCTTTCTACTGCTTGGCGCAAATACCATTGACGAGGTTAGTAGCGCCTCATGGCTGGATGGCGCTGCGGGCATTCTTTTCTTCGACGATGTTTTGTCCGACGCTGAGATACAACGGCTCACCAACAGCGCGAGCGCTTTCTGGCAAGCGTTTGAGGGAGAAGGCGACAGCGAGTTCGCTTCTCTTGTCGCTGCTGAACATCTGCTGACGGTAGGGCCGGCGTCGATTGCCTTGGGTGGTGGTCCGGCTGGAATGCGAGTCTCGCGCCGGCTGAGTGCGCACCCCGCTGGCCTGGCCCTGACCAGCGGCGCGGTATTGGTCCGCGCCGCGCGGCGATTGGCCGTGCAACCTGCTGCCCTGAACCTGCTGGCAGGCCCGGCGCGAATGGCAGTATCGCGCCGCCTCGGCGTGCAGCCGGCGGCGCTGGGCGTGGCCGGGCAGGGCGTCGCGATGCGCGCCGGCCGACGCCTGCCGGTCGCGCCGGCAGTTCTGGGAATGGCCGCCGGCCAGGTGGGCATGCAGTACGCCCCGGCGCCGGCGCCAGGTTCATACACGCTGCCGGTCGCCGCCGCGGCGATCTCGCTGGGCGGCGGCGAAGTGCGCATGCGCGTCGCGCGCCGTATGCCCGTCGCTGGTGCGCACCTCGATCTCGCGGTGGGCGCAGCGCGGCTGCTGGTCGGCCGTCGCTTGATCGTCTCGCCGGCGGCGCTGGTCATGTCGGCCGGCCCGGCCAGCGCGCGCGCCGCACGCCGCATGCGCGTGCAGGCCCTTCAGCTGGCACTCGCCGGCGGCAACGTGCAGCTGCGCTACAGCGCCCAGATCGAATATGCCCGCGCGCCGGCCGGCGCCGGATACGCGCCGCAGCGTGTGTCGGTAACGGCGCGCCCAGCACAAACAGGTGGCCAGCGGCCGCCAGCAATACAGGAAACCATCCGATGAGTTGGAAACTGATCACGCCACCCACCGGGCTGGCTGTCTCGATGGTCGAGGCGCGCCTGGCCGCGCGGGTCGACGTCGACGAGAGCGGGGTCTCGCCGCTCGACGGCGAGATCGAGCGCGCGATCCGCACGTACACCTCGGAGGCCGAGGGCGAAACGAACCGCGCAATCATGGAGCAGGCCTGGCGCTTGACGCTGGACCGCTTCAACGGCGCGATCGAACTGCGCCGGCCGCCGCTGCTGCAGGTCAAGCACGTGAAGTTTTACGGCACCACGGGCGTGCAGCTGCCACTCGACCCGCAGGATTACCAGGTCGACGGCGAGAGCGAGCCGGGGTACATCGTGCCCGCGCCGGGCAAGGCCTGGCCAGCGACCGCTGCCCGGATCAATGCGGTCGAGGTCGAGGTGCGATGCGGTTACGGCCCGGACCACACGTCGGTACCGGCGGCGATCTCAGGATTCATCCTGGCCCGCCTGTCCGAGCACTTCCAGTCCGGCGGCCAGCCTAAAAACGAGCACGTGAAGCGGCTGCTCTGGCCAGAGGTGGTGTACGGATGATGAACGACCGAGTGGCGCTGCTAAAGCGCGCGGCCGGCCGAGACGGCGCTGGCCAGCCGGTGGAAAGCTGGTCGGTGCTGCGCACGGTGTGGGCGAATGTAAAGTTTCAGTCCGGCGCCGAGGCCATGCGCGCCAATGCCGACGTGTCGATCGTGAAGTGCTCGATCAGGATCCGGGCGGCGCGCGACGTGGACGCGTCCATGCGCGCACGTCACCAGGGCGTCATATATGACGTCCAGGCGGTGCTGCCCGATTCGAACGACCGCGACTTCATGTTCCTGGTCTGCGAGAGCGTCAAATGATGGACCTCGATCATTCGAGCCTGGCCGCCGCTGTCCAGCAGACGGTCGACCAGATCCGCAGCGGCGCCGGCGAGGAGACGCTACGCGTGACGGGATTCTCCGGTGCCGAGCTGTTCCGCGAAGAGGCGAAGCGCAATGCGCTTGAGCGCGCCAAGACCTTCACGATCCATCGAAATATTATCGTCAAACGGGTGACGGAAGAATCGGACGGCGCCACGCGGCAGGTGTATCTGGTGACCGTCAGATCGGGCCGCTTCGGCGGCCAGGACGCGTTTTATTGGCGCTTCGTTGAGGATGGCCATGCCAAGGTCCGGAGGAACAAGACCGTGAGCAAAAAGACAGGGCGCGTGGTGGGCTGGAAGACGCATAGAGCCCGCGAGGCGAAGTACTGGGCAAAGCAGGCCGCGAAGCTCGAGAACGGTAGCGCAACCGTTCCGGCGTACCCGTTTATGCGGCCGGCCTACGAGAGCAAGAAGCAAGAGGCCGTCGACGTCATGACGCGCACCCTAGCCGAACAGATCGCGAGGAACTCCAAGAAATCATGACCCCAGAAGAGCATATCTACAGCGTGCTTCAGTCGATGGCCGGCGGCCGCGTCTTCCCAGACGTCGCGCCGCTCGACACCGTGAAGCCATACATCACCTACCAATGTGTGGGTGGTGCGCCGATCAACTTCCTGAGCGGAGATCGCCCCGATAAGCAGTCGGTGCGCATGCAGGTCAACGTCTGGGCTGAGCGCCGCACCGAGGCGTCGGCACTTGGAATGCTGATCGAAGATGCCATGCGTTCTGCTCACCACCTGCAGGTCGAGGTCGTAACCGGCCGCCTGGCCACCTACGACGAACAGACCGACCTCCGCGGAACTGCACAGGACTTCCAGATTTTCTGCTGACCCAGCATCACCCGAACCCCAAGCCGCCTCGCGAAAGCCAGGCGGCTTTTTCTTTGCCCGTTCGCCGGGCGCTTACCCCTGAAAGGCACCTATGCAACTGCCCAACAACATTGCGTTCGCCGTGGCGAGCGCATTCGCTGCCGCTGTCAGCATCACCGCGATCACCAATGCCGCCGAGGCGGTGGCCTCCGCGACCAACACCTTCGCAGTCGGCGACTTCGTGGAATACACCGGCGGCTGGAGTGCCGCTACCGGCCGCGTGTTCCGCCTGAAAGCGGCCAGCGGCACCACCTTCACCCTGGAAGGCCTGGACACCACCGACACCAGCCTGTTCCCGGCCGGCGCCGGCACCGGCACCGTGCGCAAAATCACGACCTGGGTTCCAGTCACCGGCGTGGTGAGCGCCGAAGTGTCCGGCGGCGACGGAAAGACTGTCGAGGTGCCGCTGCTCGATACCAACATGCCAGTCATGCTGCCCGACGGCTTCACCGCCACCACGGTCACCTTGACCACCGCCGACGACAAGTCGCTCCCGCACCACGCCGCCCTGAAGGCGGTGTCGGACGGCGTGAAACTGACCTGCCTGCGCGGCCTGATCCCGGGCGGCGGTGTGCTGCTGTATGCCGGCTACTGCTCGTTCAACGAGTCGCCCAGCCTGGGCAAGGGCAGCGTGATGGCCGTGAAGTCGATCTTCTCGCTGCAGAACAAGGTCGTTCGCTACTAAACCCGTTGCCAGTCGGCGCCGAACGGCGCTGACCTTCTACGCCCGCGGGGTAGCGCCTCGCGGGTCTTTTTATCTCCCTCTCGAAAGAAAATCATCATGGCAAAAGCAAAACTTTCCCTGGCCACCGCCGCCACCTTCGCCGCCATCGTCGCGATCCCAGTCCCGGGCGGCAAAACTGCCGACGTCGAGTTCACCTTTAAATGGATGAACCGCGACGACTTCAAGGAATTCATCGAGAATCTGGCCGGCGCCGAAGACGTCGATGCCCTCATGGACATCTTGGCAGGCTGGGACCTGGAAGAGACTTTCAACAAGGACCAGGTCGAGAAACTGGTGCAGCGCTACATGGGCGCTGCGCGCGCGATCCTCGACAAGTACATCGCTGAGATCACCGGCGCCCGCGCAAAAAACTAAGGGCCGTCGCCGAGGCCTTCTACACTTCGGAGCCCACCGACGCCGAGCTGGCAGTGGCGGGCCTGAGGCGGGAGGACTTGGCGGCGGAGACCGTTGAAATCTGGCCGGAGAACTTCCAGGCCTACCAAATGTTCTGCGGCATGCAGCGGCAGTGGGTCCTGGCCCCGATGGGCGGGCCGATCGCGCTGAACTTCCTTGTGGCCTACAACCGGATGGATCGGATGGGTCTGACGCCCGAGGAATATAACCAGCTCGACGAAGACCTGCAGATCATGGAAGGCGCAGCCCTCGAGGCCATGCGCAGCAAGGGGTGACCGGGTGGGAGATGATCAGGTCACGTCTTCTCGTTGAAGAAAACAGTCGCCGTGCACTGCTCCTCCCTACTGAAGGGAGCGTCAGAACCGCAATAAGCAGGCTCTGCCCATACAGCGGTAACTACTGCACTGATTTCATAGCCGCTGAACTGTGCTCGAAGGATACGCTGCCGGAGTTCGGTATTGCCGATCACCCAGCCTACTGTGCCGCTCTCGCCCACAAATCGCACATCATAGGCGTGTTTCTCCAGGCGCTGATCCAGCGTCCGAAGTGGCAATGACATCGATTCACCGACCCGGAATTTTCGGCCTTCGCGTGACCTAACTTGAACGCTCAACTCGCGTTTGACGGGGCGATACGGGCGCGTCAGGAGCGCGCGCACCTCATCCCGCAGAGAGGCTTCATAGGCTGCGGCCTTCTTGGCCGCGACCTCGGGCGGATCCGGCGGTTCTGCCGTGAGCTGGAAGCGTAGACGCTCCCCTTTCTGTAAAAGCGTTAGATCGACCAACCAGCCCGCGTCCATCATTTCTACCAGCTTCGGATTATCGAGCTTACTGATTGCGACCACCTTGCCCTGGCCGCCGATGGTCCCGTCGCGGTATGCATAAATGAGGGGCGCCTCCGGCCTAGTCCACAGCGTGAACTCGTCGCCTTCCTCGCATTCGTGTAGCTGGTCATGGAAGACTTCGTGAATCGTAAAATGGTCGATCATGGTGGTAACAAAGTTAGTTGCCTGTTTGTAAACGATAGCATCCTTTCGTGCTGGTGTAACATTGCTCTTCCATATATGGAGGAGTGATGAAGCGCGCACTATTATTTATAACCGTCCTGCTGGCCGCAAATGCGATGGCTTCGCCGAAACTTTCGTGCAGACAGGACCCGGATACCAAGGCCGCTGCTTGTTACGAGACCAAATCGGTTCGTAGCAATGGCGACCTGCGCTCGTTCACCATGGCGACGGGTGGCCCCAAAGGCGTCACCAAATCTCCTTACATGGCAGTGGTGAACTGCCGGATTAAATACCTCGAGCTACGAGACAAGCAGGGAGTGGTCTTCGCAAGGCAGGTTCCGCCCAAGCCCTACATGCGCGGTTTGGTGCACGACGTGTGCCTGGAGCCTAAGCCCAAGCCTGACAAAAGCTTGGACTAGATTTTTGAAACTAAAACAAACCACCCTTCGGGGTGGTTTTTTTATGGGCGAAAGATGAGCGACATCGTAAATAACGCAACCATCCGCGTGGACGTCGATGGCAGTGGTGTCGACGCGGGCCTTCGCAAGATCGAGGAGGGCGCCAACCGCACCGGGAAGAACCTGGATAACCTTGGCGCCACGGCGAAACGGACCGCGACTGCCCTGGAGGAAGTCGCGCGCACGCCTGGATTGGAGGCTGCCGGTGACGGCGCAGGGGTGGCCGCCGGCCGTATGGATCGCGCCACGAAAAGCATGGCCGATTCGATTCAGAGAACCCTGGCGACGATGAATGCGGGTGCCAAGGGCTCGGCCCAGTATTACGAGGCCCTGGCAAACTCACGCGGACTTGATGTCAACGCGCTGCGCCCCTTCCTGAATCAGCTCGATGAGATGACGAAGAAGAGTGCGCTCGCCGCTGAGGCCCAGCGAAGACTGGATGAATCGACGAATTTTCTTGAGGGCCTGCGCGCGCGCACCGAAGGCATTGGTAAGTCCGCATCCGAGTTGGCGGCGTTGCGCGCTCAGCAACTGGGCGTAAGCGAGGCTGCAGCGGAAATGATTGAGCAGCTTCGCCAGCAAGAACAGGCTGGTGAGTCGTCGTTCGGCAGCTTGAGCGAAAGCGCCGAGGGCTACAAAACCACGTTGCTTGCTGTCGGTGCGGCTGTTGCAGCCGCGGCAGTAGCGGGCGCTGCACTGGTCAACGTCGCATTCAACGAGCTGGCTGAGCTCGACGATATGGCGCAGAAGACCGGGTCTTCGGTCGAAAGTCTGTCGAAGATCCAGAAGCTTGCCACCGTGTTCGGCACCGATATGGTCGCCATCGACGGCGCCCTAACTAAGCTGTCCAAGGGCATGGCCGACTTGGATGAAGATAGCAGCAAGGTGCAGAAAGCGCTCAAGGCGCTGGGCGTTTCGTCCAGGGACGCCGCGGGCGGCCTGCGTGACCCATCTGTTGTGCTGGTCGACGCTGCAACGAAGCTGTCGGGCTACAACGATAGTGCCTCGAAGACAGCGCTGATCAATGATCTGATTGGCAAGTCTGGCGCCGACTTGCTGCCTTTCCTCAATGACCTCGCTGAGAACTATGGCAAGGTCACCGGAACATCCGGCGAAGCCGCCGGCGCCGCCGCGGAGTTCCAGGATCACATCGGCTGGCTGACGATGGACCTGAAGGGGTTTGTCACTTCGGTGGCAGTCGATGTCGCGCCGACGCTGCGCGACTTGGTCGGGACCTTCTCGGACGTCTACAACCAGCAGGCGAAGCTGGAGAAGGGCGACTGGTCAGACTGGGCGGACGACCTGGGGCTTGGGTTTGCGAAGGCATCGGATGCGGTAGCGACTTTCGTGCGATCGACCAGAATCGCGTGGGACGCACTGAAGGCGGTGCGCGCCGGATTTGCAATCGTAAATGACCTCGCACTTATCAGCCCGATTGAAGCTGCATATGAATCCTTCACCGGCGGTGACGGTCTCAAGGACGTCAAGAAATCCTATGCCGATCTCAGGCAAGCAATTTTGGATGGGCAGGCTAGCATTGAGAGCCTGGGCAAGGCGCCGTCAGATGCTTTCGAAGCGGCCTATCGGGCCCGCTTGGCCGGCCGTGGTGGGGCTGGCGACGGTGACCTCGGCGACCGCGTTCAAGGTGACCTGACTTACTCTTCCGGTGCCGATAAAGGTGTCGAAAAAGCGGCGAAGGCTGCTCAGGAATACGAGGCGCTACTCGACCGCATCAACGGCAAGACCGCCAGTATCGATCCGAACTTCTACGCCGACTTGGGCAAGCTCTATGCCGGCTACAAGGCTGGCAAGCAATCGCTGGCCGAGTACGTGGCCACGGTCGAGAAATACATTGGCCAGCAGCCGTTCGCTAAGCAGGCGGAGCAGGATCGTCTGCGCGCAGCGAAGGAGTTGAGTGACTTCCAGGCCGAGTATTCCAGAGGCCTGGAGGCGACAAGTTCTGTCTATGCGAAGCGGGTGCAGGACGCCGAGGCGGAAGCGATCCGCAACGAAGAACTGGCGCGCACATACGGTCTGACCAAGTCGGCCGTCGAGCAGCTGGAACTGGCGCGCTTGGAGGAGCAACTGGCCCAGCGTTCGACGCTTGGGCTGACGCTCGATGAGATCGAGACGCTGGAAAAGCTCATCGACGCGAAGAAGCGCAACTCGGCCGCCATCGATGCGATGGAGCAGGTTGACGCGGCGAAGAAGGCCGCAGAGGAATGGAAGCGCGCCTCGGAATCGATCGAGCAGTCGCTCACCGACGCGCTGCTGCGCGGGTTCGAAAGCGGGAAGGACTTCGGCGAGAACCTGGTCTCCACGCTGAAGAATATGTTCGGCACTCTGGTGCTGCGCCCCATCATCTCGGCGGCGGTCAGCCCGCTGGCTGCCGGGCTGACGAACTCCCTGGGTCTGGGTGGTGGTGCGGTCGGTGCGGCCAGCGCGGCGGGCGGCTTGGTGAGCGCTGCCAGTGGCCTGTCGAATCTGTACGGTCTGGCCACTGGCGGCGCCACGCTGGCCGGCGGCCTCGGTACCGGCTTCCTCGGCAGTCTGGCTGGCGGCCTGAATGGCGCCGGCATTGGCTCCGGCCTGACGTCGGCGCTTGGCATGAACATCGGCAACGGCATCGCGAGCGTCGTCGGGCCGAACATCGCCAGCGGCATTGCATCGGGCCTGTCCGGGCTGGCCGCGGCTGCGCCCTGGGTGGCCGGCGCGCTGGCGGTCGTCTCGATCGGCAAGGCGGCATTCGGCCGCGGCCCGAAAGAGTACAGTGGCGAGCAGACCCTCAACGGCTCGCTCGGCGCTGGCGGCTTCACCGGCACGATGGATGCCGACTGGGTGAAGAAGGGCGGCTGGTTCCGCAGCGACAAGAAAGGCAGCGATCGCAACCCGGTCGGCGCCGAGTTCGCCGCAGGCCTGACCTCGGCCTACGACGCGATCAAGACAGCATCAGCGGACTTCGCCGAGGTCCTGGGTTTGAACGCTGCAAGCATCGCGGCCCGGTCGCAGACCATCAAAATCGCGCTCGGCAAGGATGAGGCCGCCAACCAGGCGGCGATCGCCGAGTTCTTCGCCGGCGTTGCCAACACGGTGGCGGCCGAACTGCTGCCGGAGATCGGCAAGTTTCAGGCGCAGGGCGAGCAGGCATCGGCCACGCTCCAACGCTTGGCGGTCAACTTCAGCGCGGTCGACCAGATCCTGCTGGCGATGGGCACCACGTCGCAGGTTGCGTTCGGCGCGGTGGGTCGGGATTCGATAACTGCGCGCGAGCGGCTGGTGGCGCTCGCCGGTGGCATCGATGCACTGGCGACGCAGACGACGTTCTTCAACGACAATTTCCTTTCGCAGGCGGAGCGGATCGCGATCATCCAGGGTCCGCTTAACGAGCGGCTGGCCAAGCTCGGGTTCGCTGGCATCACCACCTCCGAGCAATTCAAGGAGGCGGTGCAGGGCCTGGTGAAGTCGGGCGCGCTGGCGACCGAGAGCGGCGCCCAGACGTATTCGGAGCTGCTCGCGCTGGGCCCGCAATACAAGCTGGTGTCGGACTACCTGAAGCAAGCCAGCGACACGGCTGCCGAGGCTGCCGCCACCCTAGCGGCCAGCGTCATGCAGGAGCGCGGCCAGCTGCAAGACGAGCTGGATTCGCTGACCATGACGTCGACCGAACTGCAAGCGAAGCAACGCGCTGCGCTCGACGAGAGCAACCGCGCGCTGTTCGACCAGATACAGGCTGTGAAGGCCAAGACGGCGGCCGATGAGGCGGCAGCGGCGGCGCTGGAAACGGCAAACTCGCTGCTCGGCATCCAGGCTGAGATTTACGAGGTGACTGGCGACGCCGCAGGTATGGCCGCGGTGCTGGCGCAGCAGCAGGCCAACGCCTTGGCGGCGCTAGACCCGGCGCTGCGCGGCGCGACGCTGCAACTGTGGGGCCTGCAAGCCGCCGCTAAGGCGACCGAGCAGGTGAAAACGGATGCAGCCGCGCTGATGGCTGGCGTGGACGGTGCGTTCTCGGTGCTCCAGAAGGTGGTCGAGCGCCAGAAGAAGGCGATGCAGGAGGAAATCAACGTCCGCACGCAGGCGATCCAGAAGATCGGCGCGCTGTCGCAGTCCCTGCGGTCCACCCTGGACGGCATGACGGTATCCGGCCGCGAGGCTGAAGACCGCGCCGCCGCGCAGGCGCAAATCCAGGCGGCGCTGGCCATCGCGAAAGCGAGCGGCAAGCTGCCCGATGCGGACGACCTGCGCAATGCCCTGTCGGTGGTCAGCCGGGATTCCGCCGCGCTGTTCGCCACGCAAGAGGACTACCTCAGGGATTTCTACGCTACCCGCAACGGTATCGAAGACCTGTCGGGCCTGACGGACAAGGCGCTGTCGGTGGAGGAGCGCGGCCTCGAGCGGCTGGAGGACCAGGTCAAGCAGTACGACCTGATGCTCGAACGCGAGCAGGAGCAGATTGACGTCCTCAAGGGCATCAGCGTCACGGGCATCTCGATCGAGCAGGCCCTTGAGGCGCTGCGCGGCGCGGTGCTGGCCGCCGGCGCAAACCCGGTCAATTCCGCCAGCTCGGCAATCAGCGACGCGTACAAGTCGTCGCTGGGCCGGGCGCCGGATGCGGCAGGGCTGGAGTTCTGGAAGGACAAGGCGGCCAGCGGTGTCTCGCTCGACACCATCCTGGGAGGCATCAAGAACTCGCCCGAGGCGCAGATCCAGAAGCTCTACCAGGAAATCTTCGGGCGCCCGGCCGACGCCAGCGGCCTGCAGTTCTGGGTCAAGCAGATGAACGGCGGGATGTCGGCCGCCACCATCCGCGAGGCGATGCTGGGCAGCGACGAGAAGAAGCTGCGCGGGTTCGCCGTCGGCACCAACCGCGTGCCGTACGACATGCCGGCAATGGTCCACGAGGACGAACGCATCATCCCTGCGGCTGACAACCGCGAGCTGATGCGCCGCCTGGCCAGCCCGGAGCAGGGCAACGAGGTGCTCGTCGCCGAGGTGCGTGCGCTGCGGGCAGAAGTCGCCCTGCTGCGCACCACCAACAGCGCCGAGAACTACTCGATCGCCAAGCATGCGATGGATGCAGCAGGCCACCTGGACGACGCAATCAATGGCAACAAGCCGCTGGCGACGAAAGTCGTTGAAGAGGAGGCATTTCAGTGATCATCGTTGATCCAGTAGCATTGGGGGACGCGGCGTGCACGCGCCCGTCCCCCAAATGGGTATTCGACCGAACTGGCACGCTGGTGGAGGTGCCACCGAATACCTTGGCAGTCACCTACGATCCGGCCGATCTGAGCGCGGCGCCATATGCGTTGATCGAAGGGGAGTCCACGAACTTCATCCGGAACAACACCATGCAGGGGGCTGCCCCCGGCGTGATGCCGACCAACTGGAGCGCGTCAGTAAATAACTCTGGCGCGGCCGGGATGAATTTTATTCCGGTGGGTGCTGGGGTGGAGGACGGTATCGAGTACATGGATATCCAGTTTGTAGGGACGTCCAATCTCGCGTCGAGTGCGCGGGTGATCTTCGAGATTCCGCTCGGAGCGCCGGCCGCCGTGCTGGGCGATAAGCTGGCGGCCGCGCTTTTTATGAAGATCGCGGAAGGCCGTATTGACGGGGCGTCGCGCTTCAACCTGGTGTTCGACGAGCTGCGCTCGGATCGAACCTATTTCGCAGGCAGATCTTATCAGTTGGACAGTCCTACGAATCGGCCTTTGAGAGAGCAGCAATTCGAAGCCCAGCACGAGATCTTCAACGCCGAAACAGCATATGCGCGCGCCTACATCTCGATCTTCGTCGACGCCGGCGTGCCGATGAATCTCACTGTACGCTTCGGACTTCCGCGGGTGGAGCGCAACAAAATTACCAGCCTGATCAAAACCAGCCTGTCGGCGGTTACCCGCGCGGCCGACGTGATCAGTAACACGGCCGGCCTGATCTATTCGAACGTGCCGATGGTCGAGCCGCCGTACAGCGCGGCCACGACCTACGCGAAGGACGCGGCTGTCTACGACCCGGCGACAAAGATCGTCTACTGGTCGATGCAGGCGGGGAATGTCGGCAAACCGCTCAGCGATGGTGCATGGTGGAACAAGCGAACCGCGATCAACCGCTGGGCAATGTTCGACGACCGAAACAGCACGGTGACCAGCAACCCGGAGGAGATCATCGCGGTGGTGTCGGCCCGGGCGATCACCCAAGGCCTGTTCGCTGGCGCGCTGGATGCCAGCGAGGTGCTGGTGTCGATGACGCACCCGACGCGCGGCCTGGTCTACAGCGAGAAGCGCAACCTGGTGCTGCCCCGGTCCGGCTCGAGCTTCTTCGGCTGGTGCTTCAACCGCCTGCGCATGCGGACGTGGTTCCTCACGCTCGCGCTGCCAGTGTTCGCCAACGCGCTGGTCACGATCACGATCCGCAAGCCGGGCAGCGTGGCCAAGTGCGGCATGTGCCTGCAGGGCGCCGTGGTCGAGTCCGGCCGGTCGCTGATCGGGCTGGGCACCGAACTGAAGGATTACTCGTCGACGACGTTTTTCGCCGACGGGTCGAGCGAAACCACCGAGCGCGGGTTTTCGAAGCGCATGAGCGTGGATGTGATGGTCGAGACCGACCGCGTCGAAGAGCTGGAGGATTACCTCAGCGGCCGTCGCCAGAAAACGCTGGTCTATCTCGCGTCGACCACGCGAGGCGACACCATGCTGGTCGGCAAGTTCAGCAGTCTTCGAAAGGTGATCGGCAATTTCCGCCGCTCGACTATGTCATTGCAAATTGAAGGAGTGCTTAACCGATGATCACGGCCCTTACCGATCCAAGCCAGCTGCCAAACCAGCTGCAGGACCAGCAGACGTTCGACACGAACATGGCGTCGATGATCGACAACCTGCCGCTGCGCGCCCAGCAGGAGAATGCCCTGGCGGCCAACATGAGTGCCTACGCCGCCGGCGGCGCCTACTCCTTCATGTACGGATTCGACACGGCGACGACGGCCGGCGACCCAGGGCCGGGAAAGCTCCGGTTCAACGCGGCCGGCCAGAGCAGCGCCGGCGCGATCTATATCGATCCTGTCACAGTGGGCGGCGGCAATATCGACAATCTATTGGTGTCGATCGGGGCGAACCTCAGCCTGCTCAAGGGCTCGATCCGGCTCGTAAAAGCAGCTGATCCCACTCGCTGGATGCTGTTCGACATCAGCGATGTGGTGGCTGGCAGCGGCTACCGCGCGCTGGCCGTCGCGTTCCGGGCGAGCAGCTCGGCGACGCCGTTTGGCAATGGTGATGCCCTTCAGGTGTTCCTGGACCGCACTGGTGACCGTGCGGTGGACCTGTCGCCAATCGTGCGAATTGGCGGCGGCGCGGTCAGCAATGGAACGCTCAACATCGACTACCTGAACCTGTTCAGTGACGACTACTACCGGTACCAAATCGAGCTAACAGCACTCAGGCTGTCGGATAACAATGGCCTGGCAATGAGGCTGGCTATCGGCGGGACTGTGAATGCAGGGGCTAGTTCTTACGCGCCGCTGGGGCCGGATGGCGGTGGAACGGTTAGTCGTTCCTCGCAGTTCACGGTCGCAGACAACGCCTCCGGCAGCGGAGTCAACATGACAATCAATGTTCGTGGCGCGCGCAATTCAACCCGTACGAACGTTGGCGCAAATGGCACAAATGGATTCGGCAACAACTACGCCGAGATCGCCGAGGGCTACTTCGACAACACATCTGCCATCAGCGGCTTTAGGTTGTTTGGAGCTGGTAGCGGTGCAACGTTCATCAGCGGGCAAATCGATATTTACGGATACAGAAAGGTATGACGATGATCATCCACGACAACGGCGTCGACCGCGACGCCACCCCCGAAGAAATCGCCGAAGCAGAGGCGCGCGCCAATGAACCGCAGCCGCTAGCGCCGCGCCACATGACTGTGCTCGCGTTCCGTAACCGGTTCACGAAGACCGAGAAGGTGCGCGTCGAGCTGGCAGCGCTGGACGACCCGGCTGCAGGCCAGGCGCTGCGCGAGCGCGCCGCAGTGGTGCGCGTCGGCCAGGCTGACCTGGCCGCCGCCACCTATGTGGATGTCGACCGCATCGATACGCGCGAGGACGTGCAGGCCTTCGAGGCCATGGGCCTGCTCGACGCGCCCGGCCGCGCGCTGGCGATCCTCGACGACGAGATCCAGCCGCACGAGCGCTACTACGGCTGACCACCACCGAAAGGAATACTGATGGCCCTGAAAGCAGCTTTCTACCGCGGCACCCGTCCCGGCCTGGCCGGCATCTACAACCGCCTGGTGCGCTGGTGGACTCGCAGCGAGTTCTCGCACGTCGAGCTGGTGCTGTCGACCGGCCGCGCCTGGTCGGCGTCGTTCGCTGACGGCGGCGTGCGCAACAAGCTGATCGACGTCGACACCGAGAACTGGGTGCTGATCGACCTGCCGCCCGAACTGGAGCAGGGCGCCGAGTCCTGGTTCAAGGCGCACCGCGGCGCGCCGTACGACCTGCTGGGCAACCTGCAGTTCGTGCTGTCGCCGATCCCGCATAGCCAGCGCCGTTGGTTCTGCTCGGAGGCCGTGGCCGCCGCGCTCGGCATCCCGGACCCCTGGCGGTACTCTCCCGGCACGCTGGCCAGCGCGCTCACCCTCCTGAAACCCGCTTCGGCGGGTTTTGTTTTTCCTGATGCAGCAAAACCATGAAGGCATCCCAAATGAGTGAACCAATTTCCGGCGCCGCCGCCGGCGCAGCAGGATGGAAGCTACTGGGCGGCCTGGCCGGCATCGGCGCGATCGGCGCCGGCCTGGCGTCGGTGGTCGTGATGTGCGCGATGACGCCGCGCAGCCCGCGCGAGTGGGCGGTAGGCCTGATCTCGACCATCATGTTCTCGATCGGCGGCGGCGCGGCCGTGATCCAGCACTACGACCTGCAGGCCTGGGCGCATTCGCCGTTCGGCCTGGTGGCGATGCTGGGCCTGGTGTTCGCCTGTGGCCTGCCGGGCTGGGCCATCGTGCGCTGGCTGTTCAACTACGTCGAGGCGAAGCGCACCGCGACGCTCGCCGACGTGGTGCGTGACGTGCGGGGGCAGCCATGATCGTCGCCGTCGAAACGATCCGTCGGGTGGCGCCGCAATGCGGTTCCAATGCGGCCATCGTCGCCACCGCTCTGGACCCTGCGCTCGAGCGCTTCGGGATCACGACCCGCCGGCGCCTGGCGCACTTCCTCGCCCAAGTGGCGCACGAGAGCGGCGGGTTCGTGCGCAAGCGCGAGAACCTGAACTACACGCCGGCCGCCATCCTGGCGACATTCAACACCCGGGCCGTGACGCGTTTCACGCCGGCGCAGGCCGAGCGCTACGGCCGCACGACGGCGCACGCGGCTGACCAGGTGGCGATCGCCAACATCGCTTACGCCAACCGCATGGGCAACCGCGGCCCGGAGAGCGGCGACGGGTGGCGCACGCGCGGCGCCGGCTGGATGCAGATCACCGGCACCGAGAACCACAACGCCGTCGCCGACTACTTCGGCCTGTCGCGCGACAGCATCGGCGCTTGGCTCTCGACCGACATGGGCGCCGCCCTGGGCGCCGGCTGGTTCTGGCACGTCAACGACCTGAACCGCTTCGCTGACATCGATGACGTCGACGGCGTGTCCGACTGCATCAATATCGGCCGCAAGACCGCGCGCATCGGCGACGCCATCGGCTACATCGAGCGGCGCGCGCTGACCGATCAGGCCATGAGGGCGATTCCATGATCCCGGCGGCATACCGCGCGCTGGCCGCCGGCGTCGCCGCGCTGCTTGCCATGGCGTTTGCCGGTGCCGGAGGCTGGGCCGCCAACGGCTGGCGGCTCGACGCCGCGCACCGCGCCGACATCGCGGCGCGCGACGCCCAGCTGGCGGCCGCTAAGGATCTCGCTCGCCTGCGCGAGCAGGACTGGACCACCCAACGAAATCAGGCCCTCGAAAATGCGAACTCACGTGACCAAATTATCCGCAGCCTGGCTGCTGGCTCTGCCGACGCTTCTTTCGGCCTGCGCGACACCCTTGCCGCCATTGGCCGCGGCGTGCCCGACGCTTCCGTCGAAGCCCTCCGTCACTCAACCACAACCCTTGCAGCCGTACTCCAAAACTGCCAGAGCGAATATCGAGAGCTGGCAGAAAAGGCTGACCGACACGCCAATGACGCGTTAATGCTCGAGCAGGCTTGGCCGGAGTAATCGGTCGCGGCGATGATTAGACCAGTCCCTTCCACGCCCTTGCCCCGAGCCTCTGAGCGATTAACAGTACGATAACAAAGACGCCGTACGTTGCTTTGATAGTTAGATCATCATCTACCTCGAGTGCCTCTCCTACTATCGCTGGGATGGAACATATGCCAAAGAATATTGGCAACCAGAGAATTACGACCAGCACACGCAATACTTTTTCTGCAAAATTTGAGCCGGCAGGGCGGGCAAGAAATAGGATGACTTTGTTACTCGTTCTAGGCTGAACCCCGGAGACAATATCGTTGTGTGAAGCAATCGAAAACCCGAGTATGTAACCTAGCACGGACCCTGCTGCCACAGCGGAAAGCATGACTATTGATGTCACTAGCATAATCATTTTGCAAACATTTGGTTCTGAGCCCGTTTGGGCTTTCTCAAAGGAGCGCTGTTGGCTGAAGGCGAACTTTACAGCTCAGCTTACACGATCACCTCTAGGAATAGAATTGCCGTCGCTCGATAGCGCGCTGGCGGCGCCGTGCCCGCAGATCGAGCGGCCGGCCGCCGACGACTTCGACGCTTGGCAGGCCTGGGCAATCGGGCTGCTACAGCAATACGCCGAGTGCGCAGCGCGGCACGTTAAAACCGTACAGGCTTGGCCGGGCTAGAAATGGGCAGCTAATCAATTCTTCCTGCGGCGTGACAGTGCCAGCCCAGCAATCGCAATACTCAATAGAGCGATGGAGGTAGGCTCTGGTACATCTACAGCCTCGGGAGCAAATTTAAAAACAGCGAAATTCCGAGTTGCAACCCGGCCAAAATCGTCCGATACCATGGCAAGTCCGCCTAGGGAGATAAGGTCATTTCCACCAGTATTTGTAAGAATGGCACTTGTAAAAAACTTCGGATCGGTCGCCAACGTAACGGGAATATATGTCAAGCAGGAAACCATGTTTGTACAGCCGTATGTTAGCTGGGGTTTAGAATTGAATAGTCCAGCCGGAGTGTCGATGAAAACTTGGTCGAGAAGCGCCCGAGCGGCACTGACAGCCTCAACGCTAGTACTAAAGGGAAAAGCTGACTTTATGCAGCCATTAAACGATGCTGCGCAAGTGCCGTCAGTAAACGTTACGTTGTATAACTTTCCACCGACATTAACTCCATTTGCACCGGTGAGAATGCCTTTGCTGTCAACCAACAAGATTGGTGCTGCACTAGCATGCGCAGCGGCGGAAAGGGCAAACGCTGCTATCAGCGTGCGAAAGGTGTTTGCAAATTTCATGGAATCCTAGGTTTTAGAGGTGATTTGCACGGCTGCCGTTGCAGCCCTGTTGAGCCATGCACTTTTGTGGGTGTCCTTCGCAAAAAGCAACAAACATGCCACGTTGAAATTTCTATTGAAATCAACCTGTTGGCATCAGGCAGCGGGCCACATGCTGCTGAAGTGTAAGGATTTCCGACAGTTCTTTCGGAGCGAAGTGTGTTCCGCTCTACGCTAAGACTGTTCGGGCTTGGCCGAAGTAGAGCCGCGCCGCGGGCCGCCCTGGATCAGCACCCGCTGGATAACGGGCAGCGGCGTGCCGCACTCGTGCAGCGAAACCACGCCGGCCGCCATGCCGAAAACGGCAGCGATGTTGACGGCCAGATCGACCTGCACGGCCATGAGACGGTCAGTTCGTTGATCCATGCGGCAAGTATCGCAGAATAGCGCTCAGTAATTACAGTTGAGCAGAAACCTATGCTGGCCGCATCCATGTGCAGCGCTGGCACAACAGTGGTGATTCTGATACTGGTGATATACTGTATAAACGTACAGTATTTCAGCGAGTCAATTATGCTCACAGCCGCCAAGATCAATCCCGAACACCTGCATCCATCCCTGTGGCGTGCATCGCAGCTGGCGCGCAGCTTCGCGCGCTGCGTGAGTACCGGCCATCCGGCGCTCGACAATCAGCTGCCCGGCGGCGGCTGGCCAACGGGATCGATGACCGACCTACACACGCAGCAGCCTGGCGTCGGCGAGCTGCGCCTGCTGGCGCCAGCCCTGTCGGCGGTGGCGGATCGTCAGATCGCATTCCTGCAGCCGCCGCACCCGCCCCAGGCACTGGCGCTGGCCGGAATGGGCATCCCGCCCGAGTCGGCGCTATGGCTGCGCGCCGACCGCACGGCGGATGCGTTGTGGGCGGCCGAGCAGGTTCTGCGCAGCGGGAGCTGCGGCGCGCTGCTGTTCTGGCAGAACCAGGTGCGGCCGGAGAGCCAGCGGCGCTTGACGCTCGCCGCCCAAGAAGGCGAAACGCTCTTTTTCATGCTTCGACCACTCGCCGCCGCGCAAGATCCGTCGCCGGCGCCGCTGCGCCTAGCACTGCGCCCGCGCGCCGGCGGACTCGAGGTGGGGTTTGTGAAACGCCGGGGGCCGCAGCGTGACGAGCCGCTATTCCTGCCAATGCAAATTAACCCAGCGCACCGCATGCAGCCGCGGCACGAAGTGGCGCCCGCACACCGTGTCGCGGAGCCAGCCCTCCATCAGTGATCGACCACGAAAATCGTTTCCGCAACCTCTGGCCCTAACTCGACAAAACAATGGGTTAGGATGGGGTAGAAGTCACATGCTGCGGAAACGATTGTTCGATAAGTCTTTGAGCCAAATAGGGTTTGGCCGTAGTCTTGAAAACTGCCGACGGGGGAACCCGTTCGTGAGTTCGAATCTCACCGCTTCCGCCAAGCATACTGAACAAGAGCCCCAGACGTTGGGGCTTTTTTTCGTCCCGTCCTGAGATAGATGTCGAGCCCTTGCTCAGCACTCGGTCAGTTGAACTCCGGATCGGGCGCGAACCGCTCCGGGCGCGCTGTTGGCTCCCATGGACGCAAACCCTGTTCCCTGGCCAGGCGAATGCGCTGTACCTTCATTGCATCGATCAGGTCCGCAGGAGAACCGGCGGTATCCAGCAGCGGCAGGGTTTGCTCGGCTTCCAGGAAGAACCGCTGGCGCGCATCGGGTCCGGTCGCCAGGAAGGCCTCTTCCCACCACTCGGTGATCCGGTCGCTAGCCCCTTCCAGCGCGGTTTGCGTGACCAGGCGGTTCGACTTCTCGTTGTTGATCCGCCGCGATGCCGGCATCAGGTTCCAGGCATCCCCACAGGGCCAGGCGGCAAAGGGAAAACAGTGGTCGATGTCGTAGTCTTCGCGCAGCCGCTGACCGGACCAGACGCAGTAGATCGATTTGCCCTGGTTGCGAAGCCGCTCTACTGCGGCACGCGCGAAGCTGGTATCGCGTTCGGGGCCCGCCCAGGCGAGCAGCGAATACGCGGTCGAACCCAGTGCCGGACCGAGTTGTCCCGCGTAGGACTCCATCAGCCGCACCCATTCCGCAACGAGGACTGGTTCGACCCACACGCTGTAGTGGCTAAGCGCTTCCCAGATCTGCAGCGGAACGTGGAACTCGCCGAAGCTCCACAGGAAAGGGTCGTCGATCCTCAGGCTTGATGGTGTCGATGTGCGGCGATGGTGCCTGATATGGAAGATGTTCTCGTCGCTCGCCGGCCAGCGCAGGTACTTGACCGGCATTTCGCGAATCAAGCGAGAGATCTCCCACAGGCTGCCATGAAGGTGCCGCGCCGTATCATCATGGAACGCCATCCCTGCGCGCAGGTCCACCGGCCGGATAGGAAGCAAGGCCGTGAAGTTGTTGGTCACGAAACCCGGAGCGTTTCCAGCCCGGTTGGGCGGCATCTGGGGAAGCCCGCCTTCGATGAGCGGCTTGTACATGCGTAGCCAGAACAGTGCCACCAGGCCCATTGGCAGGACGACGGACTCCGACTCATGGCGCACCGCACCAGCCGCGCTATCGGCGATCCTGGCGAGGATGCGCAGCAGCGCGATCTTGTAGGTCGATGACTTCCCATCGGTGAGGATCAAGTGGCGCAGCAGCGGAAGTGCGCCCAGGCCATCATCCGGTAGCCCAAGAACCGCAGTCGTCCACGAAATACCTGGTCGGCCGAGCCTGTCGGGGCTGTCGTCGGCGCGTACCAGCCTGAGGCCGAACTGCTGGGCCATTGTCGTCAGCTCCGGTAGCGTCACCTCGTACATGGCGCGATCGGTATCGGGTGGGCCGATGCGAAGGCTGATCGCGATGCGTCCATTTGGCGATAGCAGCGTTGCCAGCTTTCGCAGGGCACGCTGGCGCGCAGCCGGGGGAACGTGCATCCAGACCGCCGAGAGTAGGATCAGATCGAAGGTCAGTCCCAGCCGGCGTACCTGGGCCAGGTCCGGCAGGCTGTCAGCCACCCAGTGAATGCGTGGTGAAGGATGGCGCTGGCGCGCCAGCGTGCGCATCCCTTCCGAGGGCTCGGCGGCGACAACATCGTATCCTTTGGCCGCAAACCAGGCAGCATCTCTTCCGGAGCCGGCGCCGACGTCCAGAATCGTCGAGCCGGGAGGTGGCAGTAGGTTCAGCAGGGCGGGGTGCACATGCTCGAAGGTCAGCGATTCGTACTGGGATACAAGCTGCTCGGCGTTCTGATCATAGTGAGGAATGGTCTGCACGTGATCTTCGGTATGTTTTGTCGACTCAACAATTGTATGCCGAAGCATGCTGCTGTAGGGCAATCGATCGACTTTGCACCCATATAGAAGTCCCACGGATTCGATGCCTTCAGTCTGCATTCCAAGGAATTCCAAAACAAGAAATGCTGAACAAGATGTCGGCAAATATGAATAACTGCCGACGTTTTGTGTAGAGTGCCTTCATGAATGAACAAGCCGAACGATTTTCAGCGTGAACAGTCGCGCTCAATCCAGCATTGGCAATGCGGCGATTACTCCGTACAATCACCGCATGAACTGCGGCGATTACCCCTATATCTGGCAGATTCCAGATTGGCCGAACTGGCGCTACGACCTGGCGGCACTTGTGTCGCCGCTTGCGCAGGTCAGTCAACGTCAGGGCCTGCTGCTCGGCAGGCTTGCCGATATCGGCCTGGGTTTGCGCAACGAGGCCAGCCTCGCCGCATTGACTGACGACGTGCTCAAGACCAGCGAAATCGAAGGCGAACACCTGAACGTCGCCTCGGTTCGTTCATCCATCGCACGACGCCTGGGTGTCGAGATCGGGTCGTTGGCGCCAGTGGACCGGCACGTTGAAGGTGTTGTCGAGATGGTACTCGATGCGGCCATCAACTGTTCGTCGCCGTTGACGCGAGAGCGCCTGTTCGGCTGGCATGCCGCACTTTTCCCGACTGGCTATTCTGGCCTGAGCAAGATCAGCACCGGCACGTGGCGCGACGATACTTACGGTCCGATGCAAGTCGTGTCCGGCCCCATCGGGCGACAGCGTGTCCACTACGAAGCCCCTCCAGCGCAGCGCCTGGCTAAAGAGATGGAGCGCTTTCTCGCATGGGTCAACGCACAAGCCCAGGCTGAGCCGGCACTGATTCGCGCCGGACTCGGGCATCTTTGGTTTGTGACGATGCATCCCTTCGACGATGGCAATGGCCGTATCGCGCGCGCCATTGGCGATCTGCTGCTGGCGCGCGCCGATGGCAGTCCGCAGCGCTTCTACAGCCTGTCGGCGCAGATCCAGCGCGAGCGCGAGGCGTACTACGACATCCTGGAGCGCACGCAAAAGGCCGACATGAATGTGACGGAATGGCTGCTGTGGTTTCTGCAGACGCTAGGCGAGGCCGTGGACCTGGCCCACCACGCGCTCGATGTCGTGCTGGAAAAGGCCCATTTCTGGCAGCGGGTTTCGGGCGTGGGGCTCAACGAGCGGCAAGTCAAGATCATCAACCGCCTGCTCGATGGCTCCGAGGGCAAGCTCACCACCGGCAAGTGGGCTGCCATCGCAAAATCGTCGACAGATACCGCGCTGCGTGACATCAACGAGCTGGTCGAAATGGGTATCCTGCAGCGGTCCGGTGCAGGCGGGCGCAGTACCAGCTACGACCTGGTGAGACATCAGGCACCCAATGTTTAGTTAATAGAGGCGGTTTCTGCCTGGTCTACTGAAACCGCGAGCTTGACCGAAGTGCCTTTACCGGCACCGCTACTGATTTCCACCCGCCCCCCAATCCGCGCAGCACGCTCCTGCATGCCAACCATGCCCCAGTGCCCATCCCGATATCCGGCCTCGAGCACCGCCGGCGCCATACCCTGGCCATCGTCGGACACGGTCACCACCAGCTCCCGCTTTCCGAACCCTGTCTCCACGACGATGTGCCGGGCCTGCGCATGGGTAAATGCGTTACGAACCGCCTCGCAAACGATCGCGCCCGCTTCCTCGATGGTCCCCTGGTCGACATCGACCATCTTCGCCCTGTCATGCATCTCGAACCGAACATCTGGATACACCGCCCGTAAACCGCTCACGCACTCCTGCACGATCTCGGCCAGCGTGCGACCAGTCCCGGCTCGCAGCGCATGGACCTGCTCCCGCCCTTCATCGATCACGCCTTGGGCCTCGCCAAGAATCGTATTCAGCTCCTGGCGGCTGGCCGCGTTTTCAGGCAATTTGACTTCGAATTTCCTCAACCGCAAAATGAGCAAATAAACAGTCTGCAAGAACGAATCATGCAAGGTCCGTGCAATCCGCTCACGCTCGGCCAGCTTGATCTCGGCGCGCTCGAGAATCCGGCGCCCCAGGTACCGCACCCGCAGCCGATGGAGCACGGCGAGCAGGCCGACCAGCAGCACGACCATCGCCACCTTGAACGGCAGACTCTGGACCAGCGTCGGCGCAATGGTGATCGGCACCGCCGCATCCTCCCCACTCGCCACCCCATCCTCATTGAACGCACGGACGCGCAGCACATAATTCCCCGGAGCGACATTGGTATACGACGTCGTGCGCCGATTGCCGCCGTCGCGCCAGGCAGCGTCGAAGCCGTCGAGCCGGTACTCGAACCGCGTGCGTTCGGGCTGGCGCAACATGGGCGCGGTGAACCGCACCCGGAAGTCCTGCGACCCCGGCGGCAACCGCAGGTTGCCGACCGCGTCGAAGCGCCACGTCTCGGTACTCACATCCAGCACGACCGGCACCGGCGTTGCAGCATTGCGCCGCAAGTCGGCGCTATCCAGCCCGACGATACCCCTGGTCCCCTGGAACCACACCACGCGCCCGTCGGGGCTGAAGGCCGTAGGCGCGCGCCACGCGGCGCTCGAGCGGCCCGGATAGCCATCGATCACCCCGAACGTTTCATGGCGCAGCAGCTCGCCGGGCTGCTCCAGCACGCGCTGCCAATCCGCCGCCGTCACATGCACCACGCCGCCGACACCGTTCAGCCAGCGGTCGCCATTCGCGGTCACGGCCATCCCGGACACGCCGCGCAAGGCATTGGGGTCACGGCTGCGCAAGCGTTGCAGCTTTCCATCCTTGAGGATGGCCAGCCCTTCCGCGCCGCCGATCACCATCGGCTCGCCGTGGAAGATGCCGGTCGTGACGCCCAGCTGCGTCTTGCCATACTGCGTCAGCTTCCCGTCGTCGAAATGGACCAGCTCATTGTCCCCGCGCACCAGCCACAACTGCCCGAGGCCGGCGGCGCGCGAGAAGTGAATCTGGTCCGGCAAGCCAAGCTGCCGGCCGGCGTGCCATTTTCCATTTGCCCAGGCAATCGGGCCGGTATCGAAGGCCGCGGTCCAGATTCGCTTGCCATCGTCGAGCAGGCCCAGCAGCTTGCGGTCGACCGGCTTGCCATCCCGCCCCGGCGGCAGCGGGATCGTCTCGACGGCCTCGCCACGCACGCGGGTGATCGTGCGCGCGTTGCCCTTGATGAGCGCGCCGTCGCGGCCGCTGGTGATGATGTATGTCGGCTCACCCGGCACGGCAACCGGCACGCCGTCGGCCCCCAGCCGCCACAGCGTCCCGCTCGCGTTCTCGGCGACCCAGAACTGGCGATCGCCGCTCTGCGCCACCGTATAGAAATACTCCGTCAGGTCGAGTTTCGGCGCCGGCACCAGGAAGCGCTTCGGCCGGAACTGGTTCAAGGTGCCATTCGCATACACCCAGAGATTGCGCTCCCGGTCTTCCAGGATGACGGGGAACTCCTTGCCTTGCGCGCCTTCATCGCTGGCTACCCGTTCATCGGCGGCGCGCCTCGGATCGATGACGCCCGGGTATTGGGTGACATCGTGGACCAGGCAAGCGGTGTCGGGGCAGCCAAGCGCCCACAGCGTGCCGTCGGAGGCGAACTGGCCAGCCACGCGCGAGACCACGGCGCCCGCGCGCGCCGGCCTCGGCTTGCCGGACAGGGATGGCGCAAGGCGCGTTGCCGGCCCGCCATTGCGGCCGATCACCCATACATCGCCATTGGGCGCGAGCGCCAGGCCGCCGCCCTGGTTCGACACCCGGTCGAAACGGCCGCGCGCGCGGTCCAGCCGCCAGGCGCCGCTCGGCGCCGCGACCCACAGCCGACCGTCCTGGTCGAGCAGCATGCTGAACAAGCCACCATCGAGCCAGATCGGATCGTTGTCGACGGTCGCCCAGCGGCCATCCGCAAAACGGTGGATGCCATGGCCGATGGTCCACAGGCTGCCGTCATGGTCGAGAACCATGACGGTCGGAGGCATCTTCCGGAACGACTCGGGCCGCGGCAGCACGGTGAAGCGCCCGTCGCGGCCGATGACCGCCACGTCGTGCGGGAAATAGGAGACATACAGGTCGCCGTTGTCCGCGGCGTGCAGCTCGACGATGCGCGCGTGCATGAGGTCGGGCCGGCCGGCAGGCAGATAGGGTTCGAAATTGACGCCGTCGAAGCGGAACAGCCCATCGTCGCTCCCGACCCAGAGCCAGCCATCGGTGGTCTGGGCCAGTCCCGTGATATTGCTCGGCGCCCCCTGTCCCTGGGTCCAGGCGATACGCTGGTAGTCCTTCAGTCCGCGGGCGGCCGCGGGTGCGCATAGAAAGGCTGCGGCGGCCATCAGGGCCGGTAGCAGGCGGAGCAGGGCTGTGAGCGACACCATCGATAGCGTCCCTTCGATCAACGAGAGCGAAACCGTCCTGCTGAAAATCTGCAGTTACCAAATTATGTGCCAAAGAGACATGTTGTAGAAGTTTACTTTTTGAAAAAAATGGCGGCCTGCAGCGTTATGGGTACGCAAGCGACTCAGCCGAGCACGCGAACGACCCGTCACATAAAAAGGATCAACATGAATACCATCGAAGGCAACCTGACGTTGCTGGGCAATGCCACCATCCAGAACAAGCTGACCACGTACACGGTCGTGGAAATTGGCGACCGGATCCTGCAAAAGATCGCGGTGCCAAGTTCGCTGGATAACTTCATGTCGCGGGCCCTGAACCAGAACGGCACGACCAAATTGTTCATGCAGGGCAGGCTGGTGTGCGGAATACAGACGCCTGACGGCAAAATCTATTGCTACAACGCGCGCCCGGTGGTCGGCGCAATCCTGTGCCTGCTCGGTGTGCCGCTGATCCCCTTCTTCGGCCTCGGCCTGTTGGTCATCTGGCAAGGCGTCGGGGAGTTGCGCAATGCATCGGTCACTGGCCGGCTGAAGGCGATGGGCGCGACGCCGATCGCCTTCTAGTTCCACGCATCGGCCAAGGCGCCTCAGCGCGCCTTTTGTGCGGCGTCGATCTCGGTGCCCCACGGATCCTTTAGCGCCACCGGCTTGCCGCCAGCCGCAAAATCCATGAGCTGGTCAGTCGAGCGCGCATAACGCGGCCACGCCGGCAGTCCCGCGCCATTCGGATCGCCGCGCTTGGCGAAGTTCACCATATACGTCGCCATCGCCTTGCCCATGGCGACGTCCCTGGCGCTCGCCGCCGCGCCATACTTGACCGCCACCGTATCGAAGAAATAGGGGATGTCGGTCGCATGCCCCGCGCCGGCGCCCGGCTTGGCGATCGAATCGGCCACGTACGAAAAGCGATAGGCATACACCGGCACGCCATGGTCGGCCAGGGTCGCCGCCAGGCTGCGCGCGCCGGCGACCATATACCCGGTGTTGCCGCCGATGTCGGCGCTGGTGGCGCCGATCATCACCGGCACCCGGTGCATGCGGCCGGCGCCGAACGCGGCGCCGGAGTCGATCGCCACCTTGCCGTCGACGAAAGGCCCGTGGTAGGTCGCGGCCGCCGCCGGCTGCCTGAAGGTGGCCAGGTTCATGCCGTCCACCACCTGTTCGGCCGGCAGTGCGCGCAGCTTGTCGAGCGCCTGGGGATCGTCGTGGGCAATGCCCTTGCCGGTCGCGAAGGCCTGGCCGATTTTCTCGACGTCCGCCAGCGACGTCGGCGCGGTGCCGCCGTCGCCGCCCGACATGACGACCGCTTTCGCGAACAGGCCCGCGCTCATGGGTGAGGTCAAGAGGGCATTGACCGACATGCCGCCAGCCGATTCGCCGGTAATGGTGACGTTGGCCGGATCGCCGCCGAAGGCCGCGGCATTGCGCTTGATCCACTGCAGCGCCGCGACCTGGTCCATGAATCCGTAATTGCCGAGCGGCTCGCCGGCGCCGGCTTCGCGCGTCAGTTGCGGATGGGCGAAGAAGCCGAAGCGGCCGATCCGGTAATTGAAACTGATGACGACCACGCCCTGTTTCGCCAGTTCGGCGCCGGAATAGGTCGGCGGCGACGAACCGCCATTGACGAAGCCGCCACCATAGATCCAGACCAGCACCGGGAGCCTGGCGCCAGCGTCGGCCGGCTTCCAGACATTCAGGTACAAGCAGTCTTCGTCGGGCTGGGTGCCGAGCGGCGCAGCGTCGCTGGGGAAGGGCAGTTGCATGCAGTCAGGTGCGTAGGCCGTGGCCTGGCGCACGCCGCTCCAAAGCGCCACGGCTTGCGGCGCACGCCAGCGCAGGGCGCCCACCGGCGGGGCGGCGAACGGGATGCCCTTCCAGCTTGCGATGCCTCCGTCGACCTTGCCCTCCACTTTCCCACTGTCGATTGTCGCCAACGGGCCGGCGGCTGCCGCCAGGGCGGGCGGCAATACCAGGGTAGATGTGGCGAATAGCACAGCAAGAAAACGGGAATATGGCATCAGAGTCTCCTGTCGATGGTGGGTCATATATGTGACATTGAGAAATGTCTTATTTCGATTTCCGATTTTACCGGAATGGATATACTACGGTTGTAGCCAATCGATACAATTTTTTGCTAAAAGAAATACGACAAGGTGTCTGGCTTGCGCTAGAGTGTTGCATTCTGTCCAAAATAAGCGTCGCTATCAAGATTTCTTTGATGCACTTTTTTGCTGATCGATATGACCACGGGTTTCGGGAGTATCATGACCGGCAATTAATTTTCTGAACAATTCCATGCAAGGACTGCTCTGCAAATTTCGCCTGTCGACGTTGATGACGCTTGCCGTCTGCATTGCGGTCGCCCTCACCGTCGCCTTGCAACTGGCCGTCGTGAACCATTTTGCCGTGCGCCAGGCCAATGTTGAGGCCGAACTGCGGTTGCAGCAGCTGTCGTGGCAGATGCGCGACGCGCTCAACCGCGTGGTGGAACAGGCCACCGGCGACGCGCGCCTGCTGGCCGCCCTGCCATCGGTGCGCCAGGCATCCGACCCGGCCACCGCACGCGCGGCGCTCGAAACCCTGCAGCAGACCTTCCCCGATTATGCCTGGATCGGCCTGGCCGATACCCGGGGCAGGGTGGTTGCTTCCACCATGGGCCTGCTGGAAGGGAATGACGTCAGCGTCCGTCCCTGGTTCCAGGTCGGCCTGGACGGCGTGCGCGCCACCGATTACCACCCGGCACTGCTGCTCGAGAAGCTGATGCCCCAGCGCGCCGACCCCTGGCGCTTCGTCGACGTGTCGACGCCCGTGTTCAACCAGCAGGGCGAACTGTTCGCCGTGCTGGGCCTGCACCTGAGCTGGGAATGGGCGCGGCGCCAGGCGCGCATGCTGCTGACGCCGGCGCTGCGCGAATACGGTGCCGAGATCCTCGTGGTCCGCGACGACGGCACTGTCCTGCTCGGTCCGCAGGAGCTGGTCGAGCAGAAGATCGACACCGACAGCCTGCGCCGCGCGCGGCTCGGCGACACCGGCGCATTGCGCGAGGAATGGCCCGGCGGTCGTGCCTATCTCACCGGCTTCAGCCAGACCGGCCAGGCCGGCAATGCGGCGACGCTGCGCTGGTCGGTCCTGGTGCGCCAGGATGAAGAAAAAGCCTTGCAGGGCGCCACCGAGCTGAAACGCCGGATGCTGGGCTGGAGCGTGCTGCTGGGCGGTGTGCTGACGATCGTCGCCGCGCTGCTGGCGCGGCGCCTGGCGCAGCCGATGACCCAGCTGGGGCAGGCCATCGAGCGCGTGACCGAAGCCACGGCCAGGGAAAAGGATTTGCCGTCGATTCCGCAAATCCATGGCTTCCATGAAGCGAACGTGCTGTCGAGCACGATGCGCGACCTGGTCGACAGCGAGGCGCGCTATCGGCGTGCGCTGCTGCAGATGAACGAACACCTCGAGTCGGCGGTGGCCGAACGCACCGCCGAACTCAATGCGCTGCTGCTGCGCGACGTGCTGACCGGCTTGCCGAACCGGCGTGCGCTGATGGAGACCTTGCCCGAAGCCATGGGCCGTGTCGGCCGCAGCAATATGCCGGCAGCGCTGCTGTTTATCGACATGGACGGCTTCAAGGCGGTCAACGACAGCCATGGCCACGAAGAGGGCGACGAATTGCTGCGCCAGTTCGGTGCGCGCCTGGCGAGCTGCGTGCGCAAGACCGATATGGTGGCGCGGCTGGCCGGCGACGAGTTCGTGGTGGTGCTGGAGATGCTGGCAAGTGCGGGCGACGCCGAGGACACCGCGCGCAAGCTGCTCGCCTGCGTGCGCGAGCCCTATACGCTGCGCAGTACCGTCGTCACGGTCGGCGCCAGCATCGGCGTGGCGTTGTTCGCGCCGGGCGACCAGCCCGACCTGGACGCCTGGCTGGCGCGCGCCGACCATGCCATGTACGCCGCCAAGCGTGGCGGCAAGAATGCCGTCAGGCTGGCCGCGGTGCCGGCCTGGCATGCGTCCGCAACCGGCACCGCTTCCTGAACCACCGTTCCTGTTCTTTATCATGACCCAAATCAGCCAGATCATCGCCACCATCAAGCGCCAGCTCAAGCTGCAAGGCCTGACCTACCGCGACGTCGCCGTCGCGCTCGACCTGTCCGAGCCGAGCATCAAGCGCCTGTTCGCCAGCGAGCAGTTCACGCTCGAACGCATCGTGGAAATCTGCAGCCTGCTCGGCTTCACGCTGGCCGAGATCGCACAGGAAGCCCAGAACGGACAACGCCGCCTGCGCACCCTCAGTGCCGAGCAGGAAGCCGAACTGGTGCAGGACGACAAGCTGCTGCTGGTGGCGGTGTGCGCGCTGAACCACTGGCGCATGCTCGACATGCTCAATGTGTACCGGCTGAGCGAATCCGAGTGCCTGCAATACCTGCTGCGCCTGGACCGCCTGCAACTGATCACCCTGCTGCCGGGCAACCGGATCCGGGTCAATGTGGCGCGCGACTTCGACTGGCTGGCCGACGGTCCGATCCGCCGCTACTTCGACGAGCAGGGCATGCCCGAGTTCGTCGCCGGCGGTTTCGACGGCGCCGGCGAGTCGCTCGATTTCGTGCACGGCATGCTTACCGAAAGCGCGCGCGCCAAGCTGCAGCACGAGCTGCGCCTGATGCGCGCCCGCTTCGCCCAGCTGCACGAGGAGAGCCTGGCGGCGCCCCTGGCGCAACGGCGCGGCAGCGGCCTGCTGCTGGCGCTGCGCGAGTGGGAGCCGGCGGCCTTTGCCGGCCTGCGCCGCTAGCGGTCTCTTATTTCGACTTTTGTCGTAAAGATTGCCCTAGCTCACTGTTTCGGTGTACGGTACAAACAGTGCGGAAGATCAAACAAAGCGAGTTGATGCGATGCGCAAGCGCATGATCGTGCTGAAACTACCGGTTATGTGAGGTATTAGACAGATCAGGCTGCCATAACAGGCGGATAGTAGGTGTCAGGGAGAGATTGACGCCATGAGAATGTCCATCGTCGCATTGGCCGTACTCGGAGGGAGTGCGGCATGCGCTTCGGCGCAGAACGAGCCGACGCCCTCGCATGGAGAGGGCGCCGCGGCAATCCAGGAAGCGGTCTGCGGGCCGGACTGCCTGGCCGAGTTGCAGCTGGCCGCCCGTTCGGAGGCGGTGCCGGCGGCATCCTCGATCTTCACGCTCGAGACCGCTGCCGAGATCGAGCGCCAGCAGGAGCGCGCGCTGCAGGGCGGCATGACCGCCGGACGCCAGTACAACGTCGACTACACCACCTTGAACGAGGTTGGCGACCCGTTCAGTGGCGGCCTGTCGGCCCAGGCCGCGCCGCGCGGCATGCGCGCCGACGATACCGAAGGCTTCGAGGGCCGCTACGCCAACTTCAGCGCCGGCGGCAAGTGGCGCAAGGGCGATGTCGACGGTTCGCAGTCGGGCCGCGCCTGGGGCATGACGGTCGGCGTCAACCTCGGTCCGTTGAACATCCGCGCCGCCCACCAGAACCGCAACGTGGCCAAGGTCACGCGCTACAACGAGGTCGACATCACCATGGCGGCCCGCAATTCCATCGTCGCCGCGAATATGCGCTTCGGCTGGGGCACGGCCTATGCTGCCTACAGCGCCAATCGGGGCTGGGGCAATTCGCCGCTGTTCAATCCGGACAATCCCTATGGCGCCAGCGTCGCCGCCACGCGCTCGACCGACAGCCGCGACGTGCTGATGGGCGTGGCGGTGCCGATGTCGCGCCAGACCACGCTGCTGGCCTCCTATGTGCGCCGCAACGACCGCGACCCGGCCAACAACGATGCGCGCCAGCTCGCCGTCGGCGCCAGCTACGCGGTGTCGCGCCGCATGGATTTCTATGCCGCCTACTCGCGCATCCAGCACCTGGCCGGGGTGCACGTGGGCGTCAAGCCGGGCAACGGTTCCTCGCTCAACGTGGGGATGCGGCGCGCGTTCTGAGTCGCGCCGCCGTGCCGTGCGCTGCGACAGGGCGCGGCGAAATTCAGTACGCTGTCTCCATGGTTCATCAACTATTGAGGAGGCACTATGACTGGCACCAGCACACTCGACCCGGACAACTTCCCGGACCGCCCTGACCGCAGCCTGGGCAAGGGCCATGGCATCGACGCGCTCGGCCCGAGCGATATTTCGGACACCGGCAGCGACGTGGTCGGCGGCCCTGGCTTCGCCAATCTCGACCCCGACCAGGTGCTCGATTTCGACGAAGGCACGACCTCCGATCTGGAACCCGGCCATGCCGGCGACACTGCCGGTCCCGACGTCGGCGACGCCGATTTCTCGGGCGACAGCGATATGGGCGGCACCGGCGAACGCGCCGCGGCCGGCCGCGATGCCGTCGCCAGGGATGGCGCCGACATCGATACCGACCGCATCGAATCCATCCCCGACCTGCCGCTGACCGAGGAGGATACCGACTTCTTAACGAGCCGTCCGCCGACTGAGGGCGAAGGCCGCTAGCAGGGCGCCGCCGCCCAGCAGCGCGGTGGTGATCTGCTTCGAGCGCAGCTGGGCCGCCGTGTACGGGCTGCGCTCATGCACGCGGTGCGGCGAGCCCTGGCGCTCGCGCAGTTCGCGCGTGTGGTCCGGCTTGTGCAGGGCGTCGCGGCGGCCCGGATCGGCCGGGGCGTCCGCCTTTTGGCCCTTGAACATGGTCGCCGTCACGTACTTGTCGAAGGCGCGCGGCAGGAAGCGGGCGCCCGCCGAATTCATTCTTGCCGCGCCGCCGACGAACACGTCGCGCTTCGGATGCTGGGCCGCGTACAGGATCGCGTCGGCCACCAGTTCGGGCGCATACACCGGCGCCGGCAGCTTCGGCTCCTTCTCCATATAGTTCTTGGCGTGCACCGCGAACATCGTGTCGATCCCGGACGGCTTGACCAGGGTGATCGACATCGGCGCGTTTTCCTTTTCCAGCTCCATGCGCAGCGAATCGGTGAAGCCCTTTACGGCGTGCTTGGACGCCGCATACATGCCCTGCAGCGGGATGCCGTGGTCCGACAGCTCGCTGCCGACGTTGATCAGGGCGCCGCCGCCGCGCAGCTTCATGCGCTTGACCGCTTCCAGCGAGCCGTTCACGACGCCCCAGAAATTGGTCTGGAACAGGCGGTGGTGGTCTGCGGGCGAGATGTCTTCGATGCGGCCGAAGATCGAGATGCCGGCATTGTTGACCCAGGTGTCGATGCGGCCGAAGCGGTCGATGGCGGCCTCGCCGATGCGCTCGACGTCGTCGATCTTGCCGACGTCGGCGGTGACGGTGACGACCTCAGTGCCGCGAGCGCGCAGCTCATGGGCGAGTTCGTCGAGCGCATCGTCGGCGCGCGCCGCCAGCACCAGCCGGGCGCCGCGTTCGGCGGCCATGCGTGCGGTCGACAGGCCGATGCCGCTGGTGGCGCCGGTGATGACGATGACTTGCTCGTTGATCCTGCGGAGTTTGACTGACATTGCGTGATCCTTTCCGTGTTGCATGGTGTACGGGGAAGGACCGCCGCGTTCGCGAATGCGAAAGGCGGCAGGCCACGTTAGTGAATTGTTCACTTCGTGACCGAGTTTGCTATTTCAAGGGATTGTTTGTCGCGCGGGAGAGTCGAGGCGCCACTGATGGCCCGCAACGCAAAACGTCGTTCCCGCGAAGGCGGGAACCCAAGCTTCTTGCGCTGCCACTGCGTTTGATTCAAGTGGTATCGCGCAAGACTTGGGCTCCCGCCTGCGCGGAAGCGACGTGCGGGCGGACTTGGCTGGCAGAAAAGAAGTATGCTGCGATTACTTCTTGGTATAGATCTGATCGAACACGCCACCATCCGAGAAATGCGCCTTCTGCGCCGCCGTCCAGCCGCCCAGCTCGCCGATCTGGAACAGCTTGATCTGCGGGAATTGCGACGCATATTTCTTGGCGAACTTGTCGACCGCCGGGCGATAGTAGTTCTTGGCGATGATGTCCTGGCCCTCGTCGCTATACAGGTATTCCAGGTAGGCCAGCGCCACCTTGCGGGTCCCCTTCTTGTCGACGTTCTTGTCGACCACGGCCACCGGCGGTTCGGCCAGGATGCTCAGCGACGGCGCCACGATCTCGAATTTATCGGGGCCGAGTTCGCGCAGCGCCAGCAGCGCTTCGTTTTCCCAGGCCAGCAGCACGTCGCCGATGCCGCGCTCGACGAAGGTGGTGGTCGAACCGCGCGCGCCCGAGTCGAGCACCGGCACATTCTTGTACAGGGCGCCCAGGAATTCGGCCGCCTTCTGCGGATTGCCGCCCGGCTGGCGCAGCGCGTAGCCATAGGCCGCCAGGTGGTTCCAGCGCGCGCCGCCCGAGGTCTTCGGATTCGGCGTGATCACCGAGATGCCCGGCTTGACCAGGTCGTTCCAGTCCTTGATCTTCTTCGGATTGCCCTTGCGCACCAGAAACACGATGGTCGAGGTGTAGGGCGAGCTGCGGTATTGCAGCTTCTGTTCCCAGCCCGGGTTGATCAGGCCCTTGTCGCGGATCGCGTCGATGTCGTAGGCCAGGGCCAGCGTGACGACGTCGGCCTGCAGGCCGTCGATCACCGAACGCGCCTGCTTGCCCGAACCGCCGTGCGACTGCTTCACGTTGACGTTGTCGCCGGTCTTCGCTTTCCAGTGCCTGGCGAAGGCGGCATCGAACTCGTGATACAGCTCGCGAGTCGGGTCGTACGACACATTGAGCAGGTTGACGTCCGCAGCGAACGCCGAAGTTTGCACCAGCAGCGTTAATGCCGCCAGGGAACGAATAAAGGTTTTGCGAAGCATTTATTATCTTTCTGGAGGGTGGGAAACCGTAGCGTACGGCCGCGACCCATCGAAAGAGAACGAATAAATCCAACAAACCTTATTCGATTTTCAAAATGCGTTGGCCCCGATCAGTGCGCCTTGGACAGGATGAGCAGCCAGCGGCGGAACAGCAGGATTTCGACGTGGCCGGCTTCGACGCCGGTATCGCATTCGATGATCGGGTTCACGGCATAGAAGCGCTTGCGGAAATCGCGGGTGACGAGGATTTCGCGGCGGCCGATGCGCGCCAGGAAAGGGACGGGTGCGTGTTCCAGGCCGAAGGAGCTGTTCAGAGTCGTCATGTTCGTTTCCTTTTATCGAAGTGGTTATGCAGTGAGGAAAGAATAACACAACTACTGTACAAATCTACAGCTACTGTTCGGATATACAGTAAATTTTGCCGTGTGTGGTTTTTTCGCCAAGTCGGTCATAATCTGGTCACCATGACCAAGAGCCTGCCACGCATCCACCGATTTGCCGCCGCCCGCCTGTCGCCCGAGGGCGAATACGGCCTCCACCTCACCGTCGGCGTGGTGTTGCTGCTGCTGGCAATGGCCGGCTTTGCCCACCTGGCCGGCGCCGTGGTCGCGGGCGATCCGATCACCCGGCTGGATGCGGTCGTCGCCGACTGGCTGCACGCGCATGCGCGCCAGGGCGGCCTGCTGCGCGATGCGCTGCTGGTCCTGACCCATATCCACAGCACGCCCGGGGTGCTGGCGATCGCGGCCTGCGTCGGCATCTGGTTCCATCGGCGCGGGCACCGCTACTGGCCGGTCGCGCTGGTCACCGCGGTGCCGGGCGGCATGCTGCTCAATGTGGCGCTGAAGCACACCTTCGAGCGCGCGCGGCCCCATTTCGAGGAGCCGATCCTCACGCTCACCACCTACAGCTTCCCCAGCGGGCACACGATGGCGGCCACCGTGCTGTACGGCCTGCTGGCCTGTTATTTCGCGCGCCAGGCCACGAGCTGGACCGGGCGCCTGCTGCCCTTCGTGCTGGCGACGCTCATGATCGGCCTGATCGCGTTCTCGCGCATGTACCTGGGCGCGCACTACCTGACCGACATCCTGGCCGCGCTGGCCGAGGGCTGCGGCTGGCTGGCGATCTGCATCAGCGGCGCCGCCACCCTCAACCGGCGCCGCGCCGCGCGCGCGCGGCGCGCGGCGGGCACGGCGCCGCCGCAAGAGATTTGAAAGGAGACCGTCGCATGCGCACCCTCGTTCACCTGTCCGACCTGCATTTCGGCCGCGTCGACCAGGCCCTGCTCGGCCCCTTGCGCGAACTGGTCGAGCGCATCGCGGCCGACGTGGTCGTGATCTCGGGCGACCTGACCCAGCGCGCCAAGGTCGAGGAATTCGAGCAGGCGCGCGCCTTCCTCGACTCGCTGCCGGGCCCGCAGATCATTGTCCCGGGCAACCACGACATCTCGCTGTACAACGTGCTGCGCCGTTTCGTGCGGCCGCTGGCGCGCTACAAGCGCTTCATCACCGGCGAACTGGAGCCGGCCTTCATCGACGACGAGATCGCCGTGGTGGGCGTCAACACGGCGCGCTCGCTGACCATCAAGGACGGCCGCATCAGCCACGAGCAGGTGGCCGGGCTGCGCGAACGCCTGGCCGGCCTGGGGCCGCAGGTCACGCGCATCGTCGTCACCCACCATCCTTTCGACCTGCCCGAGCACTACGAAAAGCGCGACCTCGTGGTGCGGGCGCCGATGGCGATGGAAGTGTTTGCAGAGACGGGCGTCGACATCCTGATGGCCGGCCATATGCACGCCAGCCACGCCGGCAGCACGGCGGCGCGCTACCAGATCGCGGAGTATGCGGCGCTGGTGGTCCAGGCCGGGACTGCCACGTCCACGCGCGGGCGCGGCGAGGTGAATTCATTCAATGTGATGCGGGTCGAACCGCAGCGGGTCGAGATCGACCGCTATGGTTGGGATGTGGTGGGCGGCAGGTTCGAACTGGTCACCACCGAGAAGTTCGTGCGGGCCGGCAGCATCTGGTCGCCGCATAGCGACGGGATGCTGGCTGCCGGATTGTGAAACGGCCGCGTATGTTTTTGCGCCAACGCACGCATCCCGTCGTTACCTCCACTGGAGGTAACGACTTCCCGCGAAGGCGGGAATCTAATTTCTTTGAACCGCCACTCGTTCTGACAGTAGCGGCAACGCATACAAACTTAGGTTCCCGCCTTCGCGGGAACGACGTTCATATGGTGGTGGTTGGATGAGCCACTGACGTTAAATCCAGTATTCCGTCAACCGCGACATCATCTCGCGCAAGCGATCGCCCCACGGCCGCTTCTTCCACGCGTCGAGCTTGATCTCCTTCGAGTGCCGCAAGTCTTCCCTGAACGCTGCCTCCATATCGCGTCCGAAGTGCGGATCGAGCACCACCACATTGACCTCGTAGTTGTGGATGAAACTGCGGCGGTCGATATTGGCCGAGCCGATCGACGACCACATGCCGTCGATCACGGTGGTCTTGGCATGCAGCACCGCCACCTGCAGCTGGAAGATGCGCACGCCGCCCTCGAGCAGTTCTTGGTAGAACGATTCGCCCGCATACTTGATGAAGTCGTGGTCCGACACGCCCGGCAGCACCAGCTGCACGTCGACCCCGCGCTTTGCCGCCGCGACCAGGCCGTCGACGATCTGCTGGTCGGGCACGAAGTACGCAGCCGTCATGTGGATCGATTTCTTCGCTTCGCCGATCGCCAGCACCAGCGATTTGTAGATTTCCGAATCGCGGTCGGGCGAGGTGGCCAGCACCCGCACCACCTTCTCGCCCACCGGGGCCAGTTTGGGGAAGTAGTCGATCTCGGGCAGCTCGCCCGCGTCCTGGTGCACCCAGTTGTCGATGAAGGCCCATTGCAGCGCGCCGACGGCCGGCCCTTCGATCTTGATATGGGTGTCGCGCCAGCCAACGTCTTCCTCGTTGACCTTGCCGGCGCGCTTGTTGGAGCGGAACAGCGAGCTGTTGGCATAGGTGCTGCTGATATTGATGCCGCCGGTGAAGGCGACCCGGCCGTCGACCACCATGATCTTGCGGTGGTCGCGGTTGTTCAGCGCCCATTTGCCGGGCCGCTTGGTCGGATTGACCGGATTGAACACCAGCACATTGACCCCGGCCTGGCGCAGGCGATCGAAGAATTCCTTCGGCGTGGCCAGGGTGCCGACGCCGTCGACGATGATGTTGACCACCACGCCGTCCGCGCGCTTCTGCATCAGGATTTCGGCGAACTGGGTGCCGATCTCGTCGTGGTCGAAGATATAGGTTTCGAGGTTGATCGAGGTCTTCGCGTTCTTCGCCGCCTCCATCATGGCGCGCATCGTGGCCGGGCCGTCGAACAGCAGCGAGACCTGGTTGCCGGCGATGAGCGGCACGCCGGTCGCTTGCTCTTCCAGCACCGCCAGTTGCTTGAGGTCGGGCGAGGCGCGCGCCCAGCGCCGCTTGAGCAGCGCCGCCGCCTGCGAATCCTTGAGCTCCCCGCGCTGGGTGGCGACGGTGGGAATGGCCTTCTCGGGCGCTCCGGCGATGGTGCTGCGGTCGGGCAGGGCCTTGCATGAGGCCACCACGCACACGAAAGCTATGAAGCCGAACCAGGCGGCGAAGCGCTTCTTGTTCATTTTGTTCCCCTCGAGGACACGGTATCGGGCGGCGGCAGCTGGCGATGCCGCGGACCCAGGAAGAATTCGATCGGCGAATAAGCGAAGCGCCGGCCCAGCGCCTGCACCAGCAGGATCCAGCGCTTGAACTGGATCTTGCGGGCGCGCAGCGCCACCCACAGCGCCAGCCCGAAGCTCACCAACAGGTTGATGGTGCCGATCAGCAGGACGCCGGCGGTGGCGTTGGCGATCTGGGCCCAGCTCATGCCATAGTCCAGGGCCACCAGCGCGGTCGCGAAGTTGGCGGCCGAGAAGGTGATGTGGCGGATGTCGATCGGCAGGCCGAGCAGGAAACCGATGGTGCCCGTGGTGCCCAGCAGGATGCCGAAGAAGAAGTTACCCATCAGGCCGCCGAGATTGTCCTCGACATAGCCGCCCAGCCGCGCCAGCCGCTCGGCGCCCAGCAGGCGGCGCAGGCCGCGGATCTGCTGCACGCGCTGGCCCATGCGCGTGTACAGCGCCTTGTTGTCGTAGTAGCCCGAGATCAGGCCGGCCACGAACAGCCAGACGCCGGCCACGGCGGCGTAGAACAGGGCCGGGCTGTTCAGCGGATCGATGTCGTTCAGCAGGTGCAGCGCCTTGATCGGATCGACCAGGTGGTGGCCGGTGTACCAGCGCACGCCTTCGGCGATGGCCCAGGCCACGGGGAAGGCCACCAGCACGTTGCCGAGCACCGCCACCATCTGGGTGCGGAATACCTTGTTGACCAGTTCGGCCAGCTTGTCGACGTCGATCCCGCGTCCGGTGGCGGAGCGGTGCAGCGAGGCGGCAATGCGCTGGGCCGTCATGGCCGGCTGCTTGGTCGCGACCGTGAAGTGCAGCATGTGGATCAGCACGAAGCCTAGCGAGTAGTTCATGCTGAACAGGAAGGCCTCGATCAGCGGCGGCATGCGCAGGTAGCCGAGCAGGATCTTGCACAGCGCCATGAAGCCGACGATGAAGCCGGCTCCGGACGAGGACCACAGCATCTTGCGCAAGTCCTTGCGGTCTTCGGCGATGTAGTGCTCGCCGGTGCGGCTGGCGTTCTCGGTGACGTTACGGGCCAGCAGGTGGACGTTGTCGCGCACCAGGCCGCTGACCTGGTACTTGGTATTGTGGGCTTCGATCAGCTCCTCGGCCAGCGAAATGGCCGCGCGCTGGCGCGGACTCAATAGCGGCGCATCGAGCGGCGCCAGCTGGCCGGGCTTGTCGGCCTGGGGCACGACCGGCGTCATGACTTCGCCGTCGATCACCAGCTCGTCCATCACTTCCAGCGCCGGCGCCGGGACCGGGGTGGACCCCTTCTCGTCGGTGACGTCGACCAGGAACAGCAGCTTCTGCAGGCGGTCGATGCTTTGCTGGACCGCCACCAGCAGGTAAGTGAGGGCGATGCTGGTGCCGTTCGACAGCGCCAGGCGCCGGATCTTGAGCACCACGTCTTCGCACTGGTCGAGCATCACCAGCAGGTGGCGCGCGTCGTCCGGGCGTTCGCGTTCGCCGCCCAGGTAGCGCGCGTACTCGTCGAGGTAGCGGTTGGCCTCGATGTTCTGCATCAGGAACGGCGAATCGAAGTTCTCGATCTGGCTGTAGCTGTGCACCAGGCGCGGCTCGAGGCCGAGCGCGCAGATGCGGCAGGACAGGGTGCGGATCGCGTCCAATAAACCCTTGAGGGTGACCACGCGCGCGCGGCCGGGGGCGGCGTCGTCCGGCGGCGGCGCATTGGCGATCACGCCGAACAGCTGCATCCAGTCGGCGTCGGGCACCGCGCGGATCCATTCGTAGTCGTCTTCGCGGTACAGCAGCTGGTCGAGCGCGTCCGACAGGTACAGGTCGTCGAGCGCCGGCGGCAGCAGGCGGTAGGTGATGCGGCTTTTCAGTTCGGTGACGAAGCCGTCGTTCGACAGGATGCCGATATCGCTGTAAAGACTCGTATGCCGGCGCTTCTCGAGCAGCGTCGTGATGTAGCGGCGCAGCGTCCAGGCCTGGCCCGGATTGCCCTTCAGGAGCTGGGTCAGCGTGCGCACCGCCTGGGCCGGATCGTCCGCGTCCTGCCACACCCAGCGCTGGCGCGGGCGCAGGTGGCAGACCAACTCGACCAGCAGGTCGATGTTGTCGCTGTAAGGGTCGATCCGTTCGAGAATAGCAAGCATGAAAACAATTTTTACTGGAAAGCCGTAGTGTACGCGAGGCGAGCAGTAACTATGGTGTGGCAACGAACAGTAAGCCGCCGGTCGCGCCCGCCGGGGCAACTGGACGAAACCGGTCCGCCACCGCTACACTGGACCGGTTTATGTTCGAGAAAGAGACCATGTACCTCACCTACTACAACGGCCAATGGGCTGAAGGAAATACTCCACTGTATGGCGCGATGGACCACAGCCTGTGGCTCGGTTCGTCGGTATTCGACGGCGCGCGCGCTATCCGCGGCAAGCTGCCCGACCTGCGGCCGCACCTGGAGCGCGTGATCACATCCGCCGAGAAGCTCGGCCTGCGCTGCCCGCTCGGCGTGGACGAGATGGAAGTGCTGGTGCGCGAAGGCGTGGCCAAGTTCCCGGCCGACGCCGAGCTGTACATCCGCCCGCTGGTATTCGGTTCCGAGGGCTTCCTGATCCCGGTGGCCGAGAAAAGCCAGTTCGCGCTGACCCTGTTCGACGCGCCGCTGCCGCCGTTCAGCGGATTCTCGAGCTGCCTGTCGACCATGCGCCGGCCGCAGCCGAACATGGCGCCGACCGACGCCAAGGCCTCGGCCCTGTACGCCAACTCGACCCGCGCCATGCGCGAAGCGAAGGAACGCGGTTTCGACCAGGCGATCATGCTCGACGCCGAAGGCCACGTGGCCGAGTTCGCATCGTCGAACCTGTTCCTGGTGACCGAGGATGGCAAGGTCGTGACGCCGGCCCTGAACGGCACCTTCCTGGCCGGGATCACGCGGGCGCGCGTGATGGCGCTGCTGGCCGCAGCCGGCATGCAGGTCGAAGAGCGCACGGTCAAGGCGACCGAGCTGAATACGGCGCGCGAGATCTTCAGCACCGGTAACTACGGCAAGGTCACCCCATGCACCCGCTACGAGGACCGCACGCTGGAGGCGGGCCCGGTTGCGCGCCAGGCGCGCGAGTTGTACCTGGCGTTCACCGACGCCTGCTAAACATTCATTGTTACCCGTAAAACCGTCGTCCCCGCGCAGGCGGGGACCCAAGTTTTTTAGCGCACCAACTACGTTCAGCGTAGTGGCAACGCAAGAACCTTGGGTCCCCGCCTGCGCGGGGACGACGTGGTTTACAGAGTGACGAGGACGATCAGCCGCGCGCTGGTTCCGCCACGTAGATCTCGACACGACGGTTGCGCGCCTTGCCCGCATTGTCGTTGTTCGACGCGATCGGTTCGCGCGAGCCGCGGCCTTCGATGGTGATGCGGTTCGGGTTCACGCCGCGGCCGGCCAGGTAGTCGCGGGTGCGCGAAGCGCGGTCGACCGACAGCGGCTGGTTGACCGCATCGCTGCCGGTGCTGTCGGTGTGGCCGATGATGACCACGTTGGTGTTCGGGTTCTCTTGCAGGGTCTGGGCGAAGCGCTGCAGGATCGGCTGGAAGTTGCCCTTGATGTCCGAGCGGCCGGTGTCGAACGAGATATCGCTCGGGATCTCGAGTTTCAGGCGGTTGTCCTGGGTCTGGGTGACCTGCACGCCGGTGCCCTGGGTGGCCTGTTCCATCTGCTGCTTTTGCGCTTCCATGCGCTTGGACCAGATATTGCCGATCACGGCACCGGCCGCTGCGCCGATGGCGGCGCCGCCCGCGACGCGGCCACCGCCGCCGCCGCTCGTCGTGCCGCCGATCAGGCCGCCCAGGCCGGCGCCGATGCCGGCGCCGGTCGCGGTGCCGCGCTGGGTGGCGGACATGTCGGCACAACCGCTGGCGGTCAGGGCCACGATGGCGATGGCGGCGGTCGATTTGATGAAGTTTTTATGCATGGTGGAACTCCTTAAGTAAAAAATCCGTTTCGTCGTCACGCCCGTGGCAGGCGCGACCGCGAAACGGATTGGTGGTGCGACAAGCGCGACTTGTCATTTTACCTCTATATACCGCGTCCGCTGATCAGGCGCACCAGGATCATGATGACGGCGACGACGAGCAGGATGTGGATGAAGCCGCCGATGGTGTACGAGGTCACCAGGCCGAGCAGCCACAGGATTACGAGAACGACAGCGATGGTATACAACATGATGGTTTCTCCTCTACTGTTTGCGCCGGTTGCGCTGTGATTCCAGTATGTACTTGCCCATTGTTGACTACCGTTCGATGGCGTACATTAAGCACAACTTTTTTGTTTGCGCAGGCCGGGGATCCAACCCATGACGCCCATCAGGCCGGTGCAGCCGATCAGGCAGCTGAGCAGGCCGCCCGCGATCAGGAACACGACGTCCTGCGGCTGCAGGTGGCCATGCCCGTCGGGCGCCGGCCCGGCCGAGAGCAGGCCAAACAGGGTGAGTACGATCCCCCAGACGATGATGCCGATCCATGCCAGGCTATTCATGCGTTTCTCCACGGTTGATGGTGCGCCGCCCTTCGCTTCAGCGTGATTCGATTGTCGGGTCAGCTCATCCATATTTCCGTGCGTTGGCGCACATTGCGTTTAGGAAAAAACTTGGCCGGGACGCTTGCGCGATCCCGGCCATGTGCTAGTCATGCAGGGTGCGTGCTCAGGCGACCGAGCGCAGCTTGCCCTTCACGATGCGCACGCGGTCGCCGCTGCGCCACTGCGGCTGGCTGTTCTGGCGGAAGGTGCGCAGGGTGCCGTCGTCCAGGCGCACACGGATCTCGTAGCTGGTCGTGGCCTTCATATTGCCCTCGACCTGGTTGCCGACCACGGCGCCGCCGATCGCGCCGGCCGCGGTGGCCAGGGTGCGGCCGGTGCCGCCGCCGACCTGGTTGCCCAGCAGGCCGCCGATGACGGCGCCGCCGGCCGCGCCCAGGCCGCTGCCTTCGGCGCGCTGGGTGATGGTGCGCACCGATTCCACATTGCCGCAGTTGGCGCACCAGTCGCGCTCATTGGCGGCGACTTGCGTCGGCTTGCTGTCCGCGACCGGCGTGGAAGCTGGCGCCGCCTGTGGCGCCGGGGCGGGGACCACGGCCGGCGCCGGTGCATAGACTTGCTGGGGCTGCTGTGCCGGCGCCAGCGGCGCGCCAGGGTAGGCCGCGTTCGGCGCCAGGCCCGGCGCTGTCGGGGGAACGTCTTGCGGCAAGGTGGAAGCCAGCGCCAGGCGCTCGGCTTCGCTCAATTGACGGTTGGCGGTGCCGCCGACCGACGAGGGCAGCCAGCCCATGATGGCGGCGGTGCCGGCCAGGCAGAACAGCACGACCGCGGCCGCGGCCAGCAGCAGCAGGGGATGGGGGCGGTTCTTGACGGGGTGATTTGGTGGCGTGTTCATCTTGATTCCTTTCGTATGGCGTTGACGCCCGGATTCGCTGATTGTCTGCAGGAACATCCGAATGTTCCGTGCGTCACCGTACATACTCGCTCAGGGGGCGACGGTTACGCTGGGCGAAATTGTTTGCAAATGTATCTGGAACGCGGCGCTTCCGGCTTGCGCTGCGTGCTTGTCTCATGAGGAAAAAATGAATGCTGCCGCCCACCCATCCGTCGCCGAGCACAACAGCAACCTGCTGCTGGCCGCGTTGCCGCCGCAGGACATGGCGCGCCTGCTGCCGCTGCTGGACCAGGTCAGGGTAGAGGCGGGGCAAGTGCTGTGCGAGGCCGGCGATCCGATCGCGCACATCTATTTTCCGCACGATTGCCTGGTGTCCCTGCTCGGCGTGGCCGAAGGCCGCATGACGCTCGAAGTCGGCCAGGTGGGCCGCGAAGGCATGCTGGGCGTGACCGCCGCCCTGGGCCACGACACGGCCCAGGTGCGCGCCGTGGTCCAGCGCGCCGGCAGCGCCAGCCGCATGGAAGGCGCCCGCCTGCGTGCCGAGGCCGAGCGCAATCCGGGGCTGCAGCGGGTACTGTACCGCTATACCGATGCGCTGCTGGCGCAGGCGATCCAGATCGCGGTGTGCAGCCGCTTCCACGTGCTCGAGGCGCGCCTGGCGCGCTCGCTGCTGGTCACGCGCGACCGTTTGCAGTCCGACCGCTTTCACCTGACCCATGAATTCCTGGCCCATGCGCTGGGTGTGCGCCGCGTGGGCGTGACCAAGGCCGCCAGCGCCCTGCAGCAGCAGGGCCTGATCGACTACAGCCGAGGCAATATCGAGATCCTCGATCCGGATGGGCTGGCGGCGGCGTCGTGCACCTGCTACCAGATCGTCAAGGAGGCGGGTTCGCTGCCGGTGGCCGACAGCGCATAAGGCATACACATCTGCTTACAAATGAATAACGCCCGGCCGAAGCCGGGCGTTTCGCTTGAGCGGCGGACGACCCCGATCAGTTGGTGGTCTTGACCTGGTTGCCGATCACGCCGCCGACGGCTGCGCCGCCCACGGTGCCGACGGCGCTGCCGCCAGTCACGGCGCCACCCAGCACGGCGCCGGCGCCGGCGCCGATCGCGGTATTACGGTCCTGCTTCGACATATTGCCGCAGCCAACCATGCCGAATGCGGCGGTTGCCAGGGTTGCGGTCACTACCAGAGTTTTGATGTTTTTCATGATGATCTCCTTGGATGGGGTTACTTCAGGCGCAGGTCATTCCTAACCGATTTGACGCCCTTGACGGTTCGCGCGACCGAGGCCGCCGCGGCTACGCTGTCCGCCGAGCTGACGAAGCCGCTGAGCCGGACAATTCCTTGGTACGTGTCGACATCGAGATCGGACACCGTCAATTCGGGATCGTGGCGGATGGCGTTGCGGACACCGGCGCTGATCGCGGCGTCGTCGACTGTTGCGACGGTACCGAAACCGGGGATGCCCGAGGCACACCCTGCCAGCGGTCCGCCGGCCAGCAAGGCCAGCAGGACAGGGATGCTTCCAAAACGCTTGATGCTCGATCCGTTCATTCAGGTTGGTTCTTTTCTCGGTGACTTGGTTCAAGCGTAGTGAGTGTTGCCACTTTGATCTGTTCGGCAACACACAATCGGCATCCGGTGTTGTTACAGGGTGTTTCAGCGGCACAGTTGCGCGGATCAATGTGCGTCAACGAACCGAGTGTCGGCGATAACAGGTTTATAACGTTCTACACAACACTTCCCAGGAGAATATGCGATGAATAAACATCAAACGATGACCGGGCTTCGCCTCAGCTGCGCCGCCGCCGTGCTGGCGCTCACCGCCTGCGCCAGCCCCGACAAGGCGCCGGCAACGGCCGACGTTGCAGTGTCGCGCAACGCGGTGGAAAACGCCGTGTCGGCAGGCGCCGCCGAACTGGCGCCGGCCGAGATCAGCGCTGCGCGCGAAAAAATGGTCCGCGCCAACCAGGCCCTGGCCGCGCGCGACTACAAGCTGGCGCGCGAACTCGCGATCCAGGCCCAGGCCGACGCCAAGCTGGCCCAGAGCAAGGCTGTGTCGGCCAAGGCCACCGCCGCCTCGACCCAGCTGAACGAAGACTTGCGCGTGCTGCGCGAGGAAGTCGACCGCGCCAACAGCCAGTAAATCCTTGACGCTGTATTGAATGCATGAGTCCGCGCCGTCGAACGGCGCTCCAACAAGAAGAGGAACAAGAACATGAAAAACCGTAAATCCGCCGTCTCGATCCTGGCCGCCGCCGTGCTGGCCGCCGCCTGCGCCAGCACCCCGGTGAGCACGCCGACCCTGGACCAGGCGCGCGCCGACTTCGTCAGCGCCAACAATAATCCGCAGGTGGGGACCTACGCGCCGATGGAATTCAAGCAGGCCAGCGAAGCGCTCGACCAGGCCAACCAGGCCGCGCAGCGCCGCGAAAGCCTGGAAGACATCGACCGCCTGGCCTATGTCGCCAAGCAGCGCATCGCCACCGCGCAAGAGGTCGCCAAGGCCAAGGCCGCCGAGGCGAATATCGCCGACGCGTCGCGCCAGCGCGACCAGGTGCGCCTCGAGGCACGCACGGCCGAGGCCGAACGCGCCAAGCGCGACGCCGAGGCCGCCCAGGCCCAGGCCCAGCAGGCCCAGGCGCAAGCCCAGGCCACCATGCAGCAGAACGCCGCGCTGGCCGAGCGCGCCGCCCAGCTGGAAGCCTTGCTGAACGACATACAGGCCGTCAAGACCGAGCGCGGCTATGTGGTGACGATCGGCGACGTGCTGTTCGCCACCAACCAGGCGACCCTGAATCCGAATGGAACCTCGACCTTGCGCAAGCTGGCCGACGTGATGTCGCAGAACCCGAACCGCACCGTGCTGGTCGAAGGGTTTACCGACAGTACCGGCAGCGCGAGCTACAACCAGGACCTGTCGCAGCGCCGCGCCGAGTCCGTCGCCACCGCGCTCAGCCAGATGGGCGTCGCGCGCGACCGCATCTCGATGAAGGCCTATGGCCAGGCATTCCCGGTGGCGTCCAACGACAACGCCGCGGGCCGCCAGCAGAACCGCCGCGTCGAGATCGTGCTGTCGAACGAAGGGGCGCAAATCCCGCCACGCGCAGCAATGCGCTGAAACCGCTTTTTTGAAACTGAATAAGGAAACACCATGGAACAGACCAACAACCTGGCGCACGGCTTCGACATTTCGGCGATCCGCCAAGCGGCGGCCAACCTCGACGACGGCGCCGTCACCGAGGGCTACCAGGCCGACCGCGAAGCGGTCATCGCGATGCTCAACGACGCCCTGGCTACCGAGCTGCTGTGCGTGATGCGCTACAAGCGCCATTACTACACGGTGGCCGGTCCCAACACCGGCCACATCAAGGCCGAATTCCTCGAGCATGCGCAGCAGGAGCAGGACCACGCCGACCGCATCGCCGAACGCATCGTGCAGCTCAACGGCTCGCCCAACTTCAACCCGGCCACGCTGACCGCGCGCAGCCATGCCGAATATGACGAATCGGACGACGTGCAGGCCATGGTGCGGGCCGACCTGATCGCCGAACGGGTGGCGATCGAGTCGTACCGGCAAATGATTGCGGCAATCGGCGACAAGGATCCGACCACGCGCAATATGCTCATCGACATCATGGCGGTCGAAGAAGAGCATGCCGACGATATGCGCGACCTGATGGCCTGAGCCGGGCCATTTGCATCGAGTTTCACCGATTCACCAAAGTTACAGGAGTAGAACATGCTAGAGACTTCCCGCAACACCAACGGCAGCATGCACCCGATCAGCGGCAGCACCTACGCCACCCAGTCCGATATCAAGGCGCTGGTGCGCGATGCGCAATCGATGCTGACCGCGGCCGCTTCGCTGACCGGCGAAAAGGCCGAGGAGCTGCGTGCACGCGGCATGAAGCTGCTCGACCAGGCCATGGGCGGCGCCAGCCTGCTGCCGACCCAGGCCGTAGAAAAGGGCAAGGAACTGGCCCACACGGCCGATGTCTATGTCAAGGACCACCCCTGGCGCACGATGGTGATCGCGGGTGGCGTCGGTGTGCTGATCGGCGTGCTGCTAAGCCGTAAACATTAACGCCGGGGGCCAACGTGGACAAGAAAGAAGCGATCGTACATAACCCTGGCGTCATCAGCGGCATTTCCAGCCTGTTCAAGAGCCTGTTCGGCCTGGCCGTCTCGCGGGTCGAACTCGCAGCGCTCGAGCTGGCCGAGATCCGCAACCATGTCATCGAACTGCTGGCCCTGTTCGCGGGGGCGGTGCTGGCGGTGTGGTTCGCCATCGCCTTCGGCGCCATGACGGTGGTGGCGCTGGCGTGGGACTCGATGGGCTGGACCATCCTGCTCATCATGTTCGCGGTCTTCGCGCTGATCACGGCGGTGCTGGTCACCAAGGGCCTGGCGCTGCTCAAGCAGAACAAGCTGGCCTTCCCGGCGACGATGAAAGAACTCAAGAACGACCGCGAGATGCTGTTGTAAGCGCAATAGACGGCAATTCGCACGCGGGTCACAAGGGAGAAAGTATGCAGAATCAAAACGGAACGACCGGATTGGCCGGGCACCAGCACAGCCTGGATCCGGCGGTGCGCAAGGCAGAGCTGTTGCGCGAGGGCGAGTTCTTCCGCGCAGGCGTGGCGCATGCCAAGGCCAGCATCCAGTACAGCATCAAACCCGAAGTCATGCTGCATTCGGCGATGGACCACGCCACCTGGGCCTTGCGCGCCCGGGCCGATGCGATGCTCAAGCCCACCGGCACCAATGTGTCGGTGCTGCTGCCGTATGCGCTGGGCGTGGTCAATTTCGTGCGCCAGCGCCGGCTCGGCAAGCAGGCGGCGGGCGCGGCCCTGATACTCGGCGCACTGGGCTGGTACGTGAATCGCAAACGGGCGCAGCAAATCCCGGAATAAGGGTAAGCTGTGATTCACCTGCTGCCGCGACGTGTCTGCAGCAGCAGGTACAGGATATGGTGGGGCTTGAGCGGCGTCGCAATCGGGGATTGGACGCCGTCTTTTTTTGTCGGCCGGTTTGCCAGCCTGGCCGACGGGTTCCTTCATTAACGCGCCAGGCGGCCAACGGTTGACATGCCGTGCGGATGAGCGCATGCGGTAAGCTGGCATCACATCCGATCCGCGAGGCGCCGCATGCATCCTTCGAATATCGTCCTGCTCGAATTCCATCCCGAACGCGATGACCTCAGCCCCGACAAGGAGTTGCGCAACGGCTTGTCGGTGGCGCTGCGCATGGGCGACAACCTGTGGCTGGCCAATGACGAGTCGCTCAGCATCGAACGCCTGACCCTGGAGGCCGAGGATAGCCGCGGCAAGACCAGTTTCGCGCGCCAGCACCGCCAGTACGCGCTGCACGATTTCCTGGCCTTGCCGCTGCCGCCCTACGATCCGGACGGCAAGCGCATCAACGAGGCCGATATCGAAGGCCTGGCCAGCGATGGCGGCTACCTGTGGCTGACCGGCTCGCACAGCCTGCGCCGCAAGCGGCCCGACGAAGGCGATGGCGTGCGGCGCGCCCACAAGCGCCTGGCCAGCGTCAGCGCCGACGGCAACCGCTACCTGCTGGCGCGGATTCCCATCGCCAAGGGGGAGGGCGGCTTCGAGTTGCTGAAGGAGTCCGGGCACAAGGGCAAGCGGCGTACTGCAGCCTTGCTGCGCGGCGACGAGCATGGCAACGAGCTGACCGGCTTGCTGCGCCAGGACGAGCACTTCGGTCCTTTCCTGGCGATTCCGGGCAAGGACAACGGTTTCGATATCGAGGGCATTGCCCTGGCCGGCAAGCACGTGCTGCTGGGCCTGCGCGGCCCAGTGCTGCGCGGCTGGGCCGCGATCGTCGAGGTGGCGCCGGTCGACGCTGGCGAAGAAGGCTGGTTGCGGCTGGCGCCGCTCGATGACGAGGGCACGCTATACCGGAAGCATTTTCTCGACCTGGATGGGCTCGGCATTCGCGACCTGTGCGTGCAAGGCAAGGACTTGTTAATCCTGGCCGGGCCGACGATGGACCTGGATGGACCGGTCACGCTGTTTCGCTGGCCTGGCGGCGCCCGGCCGGCCAAGGCCTCGGCGGTGTCCCGCGAGATGCTGGAACACGTGCTGGCGCTGCCGTTCGGCCAGGGAGTCGACCATCCGGAAGGGATTGCGCTGTTTTCCAGCCAGGACGGCCGAGAGCAGGGGCTGCTGGTGGTGCATGACTCGGCCTCGCCCAGCAGGCAGATCGGCGACAGCATCCTGGTGGCGGATGTGTATCCGCTGCCGCCGCGGAGGAAAACGCGGTAATCGGGACGCGCTGGCGGTTATTGCCGCGGCATCGGCTTGCCCAATTGCGCGGTTTCGCGCTGCCAGGTGGCGCGCGCCTCGGCCATGCACGACTTGCGCTCGGCTGCCGGCACCTTGCGGCAGGCATTCTGCGCTTCCTGCAGCGCGGCGCCGAGTTCCTTGCGCAAGGTTTGCTGCGCCGGATCGTCGCGATACCAGCGCGGCGGGTCGCCCCTGGCGATTTCCTGCGCCTGCTGGCGGGCGACGGTCGGGTTGACGGTGGCGTCGGTGCCGGCCTGGACCGGCGCCTGGGCGGATGCCGACGTGGCAGCGCCGGCCAATGCGCAGGCACACAGGATACGGGTGAGAGTTGCCATGCTTGCCTCCAAAGTACGGTGGCCGGTGTGCCGGCCTGGAAAGCACGAGGGCGGGCGGAAAACACCTTTCCGTCCGCCCTCGTGCCGGTGGATCGGTATCAGTAGCGATAGACGCGGCCATCGACCAGGCGCACGCGGTTGCCCACGCGCAGGTCATAGGCGCTGTCCTGGGTCACGGAGCGGTATTCGCCGTTATCCATGCGCATATTGATCTGATACATCTCCGGACCCGCGGCATTGCGGTTCTTCTCGACGTTATTGCCCACCACGGCGCCAGCCAGGCCGCCGGCGACCGTAGCCGCGGTACGGCCGCTGCCGCTACCGACCTGGCTGCCGGCCAGCGCGCCGACCACGCCGCCCAACACGCCGCCGGCGCCGCTGGTGCGGGCCTCGCCTTGCACCACCTGGATCGATTCGATCACGCCGTAGCCGGCCGAGGCGGTGCTGGTCGAGCCATAGCCGCTGTTGTAACCATAAGGCTGGGAGCTGTTGCTGGCGCAGCCAGTGAGGAGTGCGCCGGTCGCCAGCAGGGCGACGATAAATTTACGGTTAGCATTCATGTTGTTCTCCTGACAAAAGTATGAATCCAGAATAGTCAGGAGCCCGCCGAAGGTCTGTGCGTTGCCGCACCCACCTTGATCCGAGGGCAGAGCCCGCTGATTTGTTCCTTCTCGAACGCGTTTGAGACGAGCGGCAACACTCTGCAAGTTGTGTTCGGCATCGAACAGAAATCGCGTGCATGACATGTAAAGATGTCTCCAATGTTGACAAATGGAGAACAAAAACAATGAAGACTTCGCATGTGATCCTCCTGATCGGTGCGGCTCTCGGCTGGGCTGGCCAGGCTGTCGCCCAGCTGCCGGCGCCGGATGCGAAGACTCTCCATCAACAGACCCTGGCTGCCGCCGAGAGCGCCTATGACATCGCCAAGGCACGTTGCGACGCGATGGCCGGCATCCCGCACGAGATCTGCGTCGCCGATGCGCGCGCGGCCCGGGTCCGGGTCGAAGAAGAAGCGGAAGCGGCCTACAAGAACACGCTGGCGGCCTATACCCAGGCGCGCATGCGCATCGCCGCGGCCTACTACGAGCGCGACACGACGCGTTGCGGCGCCGCGGTGGGCAACGACCGCGACGTCTGCCTGACCCAGGCCAGGGCGAACCTGGTGGCGAGCCAGGCCGACGCCCGCGCCGACCGCAAGGCGATCGAGGCGCGCCTCGATGCGCACGATGCCAAGCTTGATGCCGAATACCGCGTCGCACTGCAGAAGTGCGATGCCTACGCCGGAGACGTCAAGGAAGGGTGCGTCAGCACCGCCAGGACGGCTTACGGCAAGTAAAGAACCCGCGGGCCGGATTGCCGGCGCCGCCCAACCCGCCCGCAAGGGTATTGCTGCACCATGACCATCAATAAGGAGCCATCATGAAAATCGCTAAAAACCTCATCTCCGCCGCTTTCGTCGCTACCGTCGCCATCACCGCCGTCGGCTGCTCGTCGACCAACCAGCAAGCCAGCACCGGCGAATACATCGACGACGCCGTGATCACCACCAAGGTCAAGGCTGCCCTGGTCAACGACCCTAACGTGAAGGCGCGCGAAGTGAACGTCGAGACCTTCAAGGGCGACGTCCAGCTGTCGGGCTTCGTGGCCGATCCACGCGACGCCCAGCGCGCCGTCGAGATCGCACGCGGCGTCAAGGGCGTGACCTCGGTCAAGAATGACATCCGTGTGAAATAATATGCGCACAGCCGGGGCGGCCCGGCATCTCGTTCAGGCATACCATGCAGCTAGCACAACCCGACCCGGCCGCGCCGGGACCGCATCAACCATCGCCTGAACCTGCCGCCGCCCCTGGCGACGTTCGTGCCGACGTTCGTGCCGACGTGCGCGCCGAAGCGCGTGCCGACCCGCGCGCCGCCGGCGACGACATCGCCCTGCACATCGGCGGCCTGCGCGTGCCGCTGCACGTCAATGCGCGCGGACTGTCGCTCGGCATCCTCGCCACCATCGGCTTCGTGTTCGCGCTGCAGTGGGCGCAGAAATTCTTCGTGCCGCTCCTGCTCGGCATCCTGATCGCCTATACCCTCAATCCCGTCGTGCGCTGGCTCGAACGCTGGCACATCCGGCGCATCGTCGGCGCCACCCTGGTCACGGCCGTGATCGTCGGCGCGATGGCGGGCACCCTGTACCGCCTGCAGGGCGAATTCTTCAACATCCTCGACGAGTTACCCACGCTCACCCACAAGGTCACGCGCATCCTCACCAATACCAGCGGCCAGCGCTCGACCCTGCAGCAGATGCAGGCGGCGGCGGCCGAGATCGAGCGCGCCGCCAGCAATGTTGGCGCCGACGCCAAGCGCGTGGCGCAGCAGCGGCGCCAGAACCCGCCGCCGCCGGCCGCGGCCAGTTCGCCGATCCGCGTGATGGACTGGGTGCTGGCCGGCTCGATGAGCCTGGCCGCCTTCATGTCGCAGGCGACCATGGTCGTGTTCCTGGTGTTCTTCCTGCTATTGGCGGGCGACACCTTCAAGCGCAAGCTGGTCAAGCTCACCGGTCCCTCGCTCACGCGCAAGAAAGTCACGGTCCATATTTTGGACGACATCAATACCTCGATCCAGAGCTATATGTTCATGCTGCTGGTGACCAATATCTTGCTGGCCTTGCTGATGTGGGGCGCGCTGCGCCTGATCGGCCTCGAGAACGCCGGCGCCTGGGCCGCGTTCGCCGGCGTGGCCCACCTGATGCCGTATTTCGGTCCGCTCGTGATCACCGTCGCGACCGGCATGGCGGCCTTCCTGCAGTTCGAGACGCTGAGCATGGTGATGCTGGTCGCGGGCGCCTCGCTGGTGATCGCGACCCTGGTCGGCATGGTAGTCGCGACCTGGATGACCGGCAAGATCGCGCGCATGAATCCGGCGGCGGTCTTCGTCAGCCTGCTGTTCTGGGGCTGGTTGTGGGGTGTCTGGGGCTTGCTGCTCGGGGTGCCGGTGGTGATGGTGCTGAAGGTGGTGGCCGAGCGGGTCGAGGGGATGGAAGTGGTGTCGGAGTTGCTGGGCGAATAGCCTGTCTCAGCGGCGTAGGGTGGAAGGCTCCGCCTTCCACGCGTTCAATTCCCATTCGCCTCGTGGAAACGCATGCACTGGTTGGACGTGTGGACGGCAGAGCCGTCCACCCCACATGCCTTACGCGGCACTGGCCTTCGGTTCCACGCCCGTGATTTCCTTCGGCTTGTTATGCAGGCTACCCATCTGCAGCGCATACTGGCGCGCGAATTCGGCGCCCAGGAAGAAGATCTGCGCCGAGTAATATACCCACAACAGTAGCGCGATCAGCGAACCGGCCGCGCCGAAGCTGTCGGTGGTGCCGCTATTGCCGATGTACAGCCCGATCCCGAACTTGCCCAACGTAAACATCGCTGCCGTGCCGAGCGCGCCGATCGTGACGTCCTTCCACGACAGCCGCACGCGCGGCAAGAGCTTGTAGATCACGCCGAACAGCGTGGCGATGACCAGGAAACCGACCCCGGATGCGATCCAGCCCATGATGATGGCGGCGTCCTGCCACACACCGGTGATGAACTTTTCGGCCACCGTGGTGGCGGCGCTGACGACCAGCGACACCATCAGCAGGAAACCGAGTACCAGCACCATGCCGAACGACAGCAGGCGGGTGCGGATCGTGTTCCAGATGCCGGCGTCGGCTGGTTTCGGCAATCCCCAGATCTCGTCCAGGCTATCCTTGAGCTCGGAGAACACGGTGGTGGCGCCGACAATCAGCAGCGCGGTCGCGACGATCGTGGCGAAGCGTCCCGTTTCCTTGTTCTGGGCGCCGGCCAGGATGGCCTGGATCGTGTCCGCCCCCTGTGCACCGAGCAGCCCGCGCAACTCGGCCAGCAACTGGCCCTGGGCTGCTTCTTCGCCATAGAAGAAGCCGGCCACCGCGATCACCAGCACCAGGATCGGGGCCAGCGAGAACAGGGTATAGAAGGCCAGCGCGGCGCCCTTGCTCGACGCACGGTGGTCCAGCCATTCCGATACCGCGGAGCGCAACACTTTCAATATCTGGTGCGTGTAAGGGAACCATTTGTTAACAGCCATATCCCATCCTCCAAATGAAAAGGGGGCCGAAGCCCCCTCGATCAGCGTTGCCGCGACTACCTGCCTGCCCGGCCGCCGTATGGAACGGCAGGCGGGCAGGCGGGTGCATCGGGGCGATGTCGCCTAAGGTATTACTGCTGGACCGGCACTTCGACGGTGATCTGGTCGACTTCGACGCGACGGTTAGGTTCCAGGCAGGCGATCAGCTGGGCGCGGTTCTTCTGGTTGCACTCGACCAGCGGGTTGGATTCGCCCTTGCCGATGGCGCGCAGGCGGTTGCCGTCGATGCCCTTGCCGACCAGGTATTCACGCACGGCGTTGGCGCGGCGCTCCGACAGGGCCTGGTTGTATTTCTCGGAACCCAGGCGGTCGGTGTAGCCGGTGATCTCGACGTTGGTGACCGAGGTGTCGGCTTGCAGGGCAGCGGCGATCTCGTCCAGCTTAGGCGCCGGGGTGATCACTTCAGCCTTGTCGAAGGCGAACAGCTTGGTGGCTTCCAGGGTCACTTTCTGGAAGCGTGGTGGTGGCGGTGGCGGCGGTTCGACCGGTGCCGGTGCTGGCGGCGGCGCCTCGACCACTGGGGCTGGAGCCGGTGCCGGTGGTGCTGGCGGCGGGTTGAACGCGTAGTTCAGGCCAACGGTCAGCATCTTGTTGTTGCTGCGCTTGAAGCCGAACTCTTCGTCGTCACGCAGGAAGCCGCGCACGGTGCGCAGGTCGGCCTGCAGCGACCATTGCGGGGTCAGGCTGGCCTGGAAACCGATACCGACGGTAGCGTACGGCGAGTTTTTCTCGACGAAGCGGCCGACGACGCGGTTGTCAACCTTGTCACGCTCGGCGCCCAGGCCGAACAGGACGAACGGACGGAAGCGATCGCGGCTCAGCATCAGCAGGGCGTCGACGCCCAGCAGGGTCTGGCGGTATTCGTTGCGACCCTGCTCGAAGCGGGTCTGGCTGGCGCCGATCTGGATGTCCCAGTTCTGGTGCACCGCCTTACCGAACTTCAGGCCACCACCGGTATCGCGGTCGTCCACGCCGAAGTCGGCGTCCGGCTTCACGTGGTTGACGCTTGGCTGGATGTACCACGACGGGTTGAGCTCTTGGGCGAGGGTGGCGCCGGATGCGCACAGCAGTGCAGCAGCCAGGGCGATCTTCTTGGTATTGTTCACAGGTAACTCCCGTAGGTTAAAAGTTGATGACAACGCATACGTCAGCAGCGATGTTGGATAAAGAATAACAGTGCAAGTTCCGTAAGCTCGGTGCGGTAGCGCACCCAACGCGGAATGGCTGTGCAATTTTACAACAGTGGTAAAAACCTCACATTTCCAAGATGAAACGAACTGTAACGACGCTGTCATCCACCGAATGGGAGAAAGCGTGCGATGGCGGTCACCCGGCTGTCATGTGATCGATCGTTAACAGGCGGCGTGACATGACATCGTGACATTGTCATGGGTTCTAGGTGGTCCGCCATGCGAGAGATTGCCATATGAGCATCGCGCCTGCCTTGGGGGAGGGGAGGGAAAGAATGCCGTCAGGAATGTTGTCGAATGTTGGATGGCGCACAGACCATGGTATCTGATGCAGGCAATCTTGAGCCCAGTTAAGCGGAACCGAGATGTTGTCAGGGTGTCAGACGACACACAGCGACCCGGACCACACAGTCTCACTCTCTATATTGGAGCTCATCGATATGCATGCAACGACTCAGCACAACGCGGTATCTGGCGAAACCGGCGCAGTGCACACCTCTGGCAATTCGGCGCTGATCGAGCGCGTCCCACCGCAACCGACCGAGCGCGCCCCGATTTCCCTGGCCCCGATCGAGCGCGTGCGTTCGACCTCGGCCACCCAGCGCCGCATCGAAAACATGCAGAAGCTGATCAATGAACTGTCGAACCACGAAATGCTGGCCGACGAAATCGCCTGGTTCCTCAAGTTTTCGCCATCGGGCGCCCGCAAGTACATCCGCGACCTGCGCGAAGCCGGCGTGATCGAGCTGGCGCGCTATATCGAGGGCACCGCCACCTACCTGGGCAAGGCCGTGTACCAGATTTCGCCAGATCCCGAGCGCGTCAAGGCCTTCCTGGCCGCGATCTGCCAGCCGAAGCGCGAAGGCGCCGCCCCGCGCAAGGAACGTCCCGGCCTGCGCGAGCAGAATATGGCCGGCAGCGGCCGTCACTTCCATATCCTGGCTGACGACACCCACTACGCCATCCGCGTCAACCGCAGCCCGGTCGCGCGCGACCCGCTGGTGGCAGCCCTGTTCGGCCCGGCGCCGGGCCAGAACGCCGCCGCCGCCAAGGAACGCGCCTGAGTGCGCGCCCGGCAGCGCCGCGGTAGAGACCCGCGGCGGTGCCGGTTCGACGATCGCTGTCGTCATTTTGCCGCGCTTCATGCGCGGCTTTGTTTTTTGTGCGCCTCCTGCGCCCAGTCTTACGGCCGACCGACTATTTGCAACTACCGTGTTGAAAACCGGTCAATAATCCTCACTTGTCTGCCATATCGCCGCTGAGCCGGTGCGTGATCAACCAGATAGGAGTGACGATGTTACCGAGTGCCGAATCGCTGCAAGGCAAGCCAGTCCCGAACGTGGTCTTCAAGGCCAGGCTCGAAGACCAATGGCGTGATCTCAGCTCCGACGAGCTGTTCAAGGACCGGACGGTCGTCGTGTTTTCGCTGCCGGGCGCCTTCACGCCGACTTGCTCCTCGACCCATTTGCCGCGCTATAACGAACTGGCGCCGGTGCTGCGTGCGCATGGCGTGGACGACATCCTGTGCGTGTCGGTCAATGACGCCTTCGTCATGAACCAGTGGAAGTCCGGCCAGGATGCCGCCAATATCACCGTCATCCCGGATGGCAATGGCGACTTCACCGAGGCCATGGGCATGCTGGTCGACAAGCGCGAGCTGGGTTTCGGCCGCCGCTCCTGGCGTTACTCGATGCTGGTGCGCGATGGCCTGATCGAAAAAATCTTCATCGAACCGGAACGCGAGGGCGATCCCTTCGAGGTTTCCGATGCCGATACCATGCTGGCCTATCTGGCGCCGGATGCCACGGTGCCGGAACCGGTCGTGATGTTTTCGCGTCCCGGCTGCCCGCATTGCGCCCGCGCCAAGGCGGCGCTGCGCGAGAATGGTGTCCACTACACCGATATTTCCGAAGACCAGAAGATCAATACCATCGTCCTGCGCGGCGTCACCGGCCGCATGACCTGGCCGCAAGTCTTTGTCGGCGGCGAGCTGATCGGCGGCGCCGACGAGGTGCAAGCCTGGCTGGCCGGCAAGGCCTGACCATGGAAGGGTTTTTGCTCGGTGCACTGGCCCTGGCCTTGCTGGCGGCCTGGCTGTGGCCGAAGTGGCGCCTGCGGCGTGCGCTGGCAACGCCGTTGCCGGCCGCGCAGGCCGCCATCCTGGCGTGCAATGTGGCGCAGGTCGGCGGCATGGACGAGGGGCAGCGCCGGCGCCTGCAGCGGATGGTCCAGCAGTTCTTGCACGAGAAAAAATTTGTCGGCTGCGCCGGCCTGGACGTGACCGACGAGATGCGGGTCACCATCGCCGGCCAGGCTTGCCTCTTGCTGCTGGGGCGGGTAGGTGACAGCGGCAAGCCCGATATCTATCCCACGCTGGACCTGATCCTGGTCTATCCCGGCGCTTTCCTGGCGCCGCGCAAGCAGGTCGACGTCTCCGGCGTGGTGACCGAGGAACGCCAGGATTTGTTGGGCGAATCCTGGGGCGATGGCCGCGTGATCCTGTCCTGGGACCATGTGCGGCGCGCCGGCCATGCGCCGTCGGCCGGCCATAACGTCGTGCTGCACGAATTCGCGCACCAGCTCGACAGCGAGTCGGGCAATACCAATGGCGCGCCCTACCTGGGCAGCAGCGAGCGCTACCGTAGCTGGTCCGAAGTGCTGTCGCGCGACTATGCCAACCTGCGCCATGAGGCGATGTGGGGCATGCAGGGCGTGCTCGACCATTATGGCGCGACCAATCCGGCCGAGTTCTTCGCGGTGGCCACCGAAAGCTTCTTCGAGCAGTCCCATCTGCTGGCGGCGCGCCATCCTGCGCTGTACGAGGAATTCCTCAAGTATTACCGGATCGATCCACGTCAATGGCAGAGCGCTCCACCGCCGCCGGCCGAGGAACCGCCGAGCTACGGCGTGGTCTATGGACAGTGGCGGTAGACAGCGTGCGGCGGCGTACAGATGGGGCGGCGCGGCAGGCGCATGCTTGAGCCACTCATCAGGGAGGAATCGCCTATGTCCACCATCATTGCAGGACGTTTCCAGCTTCAGGAAGACGTCGACCGCGCGCGCAGCGCCCTGGTCGACGCCGGATTCGACGCCGACCGCATCAGCGGCTTTTATCTGACCCAACCGGGCCAGCACGACATGACGCCCATCGGCGGCGACCACCTCCAGTCGCCCGGCGCCAAGGAAGCGCCCGAAGGCGTGGTCAAGGGCGTGGCCACCGGCGGCGCCGTCGGCGTGGCGGTGGGCGCCGCGACCTCGCCCATCACGGGGCCGCTGGGGCCGGTGGTCGGCGGGCTGGTGGGTGGCCATGTCGGCTCGCTGTTCAGCTTCAGCAAGATGAAAGACCGCGGCGAGCCCGAAGAAGGCGGCGAGAACGCCGTGCCGCCGCGTCCGGCCGGGATGCTGGTGGCGGTCGCCTTCGACGATCCCGCATTGCAAGAGCGCGCCATCGACACGCTGCGCCAGCTCGGCGCCCATCATATCGAGCGCGCCAAGGGCAATATCGTCCACGGCGACTGGGCCGATTTCGATCCCGCCAGCCGGCCGGACGTCATCGCGTGACGTTTCTGGTACACCCCTCATGCGTTTAGTTGCACACCGGTTCTGCCTAAATTACACTTGATCTTGCTCAACAGCCAACTGTTGTGGTTTCCCTACACTCGGATGCTGCAGTCGCGCCGCCGGCGTCACGCCGTCGGCGTCAACGAGAACAGAGGAGCGAGAATATGGCAGGAGACAAAGTAGAAGGGCAAGATAGGCGTGTTGCCCTGGTCACGGGGGCAATGGGCGGGCTGGGGACGGCGTTGTGTCGCCGCCTGCATGCGGAGGGGTTCCTGGTGGCGGCCACGCATTCACCGCAGAACGCACGGTGCGCCGCCTGGCTGGCTGAGCAGCAGGCGCTAGGCGTCGGGGTGCGGGCTTACGAACTCGACGTTTCCAACGGCAATGCCTGCGAGAATGTCGTGCACCGGGTGCTGGGGGATGTCGGCCGCATCGACGTCCTGGTCAATAACGCCGGCATCACGCGCGACCGCAGCATGCGCAAGATGAGCCAGGAAGACTGGCATACGGTCATGGGCACCAACCTCGACAGCGTGTTCAACATGACCCGGCCGGTGCTCGAATCGATGATCGAGCGCCGCTGGGGCCGCATCGTCAATATCTCGTCGGTCAATGGCCAGCAAGGCGCTTTCGGCCAAGCCAATTACGCTGCGGCAAAAGCCGGCATGCACGGCTTCACCAAATCGCTGGCACTCGAAGTCGCGCGTCACGGTGTCACGGTCAATACCGTGTCGCCCGGCTATCTGGACACCGCCATGGTGAGCCAGGTGCCGCAAGACGTGCTGCGCGACCGCATCCTGCCGCAAATCCCCATCGGCCGGCTGGGCAAGCCGGCGGAGGTGGCGGGGCTGGTGGCCTATCTGGTGTCGGACCTGGCGGGCTATCTGACTGGCGCCAATATTGCGATCAATGGCGGGCAGCATATGTACTGAGCCAGGCCGCGGTCGTCTGGCGCGGCAGTCGCTGTGGCAGTTGCTGCGGCCGGTTGCGGCCGCGGTTAGCCGGACACCGCCGCCGGCATGGCTCAGGCCGCAGCGGTCGGCGGCGTGAGCGCGTCCACCGCGGTGCTGTGCAGGTGAATTTTTTCCAGGGCCAGCACGATCGGCGTCGGCTGGCCGCTGGCGACGGCGCCGGCCAGCGAGAGCAGGCCGCCGACCAGGCTGGTGACTTCGCCGATCACGCCAATGCGCCAGATCTTTTCCGCGGCATCGTGGGTCAGCGCCACCAGCCGGCTTTGCGGCTGGTCCAGTCCCTGGATGACGAAGGCGGCCGCATCCGCGTAAAGGGTATTGGCGCGCTGGCGCAGCACCATCTCGTCGTCCAGCAGCCTGCGCATCGCGTCCTGCACGTGGCTGGGCACGCCGCGCCCGTCATGGCTGCGGATTTCGCGCAGGATGCGTTCGTGGAGGCGGTCGGCGATGGTCGACAGGGCATCAGCGAGCTCGACCACATGCCGCATGCTGGACAGGCCGCGCTCGCCGGGTCCGGCCGGCGCGACGCCGTGCTCGGCAGACGTTGTGGCCTGGGTGCTGCCGGCCGGCGCGGCGGGCGTCGACGATGCGCCGTCCGGCCTTGCGGCGGCATCCTGTACAGCCGGTTTATCGTGTGATGACTCGTGCATGACATCCCCTCAATCGCCATCGAGCCCATCGCGGATCGCGCGCAAATCGCGGCCGTAGTTCGCGAGCATGCGGCGGGTCTCGTCGCTGGTCAGCCTGTTCATGTTCTCGCGCATCTTCTGATGGCCGAGCGCGACCTTGGTCAATCCCTGCAGCGCCAGTTCGTAGCGGCGGTCGATCAGCTTGTACTCGGTCGACTTGTTCAGGTAGTGCACCTTGGCCAGCGTAACGAGCATGCGATCCGAGTTGCGGTTTGAAAACGGAATCTCGACATCGAAAATACCGAGCACCGTCTTCTTCTCATTCTCGTTGGTCTTGTAATACAGGCGGGTGAGGGAGATCATGGCATCGAGCAGCACCTGCACATCCGCATCGCCATCGCGCACCATGGTCTCGACGCTGCGATTCTGGTATCCCGAGGCGATCACGCGCGTCAGCAAACGCGTCATCCCCGTATACGCAGCCACATGCCGCTGCTGCAAGCCCGACTCCGTATTCGCCTTCAGCCCATTGCCGAGATCATCGATCCGCTCCGACAAGTCATACCGCCCATCCCCCGCAAGCAAGCTGAGCGTCTGCATATACAGCACCAGCGTCTTCTGTATAGCAACAAAATCATCATAAACACCACGCCGCCGCGCATCGTTCTCACGCGCGATACGCTCTGCCTGCGGCGACAGATAAGGCTGTTCGCGCTCAAAGGTATCGCGATACCGCCGCGACAATTCCGCATACCCACCCAGCTTGGCCGACGCATCTGCAAACTCGCGCACCTCCTGCAAGCTGACCGACCCATGCGAAGCGCACCCACCGAGCAGCACGCCCAGTCCCAGCACCAGCCCCACAGCAACTCGACGCAGCATCGCGGACCCTCCCAACCGAAGCCCCCATTCTTCCAAACCCCCGCCACCCCACATTGCCAATTATCAATTCCCCCGCAAAAAACGAGGGTCAGAGTAGAATTAAGTGACAACTTTTGAAGTTGTCAAACAATCTGACTCTGAGGTGGCCCGGGTTTGGTGGACATCCGAAATAGGAACCGTCGGCGCCGGCGTCGTGGCAAAGATCATCGCCTAATTAATTAGGTGATAGAGGGAAGCAGAAACGCTTCTGTTTCCCTCAAACAGCATTGTCAGCAAGCGCGCGCTTGCTGTATAATGCTGGATTCAGTAGGAAAGTCTTCGTAGGGGTGTAGCTCAATTGGCAGAGCGTCGGTCTCCAAAACCGAAGGTCGCGGGTTCGATTCCCTCCGCCCCTGCCACCGAATTCTGGTGCGCAGCACCGAAAGTAAAGAAGAATGTCTAATCAATCCGTGCAAACTGTCAGCACCTCGAATGACAAGTTCAAGGTTGCACTGGCGGTGGTTGCTGCGATTGCAGGCGTCGTCGGGTTCTTTTACCTGACTGGCCAGAACAAACCAGCCTTGGTCGCCGCAGGCGCCCTCGTGGCTGGTTTAGTTTTTGCTGTCCTGCTTTTGTGGACGTCCACCACCGGCCGTGATTTCCTGAGCTTCGCCAAAGAGTCTGTGCGCGAGACCAAGAAGGTCGTCTGGCCGACCCGCCGCGAGGCCATGCAGATCACCGGCATCGTGTTTGCCTTCGTGGTCGTGATGGCGATTTTCCTGTGGGGCACGGACAAGCTTCTCGAGCTCCTGTTGTACGACTTTGTCCTGGGTTGGAAATAACATGAGCGATAACGTGCAAGACAATGCACCAGTGCCGGGCGATGCTCCGGCACAAGACGTTGCTGCCCCCGTGAGTGTTCCGGTCAGCAACAAGCGCTGGTACGTCGTCCATGTCTATTCGGGCATGGAAAAGAGCGTGATGCGCGCCCTGAACGAGCGCGTTGAGCGCGCAGGGATGCAGGAACAGTTCGGCCAGATCCTGGTGCCGACCGAGGAAGTCGTCGAGATGCGCAATGGCTCCAAAGCCGTTTCCGAGCGCCGCTTCTTCCCGGGCTACGTGCTGGTTGAGATGGAAATGACCGACGAAACCTGGCACCTGGTGAAGAACACCAGCAAGGTCACCGGCTTCATCGGCGGCAAATCGAACAAGCCGACCCCGATTCCAGCGCGCGAGATCGACAAGATCATGCAGCAGGTGCAAGAGGGTGTCGAAAAGCCTCGGCCAAAAGTGCTGTACGAAGTGGGCGAGCAAGTCCGCATCAAGGAAGGCCCGTTCACCGACTTCAACGGCAACGTCGAGGAAGTCAACTACGAGAAATCGAAGGTGCGTGTCTCGGTCACCATCTTCGGCCGCGCAACTCCGGTGGAACTGGAGTTCGGGCAAGTCGAAAAGGTTTAAACGCTTTAATCGGAGCGTCGCAGAAGTTGGCGGAATCCGGTAAGAGGAGCCCCGCCAAAGACGAGTAGTCGCGGTGGGGCGCTACTACTCAAGTCAAGATAGGAGCCAGACATGGCAAAGAAAATCATTGGCTTTATCAAGCTGCAAGTCCCAGCTGGTAAGGCAAACCCATCCCCACCGATCGGTCCAGCACTCGGTCAGCGTGGCCTGAACATCATGGAATTCTGCAAGGCGTTCAACGCGCAGACCCAGGGTATGGAACCAGGCATGCCGATCCCGGTCGTGATCACCGCGTTCGCCGACAAGTCCTTCACCTTCGTGATGAAGACCCCACCGGCAACCTACCTGATCAAGAAAGCCGCCGGCATCACCAAGGGTTCGGCCAAGCCGCATACCGACAAGGTTGCGTCGCTGACCCGCGCCCAAGCTGAAGAAATCGCAAAAACCAAGCAGCCGGACCTGACCGCCGCCGACATGGACGCCGCAGTGCGTATCATCGCTGGCTCGGCACGTTCGATGGGCATCACGGTGGAGGGTCTGTAATGGCTAAGCTGTCCAAGCGCGTCAAAGCAATCAAAGCAAAAGTGGACCGTAACAAGGTCTATGAGTTCGACAACGCTGTGTCGATCATCAAGGAATTCGCCACCGCCAAGTTCAACGAGTCGATCGACGTCGCCGTTCAACTGGGCGTGGATCCGAAGAAATCGGACCAGGTCGTCCGCGGTTCGGTCGTGCTGCCAGCAGGCACCGGCAAGACCGTGCGCGTCGCCGTGTTCGCTTCGGGCGACAAGGCTGAAGCTGCCAAGGCAGCCGGCGCCGACGTGGTCGGCATGGAAGACCTGGCAGAGCGCGTGAAGGCCGGCGACATGCCGTTCGACATCGTGATCGCTTCGCCAGACACCATGCGTATCGTCGGTACCCTGGGCCAGATCCTGGGCCCACGTGGCCTGATGCCTAACCCGAAAGTCGGCACCGTGACCCCAGACGTCGCTACCGCCGTCAAGAACGCCAAAGCCGGTCAGGTCCAGTACCGTACCGACAAGTCGGGCATCATCCACGCGACCATCGGCCGCAAGTCGTTCAGCGACGCAGATCTGAAGACCAACCTGGTCGCCCTGATCGACGCCCTGAACAAGGCCAAGCCAGCCACGTCGAAAGGCGTGTACCTGCGCAAGATCGCCCTGTCGTCGACCATGGGCGCTGGCGTCCGTGTCGATCACGCTTCGATCTCGGCTGCTGCTTAACTGGATCCAAGCGACGTGGGCATAGCGCTCACGTCGTCCCCGCGAAGGCGGGGATCCAAGTTGCTGTACCAAATTAAGTCGTCACTGATGTGACGCGCATCTTTGGGCTGTCGGAGCCGAACACCGCTCCGGCAGGCAATCAAAGACCGTTGGGCCGAAAGCAGAGGTTGAGCTGACGGTTAATAGACCACCCAACGCAGATGGTGTACCCGAACAAGTTTTGTAGTCCAGCTGTGTGAGTTTATCCGCCCAGTTTTAAGACTTCTTAACTTCGGACGCCGTGTGTTCGAACCGATAAGGACATCTCGTCCCTATCATTTAAGGAGATTGACCGTGGGTCTTAATCTGAATGACAAGAAGGTCGTCGTCGAAGAAGTTTCCGCAAAAGTAGCAACTGCGCAAACCATCGTCGTGGCCGAGTACCGTGGCATCCAGGTTAGTCACTTGACCAAGCTCCGTGCAACCGCACGTGCCCAGGGCGTGTACCTGCGTGTTCTGAAGAACACGCTGGCTCGTCGCTCTGTCGAAGGCACGCAGTTTGCCTCGCTGGCTGATTCCATGACCGGTCCGCTGATCTATTCGATCTCGGACGACGCCGTTGCTGCAGCAAAAGTCATCAATGACTTCGCTAAAACCAACGACAAGCTGGTCATCAAAGCCGGTAACTACGCAGGTAAGCAGCTCGACGTAGCTGGTGTTACCGCGTTGGCAAGCATCCCATCCCGTGAAGTCCTCATCTCGCAGTTGTTGGGCGTCATGCTGGCTCCGGTGTCGGGCTTTGCACGTGGTCTGGCTGCACTGGCAGCGAAAAAAGGCGAAGGTTCGGAAGCTGCTCCTGCAGCCGAAGAAACCGCTGCTGCTTAATAGCACAGCCTTTTTTCTCAAGTACTAACTGAACTACACACAAATTAACTGGAGTTTCAAATGGCAATTAGCAAAGACGATATCCTGAACGCAGTGAGCGAAATGTCCGTCATGGACCTGAACGAACTGGTCAAGGCTTTCGAAGAGAAGTTCGGCGTGTCGGCAGCTGCAATGGCAGCACCGGCAGCTGGCGGCGCCGCTGGCGGTGCAGCTGCTGCTGAAGAGCAGACCGAATTCAACGTCGTGCTGACCGAAGTCGGCGCGAACAAGGTCGGCGTCATCAAGGCCGTCCGCGAAATCACCGGCCTGGGCCTGAAAGAAGCCAAGGACGTGGTCGACGGCGCACCGAAGACCGTGAAAGAAGCCCTGCCGAAAGCTGACGCTGAAGCCGCCAAGAAGAAGCTGGAAGAAGCTGGCGCCAAGGCCGAACTGAAGTAATACAACAGCACCGGGCGCTTGAAATACAGTGCCCAGCGCGGGAGTCAAAGCTTGCAAAACCTGCCGGAAGGCAGGGGATGCGGCTTTGGCTCTTTTGTCGTCCCTGCGGCAAACGTCAGGTTTTACATGGCGACAGGGAACAAGTAATACCCCGTTTCAGCAGCATCGTATCACAGCAGTTTGCTTGTCCTTTTCATCTGGCGCGAAAGAGTAAGAGACTTCAGGGCTTGCGTGTGGTAGTGGCGTTCGCCACTGGCAATTCCTGAATTCTCCATCCTTTCTGTCACTCACGGAGTGTCCATGCACTACTCATTTACTGAGAAGAAGCGCATTCGCAAGTCGTTCGCGAAGCGCGCCAACGTTCACAACGTTCCCTACCTGCTGGCTACCCAGCTGGAATCCTACGAGAACTTCCTGCAGGCCGAATTCGCTCCGTCCTCGCGCAAGAACGAAGGCCTGCAATCGGCCTTCTCCTCGATTTTCCCCATCGTGTCGCACAACGGTTTTGCGCGCCTCGAGTTCCTGTCGTATGTGCTGGGCGACCCCGCGTTTGACGTGAAAGAGTGCCAGCAGCGTGGCCTGACCTTCGCGTCGCCGCTGCGCGCCAAGGTGCGTCTGGTGATCCTGGATAAGGAATCGCCGACCAAGCCTGTCGTCAAGGAAATGAAAGAGCAAGAAGTCTACATGGGCGAGCTGCCGCTGATGACCACGAACGGGTCGTTCGTGATCAACGGCACCGAGCGTGTGATCGTCTCGCAGCTGCACCGTTCGCCGGGCGTGTTCTTCGAACACGACCGCGGCAAGACCCACTCGTCGGGCAAACTGCTGTTCTCGGCGCGCATCATTCCTTACCGCGGCTCGTGGCTGGACTTCGAATTCGACCCGAAAGACATCCTGTTCTTCCGCGTCGACCGTCGCCGCAAGATGCCGGTCACGATCCTGCTGAAAGCCATCGGCATGACGCCGGAGCAGATCCTGGCGAACTTCTTCGTGTTCGACAACTTCGTGCTGCGCAACGACGGCGGCGAACTCGAGTTCGTGGCCGAGCGCCTGCGCGGCGAAGTCGCGCGCTTCGACATCGTCGATCCGAAGTCGGGCAAGACCATCGTCACCAAGGACAAGCGTATCAACGCCAAGCACGTCCGTGACATCGAAGCCGCCGGCATCAAGTCGATCTCGGTGCCAGAAGATTATCTGCTGGGCCGCGTGCTGGCCCGCAACATCGTCGACCAGGACACCGGCGAGATCATCGCCGTGGCCAACGACGAGCTGACCGAAGAACTGCTGGGCAAGCTGCGCGACGCCAGCGTGACCGACATCCAGACGCTGTACACCAACGACCTGGACCAGGGCGCCTACATCTCGCAAACCCTGCGCACCGACGACACCGCCGACCAGACCGCCGCTCGCGTGGCGATCTACCGCATGATGCGTCCTGGCGAACCGCCAACCGAAGAGTCGGTCGAAGCCCTGTTCAACGGCCTGTTCTACATGCCTGAGCGCTACGACCTGTCGGCTGTCGGCCGCATGAAGTTCAACCGCCGCATCGGCCGTGACGAACTGACCGGCGACATGACCATGTCGAACGAAGACATCCTGGCCGTGATCAAGATCCTGGTCGAGCTGCGCAATGGCCGCGGCGAAGTCGACGACATCGATCACCTGGGTAACCGTCGCGTGCGTTGCGTCGGCGAACTGGCTGAGAACCAGTTCCGTGCCGGCCTGGTGCGCGTGGAGCGCGCCGTGAAGGAACGCCTCGGCCAGGCCGAAGCGGACAACCTGATGCCGCACGACCTGATCAACAGCAAGCCGATCTCGGCCGCGATCCGCGAATTCTTCGGTTCGTCGCAGCTGTCTCAGTTCATGGACCAGACCAACCCGCTGTCGGAAGTTACCCACAAGCGCCGCGTCTCGGCACTGGGACCGGGCGGCCTGACCCGCGAACGCGCCGGCTTCGAGGTGCGCGACGTGCACCCGACCCACTACGGCCGCGTGTGCCCGATCGAAACGCCTGAAGGCCCGAACATCGGCCTGATCAACTCGCTGGCTCTGTACGCCCGCCTGAACGAATACGGCTTCCTGGAAACCCCGTACCGCAAGGTCGAGGATTCGAAAGTCACCGACAAGATCGAATACCTGTCGGCGATCGAAGAAGGCCGCTACATCATCGCTCAGGCGAATGCCGCGATCAACGACGAAGGCCAGCTGGTCGACGAACTGGTGTCGGCACGTGAAGCCGGCGAAACGATCCTGGTCTCGCCAGAGCGCATCCAGTACATGGACGTCGCCCCGGGCCAGATCGTGTCGGTCGCAGCCTCGCTGATTCCGTTCCTGGAACACGATGACGCGAACCGTGCACTGATGGGCGCCAACATGCAGCGCCAGGCCGTGCCTTGCCTGCGTCCGGAGAAAGCAGTTGTCGGTACCGGCATCGAGCGCACCGTCGCGGTCGACTCGGGCACCACCGTGCAGGCCCTGCGTGGCGGCGTGGTCGACTACATCGATGCGGGTCGCGTGGTCATTCGCGTGAACGACGATGAAGCGCAGGCTGGCGAAGTCGGCGTCGACATCTACAACCTGATCAAGTACACCCGTTCGAACCAGAACACCAACATCAACCAGCGTCCGATCGTGCAAGTGGGCGATCGCGTTGCCCGCGGCGACGTCATCGCCGACGGCGCATCGACCGACCTGGGCGAGCTGGCACTGGGCCAGAACATGCTGGTGGCGTTCATGCCGTGGAACGGCCTGAACTTCGAGGATTCGATCCTGATCTCGGAAAACGTGGTCAAGGACGACCGCTACACCTCGATCCACATCGAAGAGCTGTCGGTTGTCGCACGCGACACCAAGCTGGGCGCGGAAGAAATCACCCGCGACATCTCGAACCTGGCAGAAAACCAGCTGGCGCGCCTGGATGAATCGGGCATCGTCTACATCGGCGCCGAAGTGCAAGCCGGCGACGTGCTGGTCGGTAAGGTCACCCCGAAAGGCGAGACCCAGCTGACGCCAGAAGAGAAGCTGCTGCGCGCGATCTTCGGCGAAAAAGCGTCGGACGTGAAAGACACCTCGCTGCGCGTGCCTTCGGGCATGGTCGGCACTGTGATCGACGTGCAAGTGTTCACCCGCGAAGGCATCCAGCGCGACAAGCGCGCCCAGCAGATCATCGACGACGAGCTGAAGCGTTTCCGCCTGGACCTGAACGACCAGATGCGTATTGTCGAGGGCGATGCCTTCGAGCGTCTGGAGCGTATGCTGGTCGGCAAGATCGTCAACGGCGGTCCGAAGAAGCTGGCCAAGGGCGCGGCGATCACCTCGGAATACCTGGCCGACCTGGACAAGTTCCACTGGTTCGACATCCGCCCGGCGGAAGACGACACCGCGAACGCGCTGGAAGCGATCAAGGAATCGATCAACGAGAAGCGTCACCAGTTCGACCTGGCCTTCGAAGAGAAGCGCAAGAAGCTGACGCAAGGCGACGAGCTGCAGCCTGGCGTGCAGAAGATGGTCAAGGTCTACTTGGCCGTCAAGCGCCGCCTGCAGTCGGGCGACAAGATGGCGGGCCGCCACGGTAACAAGGGTGTGGTCTCGCGTATCGTGCCGGTGGAAGACATGCCGTTCATGGCGGACGGTCGTCCAGCCGACGTCGTGCTGAACCCGCTGGGCGTTCCGTCGCGTATGAACGTCGGTCAGATCCTGGAAACCCACCTCGGCTGGGCTGCGAAGGGCCTGGGCTGGCGCATCGGCGAGATGCTGCAGGCGCAAGCGAAGGCCGCTGACCTGCGCGTCTTCCTGGGCAAGATCTACAACGAAACCGGCCGCAAGGAAGACCTGGACAGCTTCAGCGATGAAGAGATCCTGAGCCTGGCGCAGAACCTCAAGAACGGCGTGCCGTTCGCGACCCCGGTGTTCGACGGCGCCCACGAGGAAGACATCCGCCGCATGCTGGACCTGGCGTTCCCGGACGACATCGCTGCCCACCTGGGCATGACGCCGTCGAAGAACCAGGTCACCATGTTCGACGGCCGCACCGGCGAAGCGTTCGAGCGTAAAGTGACTGTGGGCTTCATGCACATGCTGAAGCTGCACCACCTGGTCGACGACAAGATGCACGCCCGTTCGACCGGCCCGTACTCGCTGGTGACGCAGCAGCCGCTGGGCGGTAAAGCCCAGTTCGGTGGCCAGCGCTTCGGTGAGATGGAGGTGTGGGCACTGGAAGCGTACGGCGCGTCGTACGTGCTGCAAGAGATGCTGACCGTGAAGTCGGATGACGTGAACGGCCGTACCAAGGTGTACGAGAACCTGGTCAAGGGCGACCACGTGATCGACGCCGGCATGCCGGAATCGTTCAACGTGCTGGTGAAGGAAATCCGTTCGCTGGGTATCGACATCGATCTCGAGCGCAACTAAGCAGGGCCAGCATGGCCGCCAGCCTTCGGGCCCGGCCCGCTGCTCCTGAATCGTCGTTCCCGCGCAGGCGGGAACCTAAGCTTCGCGAATAGAGCGAACGAACTTGGATTCCCGCCTGCGCGGGAATGACGTTTTCAGGGGTAGGGGGTTTGGCAAGCGCCGGCGAAAATCGGTGAGAAGTTGGCGGTAGTAGTATTTAGTACAGAATCAATCACCTTTGGAGTGATACATGAAAGCACTGCTCGATCTATTCAAGCAAGTTCAGCAAAACGAAAGTTTCGACGCCATCAAGATTGGCCTGGCGTCGCCTGAAAAAATCCGTTCGTGGTCGTTCGGCGAAGTCAAGAAGCCGGAAACCATCAACTACCGCACGTTCAAGCCTGAGCGCGACGGCCTGTTCTGCGCCAAGATCTTTGGCCCGATCAAGGACTATGAATGCCTGTGCGGCAAGTACAAGCGCCTGAAGCACCGCGGCGTGATCTGCGAAAAGTGCGGCGTCGAAGTCACCCTGGCCAAAGTGCGCCGTGAGCGCATGGGCCACATCGAACTGGCATCGCCGGTCGCCCACATCTGGTTCCTGAAATCGCTGCCGTCGCGCCTGGGCATGGTCCTGGACATGACCCTGCGCGATATCGAACGCGTGCTGTACTTCGAAGCATACGTCGTCACCGATCCTGGCATGACCCCGCTCAAGAAGAGCCAGATCATGTCGGAAGACGACTACGCCGCCAAGTACGAAGAGTACGGCGACGACTTCACCGCCTTCATGGGCGCCGAAGGTATCCGTGAACTGCTGCGCTCGATCGACATCCACCGCGATGCCGAAGCCCTGCGCGTGGAACTCAAGGAATCGAAATCCGAAGCCAAGATCAAGAAATACGCCAAGCGCCTGAAAGTGCTCGAGGCGTTCCAGCGTTCGGGCATCAAGCCTGAGTGGATGATCATGGAAGTCCTGCCGGTCCTGCCGCCAGAACTGCGTCCGCTCGTCCCGCTGGATGGCGGCCGTTTCGCCACGTCCGACCTGAACGACCTGTATCGCCGCGTCATCAACCGTAATAACCGCCTGAAGCGCCTGATGGAACTGCGCGCTCCGGAAATCATTACGCGTAACGAAAAGCGCATGCTGCAGGAAGCAGTGGACTCGCTGCTGGACAACGGCCGTCGCGGCAAAGCGATGACCGGCGCCAACAAGCGTCCGCTGAAGTCGCTGGCCGAGATGATCAAGGGTAAGGGCGGTCGTTTCCGTCAGAACTTGCTCGGTAAGCGCGTCGACTACTCGGGCCGTTCGGTCATCGTGGTCGGTCCACAGCTGAAACTGCACCAGTGCGGCCTGCCGAAGCTGATGGCCCTGGAACTGTTCAAACCGTTCATCTTCAACAAGCTGGAACTGATGGGTCTCGCGACCACCATCAAGGCTGCGAAGAAACTGGTTGAAGTGCAAGAGCCAGTGGTCTGGGACATCCTGGAAGAAGTCATCAAGGAACACCCGATCATGCTGAACCGTGCGCCTACGCTGCACCGTCTCGGCATCCAGGCGTTCGAGCCAGTCCTGATCGAAGGCAAGGCAATCCAGCTGCACCCGCTGGTCTGCGCGGCGTTCAACGCCGACTTCGACGGTGACCAGATGGCAGTCCACGTCCCGCTGTCGATCGAAGCGCAGATGGAAGCGCGTACGCTGATGCTGGCGTCGAACAACATCCTGTTCCCGTCGAACGGCGAACCGTCGATCGTGCCGTCCCAGGATATCGTGCTGGGTCTGTACTACGCGTCGCGCGAAGCCATCAACGGCAAGGGCGAAGGCATGATGTTCCCGGACGTGTCGGAAGTGATCCGCGCGTACGACAACAAGGAAGTCGAACTGGCGACCCGCATCACCGTGCGTATCGTGGAATACCCACGCAACGCCGAAGGCGGCTTCGACCAGACCGTGACCCGCTACGAGACCACCGTCGGCCGTGCGATCCTGTCCGAGATCTTGCCGAAAGGCCTGCCGTTCTCGGTGCTGAACCGCTCGCTGAAGAAGAAAGAAATCTCGAAGCTGATCAACACGTCGTTCCGCAAGTGCGGCCTGCGTGCGACCGTCGTTTTCGCCGACAAGCTGATGCAGTCGGGCTTCCGCCTGGCAACCCGCGCCGGTATCTCGATCGCTGTCGACGACATGCTGATCCCGGACGTCAAGAAGGGCATGATCGCGACCGCCGAAGCCGAAGTGAAACAGATCGAGCAGCAGTACAGCTCGGGTCTGGTCACGGCCGGCGAGCGTTACAACAAGGTCGTCGACATCTGGGGCAAGACCTCGGATGAAGTCGGCAAGGCGATGATGGACCAGCTCAAGATCGAGCCAGTCACCAAGCGCGACGGCACCGAAGGCACCCAGGAATCGTTCAACGCGATTTACATGATGGCCGACTCGGGCGCCCGTGGTTCGGCAGCCCAGATCCGCCAGCTGGCGGGTATGCGCGGCCTGATGGCGAAACCGGACGGTTCGATTATCGAAACGCCGATTACCGCGAACTTCCGCGAAGGCCTGAACGTTCTGCAGTACTTCATCTCGACCCACGGCGCTCGTAAAGGTCTGGCGGATACGGCACTGAAGACCGCGAACTCGGGTTACCTGACCCGTCGTCTGGTGGACGTGACGCAAGACCTGGTGGTGATCGAAGACGATTGCGGCACCAGCAACGGCACCCACATGAAGGCGCTGGTCGAAGGCGGTGAAGTCATCGAAGCCCTGCGCGACCGTATCCTCGGCCGCGTGGCAGGCACCGACGTCGTCAACCCTGAAACCCAGGAAACCCTGTACGAAGCCGGCACGCTGCTGGACGAAGACATGGTCGAAGAGATCGAACGCGTCGGCATCGACGAAGTGAAGGTCCGCACCCCGCTGAACTGCGACACGCGCTACGGCCTGTGCGCCAAGTGCTACGGCCGCGACCTGGGCCGCGGCATGCTGGTCAACAGCGGCGAAGCAGTCGGTGTTGTCGCTGCACAGTCGATCGGTGAGCCGGGTACCCAGCTGACCATGCGTACCTTCCACATCGGTGGTGCGGCATCGCGTGCAGCAGTGGCATCATCGGTCGAAGCCAAGTCGAACGGTACGGTCCGCTTCACCGCGACCATGCGTTACGTCACCAACGGCAAGGGCGCGCAAATCGTCATTACCCGTTCGGGCGAAGTGCTGATCACCGACGACCACGGCCGTGAGCGCGAGCGTCACAAGGTGCCGTACGGCGCGACCCTGCTGGTCAAGGATGGCCAGACCGTCAAGGCCGGCCTGGCACTGGCGACCTGGGACCCGCTGACCCGTCCGATCATCACCGAGTACGCCGGTACGATCAAGTTCGAGAACGTGGAAGAGGGCGTCACCGTCGCTCGCCAGGTCGACGAAGTGACCGGCCTGTCGACCCTGGTGGCAATCGATCCGAAGCGTCGTGGTTCGGGCAAGGTGCTGCGTCCGCAGGTCAAGCTGCTGAACGAAGAAGGCCAGGAAGTGAAGATCGCCGGCACCGAACACGCCGTGACGATCGGCTTCCAGGTCGGCGCGCTGATCATGGTCAAGGACGGTCAGCAAGCGACCGTGGGTGAAGTGCTGGCACGTATCCCAACCGAATCGCAGAAGACCCGCGACATTACCGGTGGTCTGCCGCGCGTTGCCGAACTGTTCGAAGCACGTTCGCCGAAAGACGCGGGCATGCTGGCGGAAGTCACCGGTACCGTGGCGTTCGGTAAAGAGACCAAGGGCAAGCAGCGCCTGGAAATCACCGACATGGACGGCAACAAGCACGAGTTCCTGATTACCAAGGACAAGCAAGTGCTGGTGCACGACGGCCAGGTGGTGAACAAGGGCGAGATGATCGTGGACGGCCCGGCCGATCCGCAAGACATCCTGCGCCTGCTGGGTATCGAAGCGCTGGCCCGCTACATCGTCGACGAAGTGCAGGACGTGTACCGTCTGCAGGGCGTGAAGATCAACGACAAGCACATCGAGGTGATCGTTCGCCAGATGCTGCGTCGTGTCCAGATCACCGAAGCAGGCGACACCGACTACATCGTCGGCGAGCAGGTGGAGCGTTCGGAACTGCTGGAAGAGAACGACAAGGTCAACGCCGTCGGCAAGCTGCCGGCGCAGTACGAAAACGTGCTGCTGGGTATTACCAAGGCATCGCTGTCGACCGACTCGTTCATCTCGGCGGCATCGTTCCAGGAAACCACCCGCGTGCTGACCGAAGCGGCGATCATGGGCAAGCGCGACGGTCTGCGCGGCCTGAAAGAGAACGTCATCGTCGGTCGCCTGATTCCTGGCGGTACCGGTCTGGCATTCCACCGCGCCCGCAAAGAGAAGGAAGTGTGGGAAGCGGAAGAGCGCCAGGCGCTGCTGCAGCAGGAGAAGGCCAATATGGCTGCCGAGCTGCAGGCGATGGAAGACCAGCAGACTGCGCAGGCTTCGGCTGAGCAGCATAACGACGGCGAGTGATCGCGTAAGTTGTTAGTGGAAGCGGCACCCTGAGGGGTGCCGTTTTTTTTTAAGCTGCGAAAACATCGGTTGAGTTATACTAATTTAGGTGATGTATGAGTTATAGGATTTTCAATTCCAATGTATACGCTCGCCGGTAATTGGAATTTACTAATCCCGTGCCGACTAGTACCTTCTCAATTCAATTTATAAATTAAAATATATTTTATATAGCGAAACTATATGCGCAGTTTATCGGTTCAAAACTTTTCGTGCATTAAAAGTGCAGTATTGGAGTTTAATCGGCTAACAATCTTAATTGGGCCGCAGGCAAGTGGAAAAAGCGTTTTATGTAAACTCGCTTATTTTTTTATAGATATTTTGCACCATCAGCCAGTCTTTATTGCTGAGGGTGGAAGTATAGATTCTTATCGAGACTACATATCTAATAAGTTCCGTGAGTGGTTCCCTTATTCCGCGTGGGGGGAGGGGAAGTTTTCAATCGTATTTAACGCTGGAAATTATAAGATTTCATTGAGTCGGATTAGTTATAGTAAAAAGGTTAGTGAAAATTTTAGGGTGAAATTATCGCCTGAATTTGCGACGCAATATGAAGATACGCGTAAGATTGTGGCTAAGCAAAACGAAAAAAAATCCAGCAAGCCATTACGTGGCTATGATTATGAGGCTGAGTGGCGGATACGTGATATAAGTGATAGAGCAGCGTCGAGACTGCTAGGTCGAGATTATGTCGATAGTCAGATGTTTATACCTGCAGGGAGGTCTTTTTTTACAAGTATTGGTAAGGCTGTCGCTGCGTTTGAACAAGGGCGGGTACTAGACCCACTTATCATTCAGTTTGGTAGAATATTTGCGACATATAAAGACCGAAGAAATTACTATTTTAATGAAAGAAATAAAGATTCGCACCTAGCCGCGGAAGATGCATTCGCTAAAATACTTGGGGGGCGTCTTATAAATAGCGGTGATCAAGAATTCGTCGAATGTGCTGATGGAAGAAAAGTTCCTCTTTCAGCATTATCGTCTGGTCAGCAGGAGTTGTTGCCACTCGCAGCAGTGATGCCCCGACTATTAATGCGGGGAGCAAAACAGGTGATTTATATTGAGGAGCCAGAGGCGCATCTTTTCCCATCAGCGCAAAGCAGCCTAGTTGAAATATTCGGATCAACCATTGCACGCCCAGGCAGTCGAACCGATCTAGTATTAACTACTCACAGTCCCTACGTGTTGGTAAAGATAAATAATTTAATCAAAGCTGGGCAGCTAGGGCGCTCTCATTCAGAAGCTAAGCGTTCAAAAGTACAAGTTATTATTCCACGAAGTGCTTGGATTGGGGCCAAGAACGTGAATGCTTATGCGATTCGAGATGGAGTGTTGGAGAACATAATCGACTCGGATGGGCTAATTGATGCTGCGTATTTGGATGATGTTTCCGGCGACATTGCAAAGGAGTACATGCGCTTGCTCGAGATTGAGGATGTTCAATGATTCATAAAGACTTAACAGCATTTGCTAAATCGATAAAGCATTCAAAAATAAAAATTGAGGAAAATGGAAGGAAGGCCATTTTCTTAAACGCTACTAAAGAGACATTTCATTTGGTTCAAGTGGATGGTGCGCTTCTTAAAAACGTCGTAGCTAGCGACTTTGTGCTTGCAAAGCTAAAGGTCGGTGATCTAGTAATCGAACTAAAGGGCATGGATGTTGATCATGCGGTCGAGCAAGTTTTTGAGACTGCAAGCTATTGGCGCGATAAGAATTATCGTCAAGGGGGCATCGCCGCACTAATTGTCAGTTCTAGAGTTCCTGCATTTAACACAAAAATTGCCAAATATGCTGCGAGGTTTAAGAAAAGCTTCAATGGCCCACTACATGTGGTATCACAGAATCGAGAATTCACTTTTGAGCGAGCACTTAGCTTCGATGGCCCAGGATAAAAGTCAGCGGTGCAAAGCGGGTCGCGCCCATCTATGGCTTGAATCGGATAGTAACGGGGCCCAATAGTGCCGCAGCGGATCCAACTTGCCAAAAAAGCAAACACTTGGTTCCTTATTGCTTGCTTCTGCGAACAGACTGGTGGAATAAAAAAGGTAGGCACGCACTAACGTCGCACGGTGAGCGGAATGTAGCATTCCCAAAATCCTCGGGATGACTATATTGAGTTCGTACACATAAATCAGGCAGGCAACTTTGCTCTATTAGCAGATAATGGCCCCGATACTTTTGCCTGACCGAAGATCGAATCCGAAATTGCACAGGTATTCCCCTTCCGCCGACCGACTACACGAAAGATTCCCGTCGTCCTTGTGTCGAACCCGGGTCCCGCTTCCTTCCGTGCATGGATCGTGTACGTCCGGCCCGATGGCATCGAAGATCTCTCGCGCCGCTTTGCCGTCGAGCGAAAACCCAATCTTCTTGTCCTCGGCAGTAGGGGGACCACTATCCCCGAGCGAACCGCCGTAGATCCAGTACGTACCCGAGAACGTCTTGTACCAACCGTCGTCTGCCGCTAGCGCGCCGACGGTCAGTGGCAGCAAGACGAGCAACGCAGTTCGCCAGCTTTTCATTTGGGCCTCTTTAATGACACGGCACCTCGCGATTGTCCGGATCAACGCCGGCAACGCCATGCGCCGCTGCAAGAGGGCCACAGTTCCTGTGCCTCGTCAGCAGGACACCCCCATGCATGAGAATGATCTACACTAGGTTGGCTTTTTAATATCCCTGTAGATCTTCTGAAGGAGCAAATAATGAAAATGCGATGGATGAGTGCCGTCCTGCTGAGCGCCGTGTGCGCAACCGCCAGTGCCGCCGACAACACCGTGACCCTGAAATTGGCCACCGAAAAAGGCGATGGCGCCGAGATCGGCACTGTGACGCTCAGCGAAACCAAGTACGGCGTCGTGTTCACGCCAAACCTGAAGGACCTCCCACCAGGCCTGCACGGCTTCCACGTCCACGCCAACGGCAGCTGCGCACCGAACCAGGCCGACGGCAAGACCGTGCCGGCCGGCGCTGCAGGCGGCCACCTCGATCCGCAAAAGACCAACAAGCATGGCACCCCATGGGGCGACGGCCACCTGGGCGATATCCCTGCGCTGTCGGTCGACGCCAAGGGCATGGCCACCTATCCGGTCCTGGCCCCACGCCTGAAAATGTCGGACATCAAGGGCAAGGCCCTGATGGTCCACGCCGGCGGCGAAAATCACGCCGATCATCCGGCGCCGCTGGGTGGTGGAGGCGCGCGCATGGCCTGCGGCGTGATCAACTAAGGCACGACCCGAAAGCGGATGGCAGCCCACGGCCCGCCATCCGCCACGCGCGGTCAACCCGCGCGCAACTGCCCGCGCAGCCATACCAGGCTGGACGCGGCATAGTTCATCACCGAGATGTGCCCGTCGTCCGGCCGCCGCCACAGCTCAGCCCAGCGGCAGCGCTGCGCCAGCCATTCGCCGTGCGCCGCCGGCACTACGCGATCCTGCATGCCATGCACGAACAGCACCGGGCAGGCGATCTGCATGCAGTCGAAGCCCCACGGCGTCACATAGGCCACATCGTCGTCGATCGCGCCGTCCGGCCCCTTGGCTACTGCCGGTCTCACCACGCTGTCGAACCATGACCATGGTCCCGCCAGCGCTTCCCAGTCTTCAGGCGTGAACATCTCGCGGTCGAATTCGAGGCCCGCTGTTTCGTGATATTCCCTGGCCGCGCGCCCCTGCGCGGCCGCTCGCAGTGCAGCGGCGCCGTAGTTGCCCATGCCCTTGAACCAGTCGAGTCCCTCCGCATCGGGCGGCGCAAGGCCCGCGATGCTGACCGCAGCGACCACGCGCTCGGGCAGCAGGGCAGCGCACGCCAGCGCATGCGGCCCGCCGCCCGAGTGGCCCATTACCGCGAAGCGCTTGATGCCCAGCCGGTCGGCGATGCGTTCCACATCGAAGGCGGCCGAGGCGACGTCGCGCCCGCTGCGTTCGGACGAGCCGCCGTACGAAGGGCGGTCGTAGCCGATCCAGCGGATGCCCAGTTCCGCCGCGAGCGCGAACAGCGGCTCGGGCGGGCGGCCGATGTTCGGCGTGCCGTGATGCCAGAACACTGCCAGCTCAGGCTCGCCGGGTGGCGCGAGGTCGTAGAAGTGCAGCGTGCGGCCATCGCCGAGCACCAGGTCTTCTTCGCGCATCGTTCGCCTCCCTTGTCAGTAGATTGAAATCGTTGGCCCAAAAGCGTCGTTCCCGCGGAGGCGGGAACCTAAGTTTCTCGCGTTACGAAGANCATCGTTCGCCTCCCTTGTCAGTAGATTGAAATCGTTGGCCCAAAAGCGTCGTTCCCGCGGAGGCGGGAACCTAAGTTTCTCGCGTTACGAAGACGCTGGCAAACTTGGGTTCCCGCCTGCGCGGGAAGTCGTTACCTCCAGTGGAGGTAACGACGGGATACTGCTAACTAAGACGATGCTTAGTGGGTGCGATTACTTCGCAGCGCGCGCCTTGCCGAACGGATCGCCCGCCTTCCACGCCGGCATCTTCGGCGCATCCGCCACCATGCGGCCCAGGTTCAGCGTGTACTGCGCCTGCTGCACCATGCCCGACAGGTCCCAGCTCGGATCGTATTCATCGCCCACCTGGTGGTACTTGTCGCGGTAGGTCGCGGCCTTGGCGTTGTTCGCCTCGACATCCTTCACCCAGCTGCGGCCCGCGCCGACCGAGAACGCCGGCACGCCGGCCTTGGCGAAGCTGAAGTGGTCGCTGCGGAAGTAGCCACCGGCCAGGTCGGGCTTGGCCGGCGCGACGGTCAGGCCCATCGCCTTGGCGGTGGCGGCGGCCATCGCGCCCAGTTCGGTGCGCTCGCTGCCCGGCACGCTCACGTCCTTCACCAGGCCCACCCAGTTCAGGCTGTCCAGGTTCAGGTTGGCGGCGGTTTTTTCGATCGGCCACAGCGGCGCCGCGACATAGGCCGCGCTGCCCAGCAGGCCTTGCTCTTCGGCGCCGACCCACAGGAACATCTGGCTGCGCTTGGCCGGATGCTTGACCGCTTCGGCGGCCATCGCCAGCAGCGCGCCGGTGCCCGAGGCATTGTCGACCGCGCCGTTGAAGATGGTGTCGCCTTCGGTGCCCTGCTTGCCCATGTGGTCCCAGTGGGCCGAATAGATCACCACTTCGTCCTTCAGCTTCGGATCGGTACCCGGCACGATGCCGGCCACGTTGAACTCTTCCAGCGAACGCACGGCGGCGCGGGCGTCGCCCTTGATGCGCGCGTTCAGCGTCACTGGCTTGAAGCTCTTGTCTTCGGCCGCGGCGCGCAGTTTATCCAGGTCCTGGCCGGCGGCGGCGAACACCTTGCGTGCGGTGGCGTCGGTCATCCAGCCCTGCAGGCCGGTGCCCACTTTACCTTCGGTGAGCTGGAAGCGCTCGGCATTGGCCCAGCTGTTCTGCACCACGCTCCAGCCGTACGAGGCCGATTTGTCGGTGTGGATCAGGATCGCGCCGGCCGCGCCCTGGCGCGCCGCTTCCTCGAACTTATAGGTCCAGCGGCCGTAGTAGGTCAGGCCCTCGCCGTTGAAGCGCTTTGGATCCGCTGCGGTCGGCATCGGATCGTTCACCATCATCACCAGCACCTTGCCCTTCAGGTCCATGCCCTTGAAGTCGTTCCAGCCGCCTTCTTCCGGCGCCACGGTGCCGTAGCCGACGAAGACCAGTTCCGAATCGAGCGTGTGGTCGGCCTTGCCGTCGCCCGGGCCCCAGACCCAGTCCGCGCCGAACTGCAGCGGCAGCGCATTGCCGCCGGCCGAGATGGCGATATTGCTCTTCTCGGGCAGCGAACGCACGCCGGCGATCTTGACCGCCTGGCGGAAGCTGTCGCCGTTGCCCGGCTTGAGGCCCACGGCCAGCGCCTGGGTTTCGAGGTAGGTGACGGTCAGCTCGCCGCCGCGCTGGCCGGTTCCGCGGCCTTCCAGGGCGTCGGACGACAGGAAGGCCATGTGCGCGCGCAGCGGCGCTTCCTGGACGGTCGCGGCTTGCGCCTTGGATTTGGTCTGGGCCTGGGCCGGATAGGCCAGTGCCAGGCTGCCGGCGAGGGCGGTGAGGACGAGGGTAGAGACAATCTTGTGCATGGGATCCTACGACGTTTTAATCGACTCGTTAATCGGGAAGGGCACGCTCGTGGCGTACGCGGGACATTCTATGACAACTCATCAATAAAATCGCAGGATATCGGTCGACATCGTCATGCCCGATTGTTCCCGTACATACGGGGCGTCTGCGTCCTGCGGCGGCAAGAGATGGCGCGGCAGGCCGGGGATGCGCTCCTGCACCGTCACCGCGAAGATCTCTCCCGGGTCGGTCTCGATCTCGAACCGCAGCACCCGGTCTTCCATCCCGTACAGCGACAGCGTCCACGGACTTTCCTTCGACGTGAGCGGCAGGCCGTCGAGCCGCGAGCGCAGCGCCTTCGCGCCCGACATGCGCAGCTCGATGTGCGGCGCGCGGTTCTTCGAGCGGATCGTGAATTCGCCCACCCGCACCTTGCCGACACGATGGCGCAGCAGGTAGCACTCGGGGAAGGCAATCGCGTCCTCGCGCGGCGCCTCGGCATACCACTGGCGCGGGCTGTTCCGGCCGAAGACCTCGACGAAGATGGTCGGCTGGCGGCCGGGGAACAGCTGGCTGCGCCAGTCGTCCAGCGGCTGCTCGGGCAGCAGCCAGTAGGCGCGCCAGGTATTCATGTCTTTATAGTAGACCAGGCGTTCGAGGCCGTCCGAGGCTGGCGTCCAGGTGTCGCGCGGCGCCGCCTGTCCCGGCGCGGCGAGGCACAGCGCGGCCAGCAGCGCCAGCACGGCGGCGACGGCCGGCGCGATGCGCAACAGCGGCAGCAGGCCAGCGAAGCACAGCATCGGCAGCGCCATCAGCATCGGCGGCAGGTACATGGAGTGCGGCGCGAGCAGCAGCCAGGCATCGCTCAGCGCGGGCGGCAACAGCGCGGCGGCCGGCGCCAGTCCGGCCACCAGCACCAGCAGGCGTGGCGCGAAGGCTTGCCGTTCGCCCCAGCGCGTATGCAGGACCAGCAGGGCGGCGAGCGCCGCCGCCAGCGGCCAGGCCAGCACATAGGCGGCGCCGGGCAGGAAGTAGACCGCCAACAGCAGCACCAGCGTGGGCCAGGCCAGCGCGCCGAGCGCCGTCGCAGTGGCGCCGACGCTGCGCCGCAGCAGGTACAGGCCGGCGACGAAGACGCAGGCTGCCACCATCAGCACCATCAACGGCAGGCGATGCTCGCCCGAGAGTCCGGCGGCGGCGACTTCCTCGCGCCAGTTCCAGCTGCCGATGCGCACCGCGAGCAGCAGGAAGCACACCCCGAAGGCGCCTTGCGCCGCCTCGACCGCGCCGTCCGCGCCGAACAGGCGGCGCCAGGCAAAGCCCAACATCAGGCAGGACAGCAGCGCCGGTGCCCAGGCCAGCCAGGCCGGGTGGTGGACCGGCCCGGCGACGGGCAGCCAGAAATAGGCGGCGGCCGCCTGCGCACCGCGCGCAAGCGGCGTGTCGCCATAGGCCCGCGCCAGCCGCAGCATCGCGTCGCCCAGTTGCCGCGGCTTGTCTTCGCCGCCCGCGAACAGCAAGGCCGGCGCATCGAGTCCGGCCAGCGGCCCGATATGCGGCGCGTCGTTGAGCATGCGCGCCAGGACCGTCTCGAGCGAAGAGCCGCGCAGCTCGGGCGCGGCGCGCATCCAGCCGGCCAGGGCGGCGCCGCCCGCGCCGCTGGTCTCCACCATGCGCAGGCCGGCGTCGCCTATTGGATCGAACTTGAGAGCCAGGCCGATCGTGCGCGCCAGCGGATGCTGTTCGGCGAAGCCCTTGGCGCCCAGTGCGCCCACATGGTGGCCGTCGGCGAACAGCAGCACGACGTCGTTGGCGGGCGGCGCCGCGCGCAAGTCGCGTGCCGTCTCGAGCAGGGCCGCGGTCGTCGTCGCGCCGCGCACCGCATCCCGCAATGCGCCGCCGCTGTCGTAGTGCGTCGCCAGCAGCAGTGCGGGCCGGCGCGCCGCGTCGGGGGCACTGCCGGCGATGCGGACCACGACGTTGTGGACCACGCCGATCGTGTTGTGGATGTTCCCGAAGTGATGGACGACCGACTTGCGCACGGTGGCGCGCTGCACCGCGGGCGCCAGGCCCATCGCCCGCAGCTCCGACAGCAGGTAGGCGCGCGCCTGCGCATTGCCGTCGGTCGCGATCGAGCGCGGGCCGGCGGCCAGCACGCGCACGTGTTCCTGCACGCGGATGCCCCAGCTGGCGGCCGCGATCTGCGCGACCGGTTCGGGCGGCGCAGGCCGTGTCAGCGCCATCCAGGCCAGGACCGCCAGGACAGCCAGTCCCAGGCAGCCGGCCAGGGCGTGCGTCAACCCTTTCAATCCCGTGAATCGCGTGATCCGTATCGCCGGTATCGTTTCGCTCGCTGCATCCATTGGTTCTCTCTCCATGATTGTTGTGGTGGTCGATCGGGATCGCGCCCATGCAGGCATCTATGCACCTGTCATAGGGGCGAAAAAAAGCCCGCCTGGTGAAGAAGGGCGGGCTCAAGAGGGGAAGACGGTGTTACTCGAGTGTCCAGACGTAGGCGAGCTGCGCCCACCCGGCTTCGGCCGTGCCGCCGTTCATCGCCGGCTGGAATTTGCACAGGCTCAGGGCATTCACGGCAGCGCGGTCGAGGTCGCGCGAACCGCTGGAAGACTGGATGCGCGAGTCCTGCACCCTGCCATCGGCGCCGACCAGCAGTGCCAGGGTCACGGTGCCCGTCTCGCCATTGCGCGCGGCGCGCATCGGATAGTCGGGTTTGGCGCAGCCGTTGGCGTCGGCCAGCACGGCGCTGCGCATCTGGCCGCTGTTCGACGAGGGCTCGGCGGCCGGTTGCGGCGGGGCGTCGTACTGGGCCTGCTGGACCGGTTCGGGCGACGGTTCGGTGCTCGCTTCAATGACCTGCTCGGGCGGCGGCTCGGCCACGTCGACTTCCACCTTCGGCACCACCACTTCGGGCGGCGCGGCCTTCACTTGCGGCTTCGGTGGCTCGGGCGGCGGGGCCGGCGGCGGCGTCTCCGGCTGGATCCATACCAGCTTGTCTTCGAGCATGGCAGGCAGCGAAATCGACTTCGCGTTCATCGTGCTGATCACGCCCATGGCCACCAGCACGTGCAGCCCGGCCACCAGGGCGAACTTGCCGGCCTTGCCGCCGGCGCCATTGTTGATGTCAGAAAAATGCATGGCAACCTCCTTTATTCGTCCCGGCGCCCATCGGATCGCCAGGTTTTACTACCTTGGAAGAATGCATATCTACAGCTCGTTAGAATCAATATATTCCATGTCCTAGCAATTTGCAAATCCATAATCTAGTAAATTTGTTTCCAGTTGTGTGTGCGTCAGCGTACCAAGCCATCCCCCGCGTAGGGTGGACGGCTCCGCCGTCCACGCGTCCAAGCAAAGGAAGCACCGCGAAACCGCATGCCAGGACCCAAAAAATCCCTCCCCCTTTCCATTCGCTTCGCCGCCCGTTGTATGAAATAATTCCCAACTGTGCCGTGGCTTTTCGCCCCGGCCTTTGCAGAGCCAGACCCACGCCAGACACTGGCAAAGCACACCGGCCTTGGGCCAGGAGAATCAAATTGGCAGAACAGAACAAACCCATCCGCGTCATGCTCGCGGATGACCACCCGATCGTCATGACCGGTTTCGCCATGTCGCTGGAAGCGGCGGGCATGCAGGTGGTGGGGCAGGCCAAGACCCCGAGCGAGGCGACCGCCCTGTACGCGGCCGAGCACCCGGACGTCGCCGTGCTCGACATGCGCTTCGGCACCGAGCTGACCGGCATGGATGCGGCCCAGGCCATCCTCAAGTCCGACCCGTCGGCCAAGATCGTCTTCCTGAGCCAGTTCGACCAGGACAGTCTGATCAAGGAAACCTACCGCCTCGGCGCCCACGCCTTCGTCACCAAGGATTGCGACCCGGCCGACCTGGCCACCGCCGTGCGCCACGCCCACGAGGGCAAGCTGTACTTCCTGCCGCATATCGCCTCGCGCCTGGCCAGCATGGCGGTGCGCGGCGAAGTCACGCCGCAGTCGCAACTCGACGAGCGCGGACTGGAGATCTTCAAGTTCATGGCCGAGGGCATGACCAATGCCGAGATCGCGGAGCGCCTCGACCTGTCGACCAAGACCATCAGCAATATCAGCCAGTCGATCAAGGAAAAGCTGGGCGTGCACCGCCAGGCCAGCATCACCCTGCTGGCGGTCAAGCACGGCCTGATCGAGCCCTGACGCGATGGCCATCCTTCTGCACCGCAGGCCCCGCGGCAGGCGCTCCGCCGCATTGACGCCGCTGCTGGCGATCACCCTGATGCTGGTGCTGGCTGCCGGCAGCGCCGGCGCCGCCCAGCAGGCGGAACGCGAACGCGAAGAGCCGCAGGGCTACCGCTTCCAGATCCTGACGGGCGACGACAGCGCGGTCACCCACCGTATCACCGAAGACCTGTACAAGCGCCTGGTACCCACCTTCGCGGCCTTTCGCACCGAGCTGGCGCAGAAGCGCCGCATGCTGTACGTGGCGATCGGCCCGACCGCGCTGCGCGACGCGCTGTCGCGCCGCTGCGATTGCGTGGTGATCTCGGCCTATACCTCGAGCCAGGTGTGGCGCACCCTGACGGCGCGCCTGTCCAAGCCGCGCCGCATGGCCATCACCGCCATCTATGCCGAACCGGCGCCGAACGACCAGATGCGCCTGGCCGAACTGCTGTACGGCCGCCCGGTGCGGGTCGGCGTGCTGCTCGGCCCCGATACCGCCTTCCTGCGGCCGGCGCTGCTCGACGCCACCGAGATCCAGATGTATTCGCCGGGCGACGACCTGAATCACACGCTCAACAGCATGACGCGCGCCGAGACCCTGCTGGCGCTGCCCGACAGCGACATCTACAACGCCGAGAACGTGCGCAATATCCTGCTCTCGAGCTACCGCCGCAAGCAGGGCGTGATCGGCTTCTCGGCCGACATGGTCAAGGTGGGCGCGCTGGCCACCACCTATTCCGAGATCGAGGAGATCAACGCCCAGGTGGCCGAGCTGGCGGCCGACTTCGTGCGCACCGGCGAACTCGATCCGCCGCAGTTTCCGCGCTACTTCCGCACCATCATCAACGAAGGCGTGGCCAGCTCGCTCGACCTGCGTGTGACCGACGCCGCACGCAACTTCGCACGGCGCGCGCCGGCCCTGCAATGAACCTGCGGTTCTGGCGCGGCTGGGGTGTCGGACGGCGCATGGCCGTCATCACCATGCTGCCCGTGATCCTGCTGTTCACGTCCTTCGTCTGGTATTCCTGGTACGCGCACCGCGCCCAGGTGGCCGAGGAACTGGCCGAGCGCGGACGCATCCTGGCGCGCGCGCTGGCCGAGACGTCCGAGTACAACGTCATCTCGGGCAACCTGTCCGACCTGCGCCTGACCATCAACGGCCTGGTGCAGTCGGACCGCAGCATCTATAAAGTCGACGTGATCGACGGCAGCGGCCGCGCCGCGGTGCGCGTGGTGTCCGAATCGGCCAGCGACGCCCAGGCCCACTACTACGAAGCGCCGATCCGCAAGCAGGTAGTGTGGATCAATCTGTTCTCGGACAACGGCACCCCGCACGTGTCGGCATCGAGCGATTCGCGCCCGCCCACGCTCACGACTGAGGTCGTCGGCTGGGTGCGGGTGACGATGTCGCCGGCGAACATGATGGCCAAGCAGACCGACCGCTTCCAGATCGAGCTGTCGATGGCGGCGCTGGCGCTGGCCGCGAGCGGCATCCTGGCCTGGGTGCTGGCGCGCTCGCTGATCGTGCCGCTGCGCGAGGCGATCGGCACGCTGCGCCAGATCCGGGGCGGCAACTACCGCGTCCATCCGCCGGTGACCACCGGCGGCGAGATCGGCGAGCTGCAGGCCTCGATCGGCGAGATGTCGCTGGCGCTGGACGAATCCAAGCGCGACCTCGAAAACAAGGTGGCCGAGCGCACGCGCGACCTGCTCGCTTCGCGCAACGAGGCGCTGCGCGCCGACGCCGACAAGCGCAAGCTGATCCAGAAGGTCAACGAGATCATCGAGGACGAGCGCAAGAGCATCGCGGTCGAGATCCACGACGAATTGAACGCGTCCCTGATCGCGGCGCGCCTCGAGGCGCAGGCGATCGGCCTGCTGGCGGCCAAGGCGCCGCCCGGCCCCGAGGTCGACGAGATCCGGCGCAAGTCCGAGGCCATCACCAAGCTGGCGCTTGACCTGTACGCCAACGGCCGGCGCCTGGTGCGCCGCCTGCGTCCCGAGGTGCTCGACATGCTCGGCCTGCACGGCGCGGTGGAAGAGATGGTGCGCCATTACGACACCACGTCCGGCTGCCGCTTCGACCTGCACAGCGAGGGCGACTTCGCGCGCCTGTCGAACGAGCTGGCGATTTCCGCCTACCGCATCGTGCAAGAGGCGCTGTCCAACGTCATGAAGCACGCCGCCGCGCGCTCGGCCCACGTCAGCCTGCTGCTCGACGAAGGCAAGGGCATGCTGCGCATCCGCGTGGTCGACGACGGCGCCGGCTTCGACACCGCCAGCGCCTCGGAAGGCATCGGCATCATCGGCATGCGCGAGCGCGCCTACGCGCTGCATGGCACGATCGAGGTGCGCTCCAGCCCGGGCGAGGGCACCGACGTCGCGATCGCGCTGCCGCTCACTCCGCCGGCCCAGGCGCAAACGCCGGCCGTGCCGCCGGCGATTCCCGAAGCATCAACCTCACAACGATAAGATCCATGTCCACAGAACTGCTGACGCCCTATGAAAAGGGCAACCTGAACCAGACCACTACCTGGGCCGAGTGCATCGCCTGGTACGAGTCGCTCGCCGCCAACTACCCGAACGTGCTGCGCTTCGAGAAGGTGGGCGTATCGGATGCCGGCGTGCCGATCCACGCGGGCGTGGTGAGCAGCGACGGCGTGTTCGAGGCCGAGGCGATCAAGCGCGCCGGCCGTCCGGTCTTCTTCAACAACAACGGCATTCACCCGGGCGAGCCGGAAGGCGTCGATGGCTGCATGGCGATCGTGCGCGATTTCTGCCTGCAGCCCGCCAAGCTCGCTGTGCTGGGCCAGACCGTGTTCCTGTTCGTCCCGCTGTACAACGTCGACGGCAGCTTCAACCGCGCCGATACCTCGCGCGTGAACCAGGACGGCCCGGAGCAGTTCGGCTTCCGCGGCAACAGCCGCCACCTCGACCTGAACCGCGACTTCGTCAAGTGCGACACCCTGACCGCACGCGTGTTCAACCAGTTGTTCTCGCGCTGGGATCCGGACGTGATGGTCGACACCCACACGTCCAATGGCGCCGACTACAGCTATACGATGACCCTGATCCACACCCAGGCCGACAAGCTGGGTGGCGGCCTGGGCGACTTCCTGCGCGCCGAGATGCTGCCTGCGATGTATGCCGGCATGGACGCGCGCGGCTGGCCGACCTGCCCTTACGTGAACCCGGTGCAGGACAGCCCGGACCACGGCATCGCCGAATTCCTCGAGACGGCGCGCTTCTCGACCGGCTACGCGGCCCTGCACCACACGATCGGCTTCATGCCCGAGACGCATATGCTCAAGCCGTTCAAGGACCGCTACGAGTCGATGGTGGCGCTGGTCGAAGTGGCGCTCGACTTCACCGTCAAGAACGCCGGCCGCATCCAGGCGCTGCGCCGCGCGGCGCGCGAGGAAGGCCGCCAGCAGGCGGAGTGGCCGGTGCGCTGGAAGATGGACGAGGCCAATCCTGCGAGCTTCCGCTTCAAGGGCTACGAGGCCAAGTACAAGAAGAGCGCGATCGGCGACTACACCCGCCTGTACTACGACCGCAGCAGCCCGTGGGAACGCGATATCGCCTACTACAACAGCTTCCCGGTCGACGTCGCGGTGCCGGCGCCGCAAGCCTACGTGGTGCCGCAGCAGTGGCGTGAAGCGATCGAGCGCCTGGAGTGGAATGGAGTGCGCATGGAACGGGTCGAGGCGGATCGCATGCAGGAAGTGGCGTATTACCAGGTCCAGTCGGTGACTTCGCGCCCGGGCGCCTATGAAGGCCATCTATTCCATGACGAGGTGGTGCTGGAGCGCCGCATCGGGCAGGTTTTGCTGCGCGCCGGCGACTACATCGTGCCGCTGGACCAGGACCGGGCGCGTTATGCAGTCGAGACCCTCGAGCCGCTGGCCCACGACAGTTTCTTCCGCTGGGGTTTCTTCAACAGCGTGCTGGAGAAGAAGGAGCACTATTCGGATTATGTGTTCGAGGACGAGGCCGAGAAGCTACTGGCCGACGAACCCGAACTGGCCGCGAAATTCACTGAGTGGAAGGCGGCCAATCCGGGGCTGCTCACGAGCCAGGAAGCGGTGCTGGACTTCATCTATGCGAACTGCGCGCGCTATCGCGAGCCGGAGTGGAATCGGTATCCGGTGTTCATGATCGCGCGCTGAGCGCAAGCGATATTCACCGTCAGCCGAAAAACCGTCGTTCCCGCGAAGGCGGGAACCCAAGGTTGCTCGCGTTGCCGTTTCAGTCGATCGAAGCGGCGGCGCCAAATACTTGGGTCCCCGCCTGCGCGGGGACGACGTTGGTCGGGTAGGTGGGTAATCTACTAACCCCTACTTCGATGTCGCGATCCAGCGGTCGACCTTGGCCTCCAGCACCGCCAGCGGCAAGGTGCCTTCGTCCAGCACCACCTCGTGGAACTTCGGCAGGCTGAATTTATCGCCCAGCGCCGCCTGCGCCCGCTGGCGCAGTTCCATGATCTTCAGCGAGCCGATCTTGTAGGCCAGCGCCTGGCCCGGCATCACCATATAGCGTTCGATCTGGGCGCGTGCTTCCAGCTCCGAGTAGCCCAGCGTATCGCGGAAATACGCGATGCCCTGGTCGCGGCTCCAGCCCTTGCTGTGCATGCCGGTGTCCACCACCAGGCGCGCGGCGCGCAGCATCTCGTCGTTCAGGTGGCCGAAGTAATCTTCCGGCTGTTCGAACAGGCCCATCTCCTTGCCCAGCGTCTCGGCGTACAGCGCCCAGCCTTCGGTGAAGGCGGTGTTGCCGCCGAACTTGCGGAAGTTCGGCAGGCCGAGTTCCTGCAGCAGCGCGATGTGGAAGTGGTGGCCCGGTTGACCTTCGTGCAGGTAGAGCGTGACCATGCCGGTGCGGCCGTACTTGGTCGGATCGTTCACCACCGACCAGAACACGCCCGGACGCGAACCGTCCGCTGCCGGCGGCGAATAATGGTCCGAGGCGGTCTCGCGCGTCAGTTCCGGCTCCAGGCGCACTTCGAGCGGCGCCTTCGGCATCAGCGTGAACAGGGCCGGCAGCTTGGTGCGCACTTGCGCGTCCAGCTTCTGGAACACCTCGATCACCTGCTGGTCCGACGTAAACGGCTTGTACTTCGGCTGCTCCGACACCCATTTCGGCAGGCCGGCGGCCGGGCCGGTATAGCCCATCTTCGGGCCGATCTTGCCGTACTCGCCCTGGATGCGCGCCACTTCGTTCAAGCCGATCGCGTGGATCTGCTCCGGCGTCATGTCGGTGGTAGTCATCGCCGCCACGCGCGCCTTGTACCACTCGGCGCCGTTCGGCAGGGCGTTCCAGCCGGCGGTGGTGCGGGTCTTCGGCAGGTAATCCCTTTCGACATAGTTCGCCAGGCGATCCAGCGCCGGATTGAGCTTGTCGATGGTCTTGCGGTAAGCGTCGGTCAGGCTGCGCTTGTCGGCGTCCGAGAAGCTGGCCGGGAACTTCTTGATCGGCGAGTAGAAGATGCTGGCTTCGTTTGAGGCGGCCTGCAGCTGCTTGAGCTGCGGCAGCAGCGACTGGATTGGCTGGCGCGGATGCACGATGCCGCGCTTGACGCCTTCGCGCATGTTCGCGATCGCCTGGTCGATATACGGCACCATCTGGTCCAGGCGGCTCAGGTAGTTGCGGTAGTCCTTCGGCGTGGCGAACGGCTGCGCGCCTTCGCCGCCGGCATAGTTCGCGATGAAGGCCGGCATATTGAACATCTGGTCCAGCGGCAGCAGGTGCTCGGGGAAGGCGCCCAGGCGCAGCGCGGTCTCGAGCTCGAACTTGACGATGTCGTAGCTGGCCTGCTCGTGCGCGTTCAGGCGCTCGCGCGGGATCAATGCCAGGCGCTTCAGGTAGCCGCGGTACAGCGCAAACTGCGCGTCGCGATTCTTCGGCGCGATCGACAGGCCGAGCTGGTCGAAGAAGCGGCCGTCGCCGCTTTCGGTCGCCCACACCGGCTCGAAGCGTGCATAGGCTTCGTAGTACTCATCGACCAGCTTGTCGATCGCCTTGCCGGCTTCGGTCGTGGCGACCTTCTGGGTGGCGGGTGCAGCATTGGCGGCCGCCGCAGGTGCGGCGCCAGCAGGCGCGCACGCGAGCAGGGCGGCTGTCGCCAGCGCGCCGAGCTTGAAGTTCTCTCTCATTGTTTTATCCTCTTGGTGGTCAGTAGCTGGCCAGCGGCGTCAATGCGCCGTTCTTGAAGGTGTACACCGTCACCGCCGTCTTCTTGAGGTTGCCCTTGGCGTCGTAGCCATAGGCGCCGACCACGCCCTGGTAGTCGATCGCATGCATCGCGGCGCCGACCTGTTTCGCGTCGACCGACTTGGCCTGCTGGATCGCCTGGGCGATGAATTTGGTCTGGTCGTAGAACGATGGCGCGTAGACGTCCGGCTCGCGACCGAAGCGCTTCTTGTAGCTGGCCAGGAAGGCCGGGCCGCCCGGCTGTTTGGCGACGATGGCGCCGGCCTGCGCGCAGCGCACGTTCTCGCCGACCGCGGCGCCGCCCAGCTTGGCCATCTCGGGGCTGCACAGGGTGTCGCCGCCCAGCAGCGGCACGTTCAGGCCCAGCTGCTTCATCTGGCGCGCCATCGGGGCGCCCTGCGGGGCGTAGCCACCGAAGAAGATGGCATCGACCTTCTTGGCGCGCAGCGAGGTCAGGATGGCGGCGAAGTCGCTCGCCTTGTCGTTGGTAAATTCGTGGCCCGCGATCTTGATGCCGGCCTTCTGCGCCTGGCGCTTGAATTCCATGGCAATGCCCTGGCCGAACGCGGTGCGGTCATCGATCACGCCGACGTTCCTGACCTTGAGCTCCTTGGCGGCATAGCCGGCGACCGATGCGCCGACCTGCGTGTCGCTGGCCACGATGCGAAATACCGTCGGGTAGCCGGCGGCCGTGATCTTGGGATTGGTGCCGACGGTCGACATCAGGATGCCGTTGTCGTTGTAGACGCGCGAGGCTGGAATCGCCACGCCCGAGTTGTAGGGGCCGAGCACGAACTTGACGCCGGCGTCGGCGAATTTCTGGGCCACGGTCACGCCCTGTTTCGGGTCGCCGCCGTCGTCCTCGGACTGCAGCACGAAGCGCAGCACATTGCCGCCAACCTGGATTTTCTGTGCGTTGAGTTCCTCGATCGCGAGGCGCACGCCGTTCTCGTTATCCTTGCCGGCGAAGGCGTTGGAACCCGACAGCGGGCCGCTCACGCCGATCTTCACCACTTGCTCTGCGGCGTAAGCCTGCACGCCGATCGACGCCACCAGCGCCGCCAGCGCCAGCGGCGCCATCTTGAATTTCGTTCGCATTCCCTTGGTCTCCGTGGATGTCAACGGCCGCCATCATCGCACGATTCGCCCGCCGGACGAAAGCGCTGCCGACAGCGTAAAGACCGCGGAACGGCCTCAGGCCGGCACGCCGTGCGAGATCAGTTCGAGCGGCAGGGCGGTGGTCGACTTGATCTGTTCCATCGAGAAGGCGGACGATACACCGGTCAGGCGCGCGGTCTTGATCAGCTTTTTGTAGAAGCGGTCGTAGCCGGCGATGTCGGTGGTGACGACCTTGAGCAGGTAGTCGATGTCGCCGCTCATGCGGTGGAATTCCAGCACTTCGGGCAGGGCGATCACGGCGGAGGCGAAACGGGACAGCCATTTTTCGTCGTGCTCGGTGGTCTTGACGCTGACGAACACGGTGACCGGCAAGCCGACCTTCTGGCGGTTGACGATGCTGACGCGGCTTTCGATATAGCCTTCTTCTTCGAGGCGTTTCACGCGTTTCCAGCAGGGCGTGCTGGATAGGCCAACCTTTTCGCTCAGGCCCGAAATCGAGAGGGTTGCATCCGCCTGCAAGGCGGCGAGGATCGCACAATCAAACTTGTCGAGTGAGTTCATATTCCGCAAAGCTGGTTTATAAGAATAATTATTCTATTAACAGCCCACAAATCGAGAAATTTGGGACGTTTCGATCAGCATAACTCCGTACCATATTACTGGACAATAACGTGTTGTGCGACACCTTTTTTATGTTTTTGGCAGCTAATCCATGATCACCGAAATCTACCTCGACGCCAACGCCACTTCGCCGGTGCTGCCTGCCGCCGCCGCGGCGGCGATGGCCGCGATGCAGGACTGCTTCGGCAATCCGAGCAGCAGCCATGCCAGCGGCCTGCGCGCACGCGCGCTGCGCGAGGGCGTGCGTGCCTGCGCGCGGCGGGTGCTGGGCGCGCCCGGTGGACGGCTGATGTTCAACAGCGGCGCCACCGAAGGCATCCAGACTGCCGTGTTGTCGGCGCTGTGCGCGGTGAGGGAGCGGCGCGCGCGTGGCGAACCCTGTGCCGACATCGCGCTGGTCGGCGCCACCGAGCACAAGGCGGTGTCCGAAAGCCTGGCGCACTGGAACCGCCTGCTGGGCGTCGGCCTCGAACTGCGCGTGCTGCCGGTCGACGGCGACGGCCGCCACCGGCTCGACGTGTTGCGCGCGCTGGCGCCGCGCCTGGCCTTCGTCGCCACCATGGCCGCCAACAACGAGACCGGCGTCGTGTCCGACCTCGACGGCATCGAGGCAGTCTTGCTGGAGACGGCCAGTCCGGCGCTGTGGATGGTCGATTGCGTGCAGGCGCTCGGCAAGCTGCCCCTCGACCTGGGCGCGCGCCGCATCGACTACGCGCCGTTCTCGGGCCACAAGCTGCATGCGCCGAAAGGCATCGGCATGTTGTACGTACGCGAAGGCGCCCCGTACACGCCGCTGATGTGCGGCGGCGGCCAGGAAGACGCGCAGCGCTCCGGCACCGAGAACATGGCCGGCATCGCGGCGCTGGGCGCGGTGCTCGAGGCGCTGGAGCGTGGCGACACCTTCCTCGGTCATGATGCGCTGCAGGCCTGCCGCGCGCGCCTCGTGGATGCCCTGGTCCGCGCCTTCCCCGGCATCGTGTTCAATGCGCCGCTGGCGCACACGCTACCCACCACGCTCAATTTTGCCGTGCCCGGCGTCTCCAGCGCCGAACTGCTCGACCTGTTCGACGCGGCCGGCATGCGCGTCAGCGCCGGCTCGGCCTGCGCCGCGTCGAAGGCGGCGCCCAGCTATGTGCTCGACGCGATGGGCCTGCCGGCCTGGCAGAGCGCGTCGGCGGTGCGCCTGTCGATCGGCCCGCTGCCCGACGCCGCCGCGATCGGGCTGGCATGCGAGCGCATCGCGCGCTGCGGAGCCGCGCTGGCGCTGCCCGCGGCAGCCGACGCGCCGGCGGAACCTGCAGCGCACTGCGACGGCGCGCACGAAACCGACCTGGAACTCGACGCGGCCACGGCCGGCGGCTGGCTGGCCGCGCACCCCGACGCCATCGTGGTCGACGTGCGCGATGTGCGCGAACACAGCGTCGCCGGGCGGGTAGAATTGCACGGTCGCGCCGCGCTCAACGTGCCGCTGGCGCAGGTGGCCGAGCATGCCGCCGCCTGGCTCGGCGCCGATGCGCGTCCGCTGCTGTTCGTATGCCGCAGCGGCGCGCGCAGCGCCCGCGCCGCGCGCACCCTGCGTGCGCTGGGCCACCCGCGCGCCTGCTCGCTGGCCGGCGGATTCGCGCTCGCCTTGTGACTGCCAATTGACCGCCTGCCGGCCCGGCAGGCGGTGTGTGTACGCCAGCGCACGGTAACTTTTCGTTCCTTTCCCTAGCATGGACTCAGTCGTGCGCGGCCAGGATTGGCCTGCGCAGTTTGCGTAGATCCCTATCCTGATCCGTCCTCCGGCGGTCCGCCGCGCACGCCTCCGTCCCGAGGTCCCCGCTTGAAAGTTGAGAACGACAAGATACCCGCCGGGTATCCCCTGGCGGCGCTGCTGGCCACCGACGCGCAGCGCATCGCCGCCGCCTGCGAGGCGCTCGACCGCGCCGCGCGCGCAGGCGTGGAACTGCCGCCGGCCGGCGCGCGCCTGCTCGACGGCCATCACCTGCTCGACGCCCAGCTGCGACTGGCGCGCGCACAGGCGCGCCAGGTCGGCGCTGGGCGCGCCTGGGAGCTGGTGCGCGCTGCCGTGACGAGCGGCGACGGCCAGGTAGACACCGGTGAACTGGCGCGCCTGGTCGACGCCGACCAGCAGGACGCCCCGTGGCGCGTCACCGAGCTCGATGCGCTGCCGGCCCTGCTGCGTCTTGCGCTGCTCGACATGGTGGCGGTCCTGGCCACGCGCGCGGCGCACATCTGCGCCAGCCGCGAACGGGCCGCCGCCTGGGCCGCGCGCTTCGTCGACACCGCCGAGGCCCGCCCGGGCGACCTGGTGCTGCTGTTCGCCGACATGGCGCGCGCCGAAGACCCGGACGATGGCGCCTTCGTGGCCGAACTGGCGCGCCGCCTGCAGGGCCGCGGCGCGGCGCTGGCCCAGATCACCGACTGGATCGACGCGCGCCTGGCGGACCGGCAGGGCAGCAGTGCCCAACTGGCGCAGGACGAGCACGACGCCCAGGACCAGGACGCCATCTCGGCCGGCAACGCCCTGGCCAGCCTGCGCGCGCTGGGCGGCATCGACTGGCGCGCTTTCGCCGAAGGACTGGGCGTGGTCGATGCGCTGCTGCGGGACGACCCGGACGGCAGTTACGCGCGCATGGACGGCGCCACGCGCGACCGCTACCGGCACACGGTCGCGCGCCTGGCGCGCACCCTCGGCGCCAGCGAGGCCACGGTGGCGCAGGAGGCGATCGCGCTGGCCGCGGTCCATCGCGCACCGGGCGAGGGCGGGCTGGACCTGCGCACGCGCCACGTCGGCCATTACCTGGCCGGACCAGGCCTGGCGCTGCTCGAAGCGAAGCTGCGCGGCCGGCGCGACGCGCTGCAGCGTGCTCTCGCCGGCCGCCAGGTCGACGCCGTGGCCGGTGTCACCGCGGCCCTGGCCCTGCTGTTCACCGGCGCCGGCCTGGTCCATGCGTGGCAGGGCGGCGCGGGGCCGCTGCTGCTGGTCCTGCTGGGCATCCTGGCGCTGCCGGTCGCCGCAGCACTGGCGCGCGCGCTGGCGGACCTGGCCAGGGGCTGGCTTGCCCGGCCGCAGGCCACGCCGCGCATGGACGTCGCGGCCGGCATTCCGGACGATGCGCGGACCGTGGTGGCCGTGTCAGCGGTGGCCGTCGACGCCGCGCAGCTCGCCGCCTTGTGCGAAGACCTCGAAGTGCGCTACCTCGGCAACCGCGATCCGCGGCTGCGCTTTTGCCTGCTGCTCGACCTGCCTGACGCGCCGGAAGAAACGCTGCCGTCCGACGCGGCGCTGCTGCAGCAGGCGCAAGGCGCGATCGAGGCGCTGAATCGCAAGCATGGCGATCCCTTCATGCTGCTGGCGCGCGGACGCACCTGGAGCGAAGACCAGCAGGCCTGGATCGGCCGCGAGCGGCGCCGTGGCCAGTTGACCGACCTGAATGCCTGGCTGTGCGGAGCGCGCGAACGCTTCATGCGCGCGGTGGGCAACCTCGGGGCGGCGGCCGAGATGCGCTACGTGATTGCGCTCGATGCCGATACCGGCTTGCCGCGCGACGCCGCGCGCAGCCTGGTGGCGGCGATGGCGCATCCGCTCCATCTGCCGCAGCAGGACGACGCCGGCCAGGTGAGGGAAGGGCATGCGATGCTGCTGCCCGGGGCCAGGACCGCCTTGCCGGGCCGCGGCGCCCTGCGCTACGAGCGCCTGTGGCGCGACGGCAGCCCGGCTTGGGCGGCCATCTACGATGTCGATGCCTGGCGCCGCGCGCTCGGCCTCGACCTGCGCGACGAAGGCCGGGCCGAACCCGGCGCGGTCGAGGAAGACCGCCTGCGCGCCGCGGGCGTGGCCGACCTGCGGCTGGAAGCCGCGCATCCGGGCAGCTACCGCGAACACATGCTGCGCCGCCACCGCGCCGTGCGCGCCGCCTGGCAGGAAGCGCGCCGGCTGGGGTCCGGCGCCGCCGGCCTGCGCGCGGCGCGGCTGCGCTGGCAGTTGTTCGACACCCTGGCCGGGAGCCTGGCAGCGCCTGCCGCAGTGTCCCTGCTCGTGCTGTGCTGGAGCCTGCTGGCCGCGCCGGTGTTCTGGACCGCGGCGGTGCTGGCGCCGGTGTGGCTGCCGGCGCTGCTCGAGATGCTGGCGACGCTGGCCAGCCGTCCGTCCGATGCGCCGCTGCGCCAGCACCTCGATGCCTGGGCGCGCGGTGCGCGCGCGACGCTGGTGCGCGCCACGCTGGCGCTGGCCTTCCTGCCGCACGCGGCCTGGGTCGATGCCGACGCGGTGGTGCGCGGCCTATGGCGGCGCGACGTCAGCCGCCGCCGGCTGCTCGAGCTGCGTCCCGCCTGGCTGGCGCGTCCCGGCCGGGCGCTCGAGAACGACTGGCGCGCGATGTGGTTCGCGCCGCTGCTGGCGGTCGGCATCGCCGTGCTGCTGACCTTCGCCAACCCCTACGCCCTGTTCGCAACGGCGCCGCTGCTGCTGGTATGGTTCCTGTCGCCGGTGCTGGCCTGGTGGACCGGCCAGCCGGCACGGCGCGGCGTGCGCCTGGCGAAGGGCCAGACCCGCTTCCTGCATACGCTGGCGCGCCGCAGCTGGACCTTCTTCGAGCAGCACGGCGCCGGCGCGCGCGGGTTGGCGCCGCACGCCGTGTCCGGGCATACCGAAGCGGCGGTCGACGAACGGGTGTCGCCGGCCGGCCTGGGCCTGGGCCTGCTGGCGACCCTGGGCGCGCGCGATTTCGGCTACCTGCCGCTGGGTGGCCTGCTCGAACGCGGTGAAGCCGCCCTGGCGTCGATGGCGCTGCTGGAGCGCTGGCATGGCCATCACCTGGTGTGGTACGACGGCGCCAGCCTCGGGGCCATTGAACCGGCCTATGTCGACACCGCGGCCAGCGGCGGCCTGGTGCTGGCCCTGCGCACCTATGCCGCCGGCCTCGATGAATTGCCGGACCGGCCAATCCTCGACGCCGCCGTGCTGGACGGCATCCGCGCCACGTTGTGGGTGGTGCGAGAGCATGCGCAGCCCGGCCTGCTGCCGGCGCTGGACGCGCTGGAGGAATCGCTGGCGCCGGGCCGCAGCCGCGCCATCGACACCCTGCCCGGACTGGCCGACTGCCTGCGCACCCTGGCGGCGCGGGCGGCCGAGCTGGACGCCGGCCTGGCGCGCCAGTGCGAGGCGCAGCTGCAGGACTTGCAGGCGCTCGCGCCGTGGACCCGTGCGCTGCAGGAATACGTGCTCGATGCCGGCCTGACCCGCATCCCCACCTTGCGCGAGCTGGCCGGGATGACGCCGCCGCCAGGCAACGAGGGCCTGGCCGCGCTGGTCGAGGAGGGGCGCGCCTGCGCCCGCGAACGCCTGGACCGCCTCGCCGCCCTGGCCGCGCAGGCGCGCGCGGCGGCGCAGGCGGATTTCGGCGCGCTGGCCGATCCTGCCAGCGGCCAGCTGGCGGCCGGCTATCATGTGCGCGACCATCGCCTGGACGACGACAACTGCGACCTGCTGGCATCGAGAGCGCGCATGGCCAGCTTCGCCGCCATCGCCCAGGGCCAGTTGCCGCAACAGCAGTGGTGGTCGCTCGGGCGTCCCTTGCGCATGACGGGCGCCGGCGCGCTGCTGTTGTCGCGTTCCGGGGCGCTGGCCGACCTGTTGGCGCCGCAACTCCTGATGCCATCCTGGCGCGACACCCTGCTGGACGATGCCGGCCGCGCGCTGGTGCGGTTGCAGGCCGCCCATGCCAGGGGCCGCAACCTGCTGTGGGGCTATACGGAATCGGGCTGCAATGCGGTCGACGCCGCGGCGCGCTACCGCGTCGAGCCATTCGGCCTGCCCGCCGCTGCCCTGGCACCGCGTCCCGACGACGACCTGGCCGCCGCGCCCCATGGCGCCGCGCTGGCGCTGGCCGCGGCGCCGGCGCTGGCGGCGGCCAACCTGCGCCGCATGGCGGAGCAGGGCCTGCTGGGCGAGACCGGCCTGTACGAGGCCCTGGACTATGCGCCGGCCCGCCTGCCGCAGGGCGAACGCCAGGCGGTGGTGCGCGCCCAGGTCGCGCCGCACCAGGCCATGACCTTGCTTGCGCTGGCGCGCCACCTGCTGGACGAACCGATGCAGCGCCGTTTCGCGCGCGATCCCGAGCTGCGCGCCGCCTTCGGCCTGCTGCAGGAGACGACGCCGGCGGCCGGCGCCGAGCCGCCGCTGCGTTATACGGCCGGCGCTAGCGTCGCGGCCCAGCCATATGCGCGCGTGCTCGCGCCGGATGCATCGCCGCTGCCCGAAGTCCAGCTGCTGTCGAACGGCCGCTACCACCTGGTGCTGGACGGCGCCGGCGCCGGCGCCAGCCGCTGGGAAGACGCGCTGCTGACGCGCGCCGGCCCGGGAGAGGTCGGCCTGGCCTGCCATGTGCGCGACACCGCCAGCGGCGCCGCCTGGGCCAATATCCTGCTGCCCGGCGCAGTGCGGCCTGAAGAATTCGAGACGGTGCTGGCCGAAGGCCGGGCCAGCGTGCGCCGCCTGGACCACGGCATCGAGATGCGCACCGATGCCGTGGTGGCGCCGGACGACGACGTCGAGCTGCGCCGCATCCGCATTGTCAATCGCGCGCCTGAAGCCCGTACCCTGGAGCTGACCAGCTGCGTGGCGCTGGCCGGCCCGCCGCTGCAGGAAGGGGGCCGCAGCGGCATCCGGATCGAGTTCGACGCCGCCGCCGACAGCCTGCTGTGCGTGACTGCGCCCAGCGCGCCGGTGGTCGTGCACCGCATGACGGTGCGCGACGTGGCTGGCCAGCCGAGTGTGGAGACGAGCCGGGCACGCTTCATCGGACGTGGCCATGACCTGCACCTGCCGCGGGCGGTGAGCACGGGCGGCGCGCTGCCGGGACCAGACCCCGAACCGGACGAAGCGCTGCTGGCCCTGCGGCGCACGGTGACCGTGGGGCCGCAGCAGGAAATCACGGTGGACCTGCTGCTGGGCGCCGCATCGGGCCGTGTGCTGGCGCGCGAGCTGGCGGTGCGCTACGGCGCTGCCCACACGGTCGACCACGCGATCGAGGCCGCCTGGACCCGGGCCCAGGCCGAACTGCGCCGGCATGACATCGGCCAGGCCGACGCCCAGTCGATCAACCGCCTGGCCGGCTGCCTGTTGCAGCCGGTGCCGGCGCTGCGTGCCGATCCCGCGGTCATCGCGCGTAATGCGCGGGGTCTGGCCGACCTGCAGGCGTATGGCGTCGCGGGCGACTTGCCGCTGCTGCTGCTCCAACTGGGCGACGGCGCGGATACCGGCCTGGCGCGCCAGCTGCTGCAGGCGCACGGCTACTGGCGCAGCCAGGGCCTGGCAGTCGACCTGCTGGTCCTGTGCGATAGCCGCGCGACGCGCGAGGCCCTGATGCACCTGGCCGTGCCGCTGGTCGATCCGGCCAGTTTCGACCAGCCGAGCGGCCTGCACCTGCACCTGAAAGAAGAGGTGCCGCGCGAAGACCGCATCCTGCTGCGCGCCGCCGCCAGCGTGCTGCTCTCCGGCGAACGCGGCGACCTGGCCGACCAGTTGCGCCGCGCCGCGCGCGCACACGGCAGCTTGCCGCCGCCCTTTGCCGCCACCGAACCGGCGCCGGCGCCGGCGTGGACCACCGAATCGCTGGCCCCGGCCGCGCAGGACAACCGGGAAATCGTAATAAGCAGCAGTCCGACGCTGGAGGCGCCCTCCACGCCGTGGCTCAACCTGCTGGCCAACGACGGCTTCGGCAGCATCGTCTCGGAGCGCGGCCATGCCGTCAGCTGGAGCGGCGACCGCGCGGCGCGCCTGACGAACGGCAGCGAAGACGCCGTCGCCCCGCAGGACGGCGAAGCCTATTACCTGCGCGACGAGGACAGCGGCGTCGTCTGGTCGCCGACGCCATGGCCGGTGCCGTCGCCCGAACCGTACGAGACGCGCCACGGCATCGGCTACAGCGTGTTCGAACACCGCGCCCACGGCATCCATTCCGAACTGCGTTGCTTCGTCGCCCAGGACGCGCCGCTCAAGTACAGTATCCTGCGCCTGCGCAACGACAGCGATGCGCCGCGCCGCCTCGGCGTCACCGGCTACGTGGCCTGGCTGCTCGATGAGCGCGACGCGGCGCCCGGCCTGCAGGTGGTGACCGAACGCGATCTGGCCAGCGGCGCGCTGTTCGCCCGCAATGCCTTCGGCGCCGGTTTCCACGACCGGGTCGGGTTCTTCCACGTCGACGCCGAACAGGTCGCGGTGACCTGCGACCGCCAGGAATTCATCGGCCGCCACGGCGCCATCGCGCGCCCGGCGGCGTTGGAGCGCGCCGGGCTGTCCGGCGCGGTAGGCGCCGGCTTCGACCCGTGCGCGGCGCTGCAGGTCGGCGTGACCCTGGAACCGGGCGCCGAGTGCGAGCTGGTATTCGTGCTGGGTGTGGCCGGTCCCGCCAGCCTCGACGCCAGCGCCGCCGTGCAGCGCCATGGCGGCGCCCAGGCTGCCGCTGCAGCGTGGCAGCGCCTGCGCGACTGGTGGGACGTCACGCTCGGCGCCATCGAGGTACATACGCCTGACCCCGCGCTTGACGATCGACTCAACGGCTGGCTGCCGTACCAGGCGATCGCCGCCATGCTGGGCGAGCGCGACCCGGCCACGCGCCTGCAGTCGGCGCTGGCCTGCGTGTACGCACGGCCAGCGCTGCTGCGCGACGCCTTGCTGCGCGCAGCGCCCGCATTCACGACGGGATCGGCGGTCGAGGATTTCCTGTGGCTGCCGTATGCGCTGGCGCGCTACCTGGACGTGACGGGCGACCATGCGCTGCTGGACACGCCGCTGTCGGAGCGCGACGACCTGTACGAGCACTGCGTGCATGGCTTGCGCGGCTGCCTGCGCTTCGGTCCGCGCGGCCTGCCGCCCGCGGCGGGCCGCCTGCACGACGAGGGCGTGCCGGGCCGGGTCGAGAGCATCGGCCTGGGCTTCCTTCTGGCGGTCGTGCTGCAGCGCTTCGCCGAGGTGGCCGATCGCCGCGGCGACTTCGGCTTCGCCACCACCTGCCGCGGCGCGGCGCTGGCGCTGCGCGCGCAATGCGAGGAACACGGCTGGGATGGCGACTGGTATCGCTGGACCTGGCTCGACAGCAGCAACGCCCTGGGCGCGATCGCCAACCCAGCCTGCCGCGTCGAGCTGTCGACCCAGTGCTGGGCGCTGAAGGCCGGGGCCGAACGGGGTCCGCAGGCGCTGCGCTCGGCGGTCGCGCGGCTGGAGAATGGCGGTATGCTGCCGCGCTGCGATCCGCCGGTGGACGGCGTGTGGAGCGAACGCGTCACGTCGAGCCCCGGCCAGGACCACCGCGCCACGGCCTGGGCGGCGGCCGGTTTCGCGCGGCTGGGCGATGCTGGCCGCGCATGGCAGTTGGCTGGCCTGCTCGATCCGCAGGCGCATGGCGACGGGCCGCCCTACCTGATGAGCGGCGGACTGCGCACGATCGCGCCGCATGCCGGCCGCGCCATCGGCGGTCTTCATGGCGCCTCGGCGGCATGGACCTGGCTGCTGTTCGTCGAAGCGCTGCTGGGCCTGCGGCGCCATGGCGCCGAGCTGCGCCTGCAGCCGCGCCTGGCGCCGGGCTGGGACGGTTTCAGCCTGCGCTACCGCTACCATGGCGCCATTTATGACATCACGGTGCGCGCCACCAGCGGGCCGGAACGCATGCTGCTCGACGGCCAGCCGTGCCCCGACTGGACCATCGTGCTGGGTGACGACCGGCGTGACCACAAGGTAGAATTGCAGGTTGCCGGCACGCCGGCGGCACCTTAGGAAACAATCATGAACATCGTCACGCGCGCCCTTGGCTGCGGTATTTGCCTGCTCGCGGCCGGTCCGGCAATGGCCCTCGACTGGAGCGACACCGCCATCAGCTGGCGCTACGGCAGCCGCTTCGCCGAGCCCTTCAATCCCGATCACATCGACAAGCACGTGCTGGCGCTGACCCACGCCAGCGGCTACAAGTACGGCAGCAACTACCTCAACCTCGACTGGCTCAAGTCCGACCGCAACGATCCGCGCTCGCTCGGCGGGAGTTCTGGCGCCGACGAAGCCTATCTGCTGTACCGCCACACGCTCGACATCGGTGCGCTGAGCGGGCGCGAGCTCCGCTTCGGCAAGGTGAAGGGCGTCGGCCTGACTGCCGGCTTCGACGTCAACACCAAGCGCGACGTCGGCTACAACTCGCGCAAGCGCATGCTGGTGCTCGGGCCGACGCTGATGTGGGACGTGCCGGGTTTTCTCAGCACCAGCATCCTCCTGATCCGCGAAAGCAATGCCCCGAGCGGCGCGTTCGCCCCGATTTCCGAGGTGCGCGGGCGCTACAAGTACGAGAATCACCCGATGCTCAACCTCAGCTGGGGCATCCCGCTGAACGAGCGCTGGGCCTTCGAGGGCTATGCCAACTTCATCGCCGCCAAGGGACTGGACGAAACCGGCAACCCGACCAGTGCGGAGACGAATATCGACATGCAGCTGATGTACGACGTCGGCGCGCATTATGGCCAGAAGAAGAACCGCTTCCGCGTCGGCGTCGAGTACCAGTTCTGGAACAACAAGTTCGGCAATTCGCGCGCGACCACCGGCGGGCGCGGGCAGCGCGCCAGCACGCCGATGATCCGCGCCGAATACCACTTCTAGTTCAGGCCAGGAAACCGATCGACGCCTGCCGGCCGCGCTTGAGCGCGCATTCCTGCTCGAGCGCCGTCACCAGTTGCGCGCAGGCGGTGAACGGCGCGAAGCGGTGGCGCCGCGCCAGCGCGGCAAAATCGCCCGGCGTCAGCTTCAGCAGGCCGTGCATGCGCGCCTGCTCGTGCGCGCCGGGGCCCGCCAGGCCGAAGGCGGCGCACTGGCGTTCCAGCATCAGCAAGCCCTGCTCGGGGCGCAGGTAGCCGAAGCGCAGCTTGAGGTCGAAGCGGCGCAGCGCGGCCGGGTCGATATCGTCCATCAGGTTGGTCGAGGCGATGAACACGCCGCCGAAGGCTTCCATCCGGGTCAGCATCTCGTTCACGCGCGTGACTTCCCACGAGGCGCGCGCGCCTTCGCGGTCGCGCAGGAAGCTGTCGACTTCATCGATCATCAGCAGGGCGCCTTCGCGCTCGGCCTGGCGGAAGGCCTGGGCGATCGCCTTTTCGCTGTCGCCGACATACTTCGACATCAGTTCCGAAGCGCTGCGCAGCATCAGCGGCATTTCGAGCTGTTCGGCCAGCCAGCGGCCGAAGGCGCTCTTGCCGGTGCCGGGCGGGCCGTACAGGCACAGGCGGCCGGAGCGCGCATGTTGCAGGCCGGGCAGCAGCGCCGCCAGGTCGGTGTCGGCGTTCAGGATGGCCGGGTCGTAGTCGGACGGCAGGCGCGCGGCGTCGCCGGCATCCAGCCCGGCATGGCCCTGGGCCTCGAGCGTGCGTCCGGCCAGCCAGGCCACGGCGCGGGCCGCGCCGGCGTCGTCGAACTGGTCGCGGATGGTGCGCACCACCGAGGCCACGCGGTCGACCACGGCCGGGGCCAGCGTCTCGACCCGCGCCATGCGCGCCAGGGTCGGCGCATCGACCAGGTCGCCGCAGGCGGCCTGCAGGATGCGTTCGCGCTGGCTGCGCGGCGGCACCTGCACTTCGACCAGCATGTCGAAGCGGCGCAGGAAGGCCGGGTCGATGCCGTCGATCGAGTTCGACAGCCACAGGGTCGGCACCCGGTTCTGTTCCAGCGTGCGGTTGATCCAGGCCTTGCGGCGCTGGGCGGTGCTGCGCTGGCCGAACATGCCGTCGTCGGCGAACACGTCTTCCACTTCATCGAACAGCAGCAGCGCGCGGCGGCGGTCGAAGAAGCTCTGGGCGGCGCGGTAGGCGCGCAGCCGGCGCTCGCCGCCGACCGGGTCGCCGTCCTCGTCTTCACTGGCCACTTCGAACAGCTCGCAACCCAGCTCCGCCGCCAGGGCGCGCGCCAGCTCGCTCTTGCCCGTGCCTGGCGCGCCGTACACGAACACGTTGACGCCCTGGCGCGGCGTGTCGCTGCCGCTCACGGTGCGTTCCAGGTAGGGCCGCAGGATGGCGAGTTCCTGTTCCAGGTGCGGGAAGTCGCCGAGGGTCAGGCGCGCCGGCGCGCTCGGCGCCACCGTGTCGCGCAGCAGCGAGATCGGGTCGGCGTCGAGGCCGACCACCGAGTCGGCGAAGCGGTTCGACAGCAGGTCGAGCTTGCTGCGCAGCGAGCCGCTGATGGCGCGGTCGATATTGAGCAGGCCGGAACGCGCCAGCACGCCGCCGGTGCCCAGTGCGTCGCGCACCGCGTCCGGCTGCAGGTCGAGCAGGGTGGCCAGCACGTCGACGATCTTCGGCGAAGACAGGTTGCCCAGCGTTTCGGCGGCATCGTCGAGGATGCGCTCGTGGTGCAGCATGGTGGCGAATTCGAGGATGCGGCATTCGATGTCGGACATGCCGACCAGCGCCGCCAGGCGCGCCACGTTGGCGTGCAGGATCGCGGGCACCTTGCGATCGAGGTCGTTTTCGGCCTGGCGGTGCAGTTCGCGCAGGCGCTTCTTGACCAGGTTGGCGTCGAAATCGCGCTCGTCGTCGTCGATCCAGTCGCCCAGCCCCAGCGCGCGCGCCAGGTGATCGTTGGAGAAGCACATCGGACCGACCAGGTCGCGGTGGCCGCCGAGCGGCACCATGATGCGCAGGACCCAGAGGCGGCTGGCCTGGGCGAGTTCTTGGGGGGCGGGGCGGGAACGGCGGCGGCGTACGGTCAAATCGGCTCTCCTGGAGATGGGATGACTACATTGTGCGGCAGGGATGCGACGGAATGTGTCGCGATACCGAAAGGTTGCTTATTTGATGCGCGTGAGCCGCGGCGCCGGCAGGCCGGCGTCCGCCAGGCCGCGCCGCAGCGCCATCTCGGCATAGCGGCGGCGATATTCCGCCTTCCAGTGCGCGACGCCGGCGCCGTCTCCCTGCATGCCGTCGCGCAGGCCGGCCAGGCGGCCGACCACGAAGGCGCCGAGCCAGTCGCGGGTGCTGGCCACCTGCATCGCGGGCCCGTTGCCGGCCACCGCGCCGTGCACCGAGCCTGGCCACGGCGCGCGGCTGGCCCTGACCTGGTCGTCGAGCGCGCCGAGCGCCAGGCGCAGGTCGAAGCCGCCGCTGTCGACGCAGGCCAGCAGCGCCGCCAGCTTCAGGTGCGGGGACAGCGCCGACATGCCGATGAAGGCCAGCAGCGCATCGTGGTGGCGGACCGGGTCCTGGTGAGGCAGGCTGGCGGCCTGCTCGAGGAGGGGATGCCAGCGGCGGCGGATGGCGTCGAGGCTGCGGCACTGTTCGAGCGGGAGATACCAGCGCAGGTCGGTCATTGATTCCTTGGCAGACGGTGGAAGAGGGACACAGCATAGAAGGCGGCGGCGACAGGCTGTGTCGCAGCGCTCCTTGCCAAAAGTGCGACGCAAGCTGTCGCGTGAACGTGTCACCCTGCGTCTGCCGGACCGGTCTCAATTTCCCACGGGTAATTTATTTGCTAATATCACATCTTGAACGCGCCACGTCGGCGCGCCGAAAGCCACCATGCCTGCACTGATCGAACACATCGACGCCATCGCGCGCCAAAAGGGGCGCGCCGCGCTCTACCTGGAATTCCACCCGCAAGCCGCCGCCGAACGGCGCCACTACGACTACGAGCAGGATCCGATGCGCGAGCAGGTGCTGGCCTGGCTGGACGCCAACGGCGTGGCATGGAGGCCCTGCGGCCCGCTGGCCAATCCGTCGGTGATGGCGTCCTGGCTGGGCCAGGTCTACCTGGACCTGCCCTGGGACGAGGCGCTGCCGGCCTACCAGGTGCTGCGCGACTATCTCGAGCTGCCCGACGGCAGCATGCGCCATGCCGGCGTGCGCTTCTACGCGATGCCGCTCGAACTGGCGATGGAAAACGCTGAACACGACGAACCGGGCTACTGGCAGCGCTGGGCGGAGGCGTTCTGATGGCGAACAACCAGCAAGCCCTCCTGCGCCAGTGGCATATGCTGCAGCTGGTGCCGCGCGCGCCGCTGTCGATCGAGGCCGGCGCCTTGTGCAAGCGCCTGGAGGAACTCGAATTCCCGGTCAACAAGCGCACCGTCGAACGCGACCTGAATGCCCTGGCCGAGGTGTTCCCGCTGGTCTGCGACGATGCCGAGCGGCCCTACAAATGGAGCTGGCTACGCGGCGCCCAGCGCTTCGACCTGCCCGGCCTGACGGTGCCCGAGGCGCTGACCATGACCCTGGTCCAGCAGCACCTGCAGCTCCACCTGCCCCCCAGCACCGCCGAGGCGCTGCAGCCCTACTTCGAATCGGCCGCGCGCACCCTGTCGACCGACGACGAGCCGGTGCCCTCGAAGGCATGGCTGCACAAGGTGCGCAGCATGCCGCCGCACCAGCCCCTGACCCCGCCGCGCCTGGACCCCGACTGCCAGCGCACCGTCTACCTGGCCCTGATGGAAGACCGCCAGCTGACGCTGCACTACCGCAAGCGCGATGCCCAGGAGCTGACGGTGTACGAGGTCGTGCATCCGCAGGCGATCGTCCAGCGCGGCGGCATCATCTACCTGGTCTGCATGTTCGGCGACTACGAGGACGTGCGCACCATTCCGCTGCACCGCATCGTGGCGGCCGAGGCGCGCTACGAGGATGCGCGCAAGAAGGAAGACTTCGACCTCGACGCGTATATCGCCTCAGGCCAGTTCGGCGTGATCGCCGGCGCGCCGCTGCGCCTGTACGCCGTGTTTACGCGTGCAGCCGGCGAGCACCTGTATGAAACGCCGCTCAGCGAAGACCAGGAACTCACGCTGCAAGCCGACAAGCGCCTGCGGCTGGTGGCCACCGTCCCCAACACGCGTTCGCTGGTGTGGTGGCTGCTGGGCTTCGGCGACGGCGTGGTGGTCGAGGAGCCGGCCAGCCTGCGCCAGGAGATGGCGCAGACCGCGGCGAAGATGGCGCAGGCCTATGCAAGTGCGACTTGATATGCAAGCGTGAACGTCATTCCCGCGCAGGCGCACAGCGCCCGGAAGATTCATTCGCAATGCATGCACCGTCATTCCCGCGCAGGCGCACTAGCGTCCGGAATATTTATTCGCGAAGTACGCACGTCAGTCCCGCGCAGGCGCACAGCGCCCGGAAGAGTCATTCGCAATGCATGCACCGTCAGTCCCGCGCAGGCGCACAGCGCCCGGAAGAGTCATTCGCAATGCATGCACCGTCAGTCCCGCGCAGGCGCACTAGCGTCCGGAATATTTATTCGCGAAGTACGCACGTCATTCCCGCGCAGGCGGGAATCCAAGTAACGTCAAAGAATGCTCATGCTCTTGCATAGCCTCAGCCTTTATCGGAGCGCGATTTTTGAGCCGCTGGTCCGCTGCACTTGGGTACCCGCCTGCGCGGGTACGACGTGTTTTTCGCTATAGAGGGTCGCCTTTTCGGGATCCGAATTTGTTCCGGACACCAGTGCGCGCAGGCGGGAATCCAAGTCCTAAGCGCTGCCGTGAAAACGAACGCGAGTGGCGATGCAGGCAAACTTGGGTCCCCGCCTGCGCGGGGACGACGTGGTGCTTCTTCTGTAAGCGGGTGCAAATGGCCCGCGGACGCTAGCCGGCGGCGTCCTGCAGCGCCGCATGCAGGCAGCGCTCGGCCGCCGGCGACAGCACCAGTTCCACCGCCATCTGCGCCCGCGTGAGGGCGACGAACAACATGCGCCGCGTCTTGTCGTCGAGGGTGTCGAAATCGAACTCGGTCACCACCACCGCGGGCGCGCTCTGGCCCTTGTAGCGGTACACCGATTCGATCAGCAGCTCGCCGTCGCTCCAGCGCTGTTCGCCGTTGCGGTCGTATTCGCCGGTGAAGCGGCGCGTGCGGCGTCCGCCGATGGTAGCCCGGTTCAGCAGCTGCGAGCTGCCGCGCCCGCGGCCGCAGACGATCGCGATGTCGGCCGGCGCGAAGCCGCGCGCCAGCAGCGCTTCCACCGCCGCCTCGGTCGCAGCCAGCAACTTGTCGCTCGAGGCATAGGTGCGGATGCCCGGCACCTCGCCGTCATACGGGTTCATGCTGCGCACGGGCGGGCGCACCAGGTCGAGCGCATTGATCAACTTGCACAGGATGCGCGGGGTGCGGAAATTGTCGCTGCAGCGGATCGTCACCGCCTCGCCCAGCTCGAAGCCGTCCTTGTCGTACACGCGCTGGGCCTCGTCTTCGAGCACGTACAGGCGGCCGCCCTCGCGCAGCTGGCCGCACAGGCAGGCCACCCACTCGGCGCTGAAATCCTGGGCTTCGTCGATGACGAGCAGGTCGACGCGCGCCTCGAGGCCGTCGCAATCGTCGAGGTAGGCTTGCGTCATGCGCTCGAAGCCGCTTGGGGAGAAGTCGGGTTCGCCGTGCCGGCGGCGGTAGTGCTCGACGCACAGCTCGTGGTAGTTCACCACCTCGCTGGATGGCGGCGCCAGGCGCCGCACGTGGTCGGCCAGGCTCCGGTTGTAGCAGACGTACAGCGCCTGCCGGCCCGCGGCGCGCGCATCCTCCAGCAGTTGCAGGGCCAGCTGGGTCTTGCCCGAGCCGGCCGTGGCCTGCACCCGCACGATGCCGGATGCGGTCTCGACCCGCGGCACCCAGGTCGCCAGGCCGTCCGACAAGTGGCGCACCGTGCCTTGCAACTGGTCGCGCAGCACGTCTAGCGCCGGCATCACCTGGAACTGGTTGAGCAGCAGGCGGCGCAGCGCCTCGTGGTCGACCAGGCGCTGGGTCGGCGCCAGCCAGTCGCGCACCGTGGTCACCATGCGGTCGTAGCCGACGGCGTCGATGATGCGCTCGCGCGGGATCGCCGTCACCTGGCCGTCGCCCAGCGTGTAGTCGGGCAGGACCAGGCAGCTGACGAGTTCAGGGTGGATGCCGGCCTGCTGCAGGCGGTTCTGCATGGCGGCGCGCTGGACCAGCGCCTGGCGCGCGACGTCGCGTTCGCCGCTGCCATACAGCTTGTAGATGCCGCCTTCGCGCAGCACGACGGCGCCGGCCTTCACTTCCATCAGCAGCAGGTTGCCGTTCGGGGCCAGCACCACGATATCGATCTCGCCATAGCGGTCGTGCCCATTGTGGACGGTGTGCAGCGCAACGCTGTGGAATACCTCGAAGCCTTGCGGCAGGTGGTCGCGCAGCCGTTCGAGGACGTCGAGTTCACGATAGCGTCCGGCGTCGGTACGCAGCGGCGGGAGCAGGTGGGGAGACAGGGTGGCCATGGCGGGGAGCGATCTTCAGGAGTTGCTCATTATCAAGCAAGCGGCCGGATGACACCATGGCCTGTCGTTTTTCCGCACCTGCCGCGATTGGCGGCTCAGTCGTCGTTGCTGCTCTCGCGCACCACCAGCACAGCTGGCCGACGTCATTGCCCATCTCGCGCTCTTTCCCGATCAATACTTCGTTTGCGTGTAGGGACGGGCGCCCTGCTCCTTGCCCCAGTCCTTGTTCGGCGTCGCCTGCATGGTGAACACCAGTTCGCCGCCGGCCATGATGTCTTCGTGGCGGATGAAGCTGCGGTTGAGGGGCTTGCCGTTCAGGGTCACGCGGCCGACGTAGCCGTTGGCGCCCGAGAGCTGGTCGGCGCGCACGGTGAAGCGCTTCCCGTTCGGCAGGTCCAGCGCCGCTTTATTCAGGAAGGGGCGGCCGATCACGTACTCGTTGCTGCCCGGCGCGACCGGATAGAAGCCGAGCGCGGTGAAGGCGAACCAGGCCGACATCTGGCCCAGGTCGTCGTTGCCCGACAGGCCGTCCGGCTGGTCGCTGTACTGGGTCGCCATGATGTTGGCCAGGCGTTCCTGGGTGCGCCACGGCGCGCCGGCGTAGTTGTACAGGTAGGCCACGTGGTGCGAGGGCTCGTTGCCGTGGGCGTAGTGGCCGATCAGGCCCGAGATGTCTTCCATGTGGGCGTACACGGTCTCATCGACCCTGGCGTCGAATACCTGGTCGATCTTCTCCACCAGCTTGGTGTCGCCGCCCAGGAAGGAGATCAGGCCGGCGTTATCGTGCGGCATATACCAGGAATACTGCCAGGCGCTGCCCTCGGTGTAGTCGCTGCCGAAGTTCGACAACTCGGGGTTGAACGGGGTGCGGAATTCGCCGCTGGACTTGCGGGCGCGGATGAAGCCGGTCTCCTTGTCGAACACATTGCGGTAGTTCTGGGCCCGCTTGTAGTAGCGGGCGGCGACGTCCTTCTTGCCCATCTTCTCGGCCATGCGCGCGATGGTCCAGTCGTCGAACGCGTATTCGACGGTCTTGGAGGCGGCCTCTTTCTCGAGGTCGATCGGCACGTAGCCCAGCTTCATATAGTGTTCGAGGCCGCCGTAGGGGCCGTATTCGGCGCTGGCGGTCATCGCAGCCAGGGCCTTGTCGGCATCGAAGCCGCGGATGCCCTTCATGTAGGCGTCGGCGATCACCGGCACCGCGTGGTAGCCGATCATGGTCCAGGTTTCCAGGCCGTGGAACTGCCATACCGGCAGGATCCCGTAGGGGCTGTGCTGCTGCGAGGCGATCAGCGAGTTCACGAAGTCGGCATTGCGCTGCTCGGGCGCGACGATGGTGAGCAGCGGGTGCAGCGCGCGGTAGGTGTCCCACAGCGAGAAGGTCGAGTGGAAGCGGAAGTTCTTCGCCTTGTGCACCTGGTTGTCCGGGCCGCGGTAGCTGCCGTCCAGGTCCATGAACAGCGACGGCGCCAGCATGCTGTGGTACAGGGCGGTGTAGAACTTGGTGCGCATCGGGCCCTCGGCCTCGACCTTCACTGCGCCCAGCGCATCGTTCCAGGCCTTGCCGGCGCGCTCGCGCTCCTTGTCGAAATCCCAGCCCGGCATCTCGGCCAGGTTGGCGATCGCATTGTCTTCGCTCACCGCCGACAGCGCGACCTTCACCAGCAGGGTGCCGTCGCTTGGGACGCCGAAATTGAAGTCGGCCATCAGCTGCTTGCCTTCGACCATGGCCTTGTCGCCCGGGGTCTTGCCGGGCTGGGTGAAGCCGCGGTAGGCGATCGCTTCTTCGCGATTGAGCAGCTGGCGGGTGTCGATCGGGCGCGAGAACTGGATCGCGAAGTGCAGCTGGCGGCCCGGCGCCCAGCCGCGCGTCTCGCGCATGCCGGTGATGGTCGTGCTGTTGCGCACCCGCAGGCGCGCCCACAGGTTCTTGTCGTCGTAGTTATAGATGCTGGTGCGCAGGTCGAGCAGCACCTTGGCCGGCTCGCCGGCCTTGAACTTGTAGCGGTGCAGGCCCACGCGCTCGCTGGCGGTCAGTTCGACGTCGACTTCGTGGTCCTTCAGGCGCACCGCGTAATAGCCCGGTTCGGCCTTTTCCTGGTCGTGCGAGAAGCGCGAGCGGTAGCCCGAGTACGGACGCTCGGGATAGCCCGGCTCCAGCTTGGTCTCGCCGCCATAGGGTATCAGGAGCACGTCGCCCAGGTCCGAGTGGCCGCTGCCCGAGAAGTGGGTATGCGAGAAGCCGAGGATCGAATTGTCGGCATGGTTGTAGCCGGCGGCCCAGGGATAGCTTTGTCGAAAATGGCGGTGCTGGGTGTCGGGGCTGAGCTGCACCATGCCGAAGGGACGGCTGGCGCCGGGGAAGGTGTGGCCGTCGCCGCCGGTGCCGATGAAGACGTTCACGGCTTCCGCCGGGCTGCCCGCCGGGGCGGCCTGGGCGGGAACTGTACTAAACAAAAGCGCCGCGGTGGCGGCGATCGAGAGTTGTCCGAGATGAGGCCTGGCTGTCATATTGTCTCCACACGTGGCGGCAGCGACGCTCGCCGCCTGTTCTTGTTGCAACTATACCCAAGTGCAACTTATATGTGGAGTCTGGTTTTCGATCAATCGTTACCGTGTTTCAGCACATCTGTTTAGCCGGTTTACTAAACATGTTGAGGGCGGCGCATGGTCTTTCTACAGGCGCTGGCCGGCCGCGCAGGCGTCGATCAGGCGCGCCAGGCGCGCGCTGCGGGTCTCCTGCTTCTTCGCGCTGGTGATCCAGTGCAGCACGGTCGCGCGGTAGCCGGGAGGGCAGGCGCAAAAATAGGCCCAGGCCGCGGGCTGCGCCTGGAACAGGCCTGTGTCCGCCGCATCCAGTTCGGCCGGCGTTTCGCGCTCGTGCGAATAGACGCGCGAGCGTTCTTCCGAACGGCGCGCGAACGCCGCTTCACCGGCCGGCAGCAACAGGCCCTGCGCGCGCAGGACTTCCATCTTGGCGATGTTCACCGCGCTCCAGATCGATCCCGGCTTGCGCGGCGTGAAGCGGATGCTGTAGCTGGCGTCGTCGATGCGGCGGCGCACGCCGTCGATCCAGCCATGGCATAGCGCCTGGTCGACCGACTCGGACCAGCTCATGCTGGGCCGGCCGCTGCCTACCTTGTGGAAACCCACCAGCAGTTCGGTCGCGCTGTCGGCATGCGCGTCAAGCCAGGCGCGGAAATCCTGTGCGCTGTCGAAGAAAACGGGGGCGGCGTGCGTGGGCATCGGTGAAGTCGGAAAGGTGGGCAACCCGCCAACCTTAACCGCCGGTCATGCGCCATGCAAATGTCTTTTTTGAAAACCATCAATGAATATGGTCGAAATGACAATTTTAAGGAGAGGAGGCGCAATATGAATACGGCATGAAGTTGCAAAAATTGCATCATGAGAACCTCATTCCTGCCTCCACTCATGGCGCTGTCGTTGTGCTGCAGCCTGGCGCAAGCCGCCCCCGCAGAACACCAGGAATTCGAAGCCACCCTGCTCGCGCCGTTCCAGTCCGGCGCGGCGCAGGGGCGGACCTTCACCCTGGGCTTCGCCTACCCCGGCCTGCCGCATGCGGCCATCGTCGACTGGCGGGTGGAGCTGATCAGGCCCGGTGGACGTGTTGCCCTGCGCTGGCGCGGCGCGGCGCCATTCACCGGCGAGGCGATGACGGTGGCCGTGCCCTGGTCCGGTCGCCTGGGACTGGCCGCGGCGCCGGCCGGCATCTACAAGGTCCGGCTGCAGGCGACGGTGCGCGGCGATGACCATGGAGCACATGAAGCGCACGAGCAGGAGTGGGAGATCGCGGTCGGCGCGCCGCGCGAGCTTGCGATGCCGGCGTTTTCGCCCTTGCCGCGTCCTTTCGCGCCGGCTGCCGCGCCGGCGCCCGGCGCGCTGCCCTACACGGTCTACCTGGGCAACCTGCACAGCCAGACCAACCACAGCGACGGCGGCGCCGACGTCACCGAGTGCAAGGGCGCCCAGTCGCCGTTGAAGTCGCCGCATGGGCCGGACGCCGCCTTCGCCTACGCCCGGGAGCGCGGCCTCGACATCCTGGTCGCATCGGAACACAACCACATGTACGACGGCTCGGAAGGCAGGGCGCCGCACGCCGACCCGGCCGCCGCCAGGGCGCTGTACCGCTCCGGCCTGGACGCCGCCGCCGGCTTCTCGCGCAAGCATCCCGATTTCCTGGCGGTGTATGGCCTGGAGTGGGGCGTCATCAACAACGGCGGCCATATCAATATCTTCAACAGCGACGAACTGCTGGGTTGGGAGACCAATGCGAAAGGCGAGCTGATGGCCGATACCCGTACCCCGCGCGGCGACTACGCCGCGCTGTACACGCTGATGCGCCAGCGCGGCTGGGTGGGCCAGTTCAACCACCCGGCGCACTCGGGCCAGTTCCAGGTCGATGGCGTACCGCTGGCCTATACCGACGATGGCGGCGAGGCGATGGCGCTGTGCGAGGTGATGAACAGCACCGCGTTCTCGACCAACGTCAGCGAGAGCGAGACCCGGCGCAGCAATTTCGAAGGCGCCTGCAACCGGCTGCTGGAAGCGGGTTACCGCCTGGCCTTCAGCACCAACCAGGACAACCACTGCGCCAACTGGGGAGCGTCGTTCACCAACCGCACCGGCGTGCTGCTGCCGAATGGCGTCGCCTTGAACCGCGCCAGCTTCGTCGAGGCGCTCAAGGCGCGCCGCGTGTTCGCGACGATGGACAAGGATTCGCAACTGGTATTGACCGCCAACGGCCGCCTGATGGGCGAGCGGTTTACCAATCGCGGTCCGCTGGCGCTGGTGGCGAACTTCGCCAGCCTGGCCGGCAGGAAGGCGGCTGCGGTGGCGATCATGGAAGGCGTCCCGGGCCGCAAGGGCACGGTCACGCAACTGTCCGACCAGGCCGAGACCACCTTCACGCCATCGCCCGGCGCCCACTTCTATTATGCGAAGGTGACCCAGGACGACGGCAATGTGCTGTGGTCGGCGCCGGTGTGGGTGACGCAGGAGGCGGACTAGAAACCGAGACCTTCGCCCATGCCGAGCAGGGTGGCGATGCCGAGCACCGCGAAGATCAGCGCCGCGATGCCGTGCACCAGCTTCAGGGGAACGCGGTTGGCGATGCGTTCGCCGAAGTACACGGCCGGCACGTTGGCCAGCATCATGCCGAAGGTGGTGCCGGCGACGATCGCCGCCATCGATTCGTAGCGCGCGGCCAGCGCCACGGTGGCGACCTGCGTCTTGTCGCCCATCTCGGCGACGAAAAAGGCGATCAGGGTGGTGAGGAATACGCCGTATTTCGCCAGCTGCGCTTCTTCGGCGTCGATCTCGTCGGGGATGAGGGTCCACGCCGCCATGGCGAGGAAGGACAGGCCCAGCACCCAGCGCATCGTGCCCGGGCCCAGCAGCTCGCTGACCAGCGCGCCGACGGCGGCGGCGAAGGCGTGGTTGGCCACCGTCGCCATGAAGATGCCGAGCACGATCGGCAGCGGGCGGCGAAAGCGGGCGGCGAGCAGGAAGGCCAGCAACTGGGTCTTGTCGCCGATCTCGGCGAGGCCCACGATGCCGGTCGAGACGAGAAAGGCGTCCATCAATCGGGAGAGGCAGGAGGAAGGCCGCGATCATAGCAGAGCCGGCTCCGTTCTTGCGGCGCCGCGCGCGTATTGACCGCGCATGAAGGCGCGGCCGGCGTGCTTTCGCTGGGCAGGCGTGCATGCTATCCTGCACCCGCCTCGGCCTGCCGGGCCGACCTTCCCTGCGAGAGACCATGAACCACAACACCCTGCTGCGCGCCAGCACCGCAGCCTTCCTGGGCGCCTGGAGCGCCTACGCCTTCGCCCTCGATCCCCTCAGCTACGCCAAGTACGACCAGGTCAAGACCACGGCCCTGCACCTGGACCTGAAGGCCGACTTCAACAAGAAAAGCCTGGACGGCTACGCCGAACTGACCCTCGACTGGCTGGACAAGAAAGCGACCACGCTCGACCTGGACACGCGCGAGCTGACGATCTCGAAGATCGAGGCCCAGGATGCGAAGGGCGCCTGGCGCAAGGCCGACTACTCGCTCGGCAAGTTCGACGAAGAGAAGGGCCAGCCGCTGCACGTCAAGCTGCCGGTCCAGCAGAAGAAGGTGCGCATCCACTACCGCACCGCGCCGACCGCCACCGCGCTGCAGTGGCTGCAGCCGGTGCAGACCATGTCGGGCAAGTATCCGTTCATGTTCAGCCAGTCGCAGGCGATCAATGCCCGCTCCTGGGTGCCGATCCAGGATACCCCTGCGGTGCGCTTCACCTACAGCGCGCGCATCGAGGCGCCGCAAGGCCTGCGCGTGGTGATGAGCGCCGATAACGACATGAAGGCCACCGGCAAGGGTGGCTGGAAGTTCAATATGCCGCAGCCGATTCCGTCCTACCTGCTGGCGATCGGCATCGGCGAACTCGAAGCGCGCACGCTCGGCGGCCGCACCGGCGTCTATGCCGAACCGCAGCGCATCAAGGCCGCCGAATACGAGCTGGCCGATACCGAGAAGATGGTCGAGGCAGCCGAGAAGCTGTACGGCCCGTATCGCTGGGGGCGTTACGACATGCTGATCCTGCCGCCATCGTTCCCGATCGGCGGCATGGAAAACCCGCGCCTGACTTTCCTGACCCCGACCATGATCGCGGGCGACCGCAGCCTGGTCGACCTGATTGCCCACGAACTGGCGCACAGCTGGTCGGGCAACCTGGTGACCAACGCCTCGTGGAAGCACTGGTGGCTGAACGAGGGCTTCACCACCTACGTCACCACCCGCATCCTGGAGGAGATCTACGGCAAGGAAACCGCCCTGATGAACCTGCAGCTGGAGCAGGAAGAGGCGCTGGAAATGCTGAAAGACCTGCCGCCGGCGAAGCAGGCGCTGGTCTCGCGCCAGCCCGACACCTCGGCCGAGCACTACCCGGACACCTCGCTGGCCTATCCGAAGGGCGCCTGGTTCCTGCACACGCTCGAACAGCGCGCCGGCCGCGCCGCTTTCGACACCTTCCTGCGCGGCTGGTTCGACGGCCACGCCTTCCAGAGCGTCACCAACGACCAGTTCCTGGATTACCTGCGCAAGAACCTGCTGGCCAAGAATCCGAAGATCATGAGCGAGGCCGAGCTGGACGAGTGGATCTACGGCCCCGGCATCCCGGAAAGCGGCCAGCGCGCCGTGTCGCAGCGCCTGGCGCAGCTGAACGCGTCGATCGACGGCTGGATCAAGGGCACGGTCTCGACCGGGCAACTGAAGGCCAGGGACTGGAATGCGGCCGAGTGGATGAAGTTCCTGAACGATATCGACAACAAGGTCGATGCGAAAAAGCTCGAAGAACTCGACCGCGCCTACGATCTCGCCAACACGAAGAACAACGAAGTCGCCTTCCGTTTCTACCGCGCCTCGGTGCATGCCGGCTACCGCACCGTGCGTCCGCAGCTGGAAGCCTTCCTGATGAGCGTCGGCCGCCAGAAGTTCGTGGTGCCGCTGTACGCTGCGCTGCGCGAGAAGCCGGACGACCGTGCCTGGGCTGAAGCAATCTACAAGAAGGCGCGCGAGCGTTACCACCCCGAGACGCAGTCGAGCGTCGATAAAGCGATGGGCAAGCAATGATGACCATGAATCGAATCGCCGGCGCAGTGCTGCTGGCGTTCTGCACGGCCGGCGCCGCGCTTGCGCAGACCGCGGCCACTCCAGCAGCCGCCGCGGCAGCGCCGGCCTACAACCTGGAAGCCGACGTCAATCGCGTGCTGAAGACCTTCGACGTCCCCGGCATCGCCATCGCCGTGGTCAAGGACGGCAAGGTCGTCGTCACCCAGGGCTTCGGCGTGCGCAAGCTCGGCGACCCGACCCCGGTCGACGGCAAGACCATCTTCGAGATCGCATCAAACTCGAAAGCCTTCACGGCGGCCGGCCTGGCGATGCTGGTGGACCAGGGCAAGCTGGAATGGGACGACCCGGTCATCAAGCACCTGCCGGACTTCCGCATGTACGACTCCTACGTGACGGCCGAGATGACGGTGCGCGACCTGCTCACTCACCGCAGCGGCCTGGGGCTGGGCGCCGGTGACCTGATGTGGTGGCCGACCACCACCTTCAGCACCGACGAAATCATCCACAACCTCCGCTACATCAAGCCGGCGACGAGCTTCCGCAACAGCTACGCCTACGATAACCTGCTGTACATCGTGGCCGGCAAGATCATCGCCCAGAAATCGGGCAAGGACTGGGGCGCGACGATGCGCGAGTGGATCCTCGATCCAGTCGGCATGCGCGCCACCACCACCAGCCTGGATGAGCACAAGCCGGGCATGAACGTGTCGGCGCCGCACAGCAAGATCGCCGGCAAGGCGGCGGTCGTGAAGCCGATGCCGGTGGCGAACGCGATCGGCGCGGTGGGCATCAATACCAATGCCGAGGACATCGCGCGCTGGATGAATGTGCTGCTCGATAACGGACGTATTGCGCAAGGCGCCGACGGCAAGGAAGTGCGCCTGTGGTCCGACAAACAGGCGCGCGAGATGTGGACCGCGCAGACGCCGATGAAGATCAACGAGCCGCGTCCGCCGCTGGCGGCCACCAAGCCGAACTTCTTCGCCTATGGCCTGGGCTTCCAGTTGCGCGACTACCAGGGCAAGCTGGTGGCGATGCACGGTGGCGCGCTGCAGGGCTTCTACTCGCGCGTGCTGCTGGTGCCGGAGGCCAGGCTGGGCATCGCGATCTTCACCAATGCCGAAAGCGGTCCCTCGCTCAATGCGCTGCAATACCGCCTGCTGGACCAGTACCTGGGCGTGGCGCCGGTAGATTGGATCGGCCGCATCGCCGCTGTCGCCCAGGAAGCGCAGGACAAGGAAGCCGCGCGGCTGAAGACCGAGACCGCGACCCGCGCCAAGGCCTCGAAGCCGTCGCTGGCGCTGTGGGACTACGAAGGCGAGTACGAAGACGCCTGGTATGGCAAGGTCACGATCAAGCGCCAGGGCAGCAAGCTGGTGATGTCGTTCTCGCGCACGCCCGACCTGACCGGGGAGATGGAGCACTTCCAGCACGACACCTTCGTCGTGCGCTGGAAGGAGCGCAACTTCAATGCCGACGCCTATGCGACGTTCTCGCTGGACCACGACGGCTCGATCGAGCGGCTGCGCATGAAGCCGATATCGACCGAGACGGACTTCAGCTATGACTTCCAGGATCTGCTGTTCACGCCCGTGAAAAAGGCGAAATAAGAAAAAACGCCCGCTGGTCTGCGGGCGTTTTTCTTGTGCAGTTGCACTTCTGGCGACGCACATGACTTGGGTTCCCGCCTTCGCGGGAACGACGTGCATGGGTAGCAGGCCAGTAACGTACTCCTGCCGATCCATGCTTGCACGTCGTCGCCGCTCATGCTCGTACGTCGTCCCCTCTCATGCTCGTACGTCGTCCCCGCTCATGCTCGTACGTCGTCCCCGCGAAGGCGGGGACCCAAGTCAATACGCACACCACAAGCGCTATTTACGCTCCCACACCTTCATCATGTCTTCCGACCCCTGCATCCTGATCCCGTTATCCGACAGGACCGATTCGGTCGCATCCAGCGTCGCCTTGCGCGGCAGGATCATGGTTTCGCCGTAGCGCTGGTCGAAGCGCAGCACCAGTTGCTCGTCCTTCAGGTCGCGCAGCAGTTCCACCAGATGCTGCAGGCTGCGCACGTGCTGGCCGTTCACCGACTCCACCACCGAACCGAAGCGGTTGTTGTAGCCGCTCACCAGCTTGTGCGGGAAGAACGGCGCGCTGATCACCACCAGTTCCTCGCGCTCGGGCGTCGGCGAATCGCCGCGCTGGGTCACCAGCGGGCTGGCGTTGAAGGCATAGGCGTTCATCCCCGGCGCGCTGCCGGCGACGAAGCTCATGAATTCGCTGGTGGCGCGCGAGAAGGTCATCGGGCCGTAGATGAAGTAGGACGGGTAGCCGCCATCGAGGTCCGAGATCAGCAGCGGACGCGGCCCCGTGGCCGGCACCTCGACCTTCATCGTCTTGCCGCCGCGGACGATCGTCATCGGCACCTTGCCGTTCTTCGCCACCTGCTGGACGCGGTACTGGAAGCGCACGCGCAGGTTCGAACCCAGCTTGACCATGCCCTGGTTGTCGATCGCGTGTTCGCCGATATGGGTGATCACGTCCCACTCCTTCAGCGGCCAGCTGGCATCGACCTTGTATGGCCGGTGCACCACCGCGCCTTCGACCGAGCGCTCGAGCTTGAGGAACTGGCGCAGAGCCGGATTCTCCAGCGTCTGCACGCTGTCGTGCAGCAGCGGCTTGCCGTCGTAGCGGCCATCGGCCACGTCGCGCAGGAACAGTTCGATCTCTTCGTTCGGGATCACGTAGCCGATGTTCTGCGCATTGGCCGCGCCGGCGAAGGCCAGGCCGATCATGCGGTCGCCCGACACCACCGGGCCGCCGCTGTTGCCGGGATTGATCGGGGCGTCGATCTGGATCCGCAGGCCCGAGCTGAAGGCGCCGTAGTTGACGAACTCCACCCGCGAGACGATGCCGGTGGTGGTCGACAGCGAATTGCCGCCGACCGGATAGCCGTAGGCGAACACCTGCTGGCGCACGTCGGGCAGCACCGGCGCGCGCGATACCGGCGGGCGCTTGTCGAAGAAGGACGGGTCTTCGAGTTCGAGCACGGCGAGGTCGATGCCGCGCGCCAGCGCGATCACCTTGGCCGCGACCTTGTCGCCCGACTGGCTGGCCTGCACCTCGACCTGGCTCGCATAGCCGACCACGTGGGCATTGGTCAGGATGCGCTTGCCCTCGATGATGACGCCGGAACCGGTGACCGGGCTGGGCGCCGCCTTGGTCCAGGGTTTATAGGGTTCGGGGCGGCGGATGGTGGCGAAGATCTTGACGACCGAGTTCTCGACCGCGGGCAGCACCGGCGCGGGCACGGCGCTCTTGGCGGCGCTTGGCGCCGCCACGGCAGGCGCGGGGACGGTAGCGGTCGAGGGGGCGGTGGCTGGTGCGGGCATGGCCGGGACCTCGGGCGGCACGGTATCCTGGGCGTGCGCGGCGCCGCAGGCGCCAAGGAGGAGGGCGGCCAGTCGCAATGTCGGCAGAGTCTTCATGGTTTCCTTCGGTTGGACGATTCAGGATGCAACCGGAAGAATATACACGCCCGCCGCAAAAGGAAATACGTGGATCGTCACGAAGGAGGGCGTTGCCTGCCTTCGTGACGGGGCAGCGATGCCGATTACTTGACGAATTTCAGCGTCATGCGGTCGCTCTCGCCGATGGCGAGGTACTTCTCGCGGTCCTGGTCCTTGTTGGTCAGCACCGGCGGCAGGGTCCACACGCCTTTTTCATAGTCGGCGGTGTCCTTCGGGTTGGCGTTGATTTCCGACTTGGCGGCCAGCTTGAAGCCGGCGCGTTCGGCCATGCGGATCACATAGGCTTCGTGCACGTAGCCGCTCGAGGCTTTCGCGTCCTGCTGCATTTTCGCCGGCAGGCGGTGCTCGACCACGCCCAGCACGCCGCCCGGCTTGAGCACCTTGTGCGCTTCCTTCAGCACGGCGAGCACGGCGTCGTCGCCGTTGCCCAGCCAGTTGTGCAGGTTGCGGAAGGTGACCACCATGTCGACGCTGTTCGGGGCGCCCAGCTCGAAGCCAGTCGGCGGCGCGAACAGCACCGGGGTCACCTTGCCGTACACGGCGCCATTGGCCGCCAGGCGCTCGCGGAACGCCTTGCCGCCGCGGCTCTCGGCGTCCGGTACGGCGCCATACAGCTTGCCCTGGTCGCGCAGGTAGGGCGCCAGGATCTCGGTGTACCAGCCGCCGCCCGGCGACAGCTCGATCACCTTCATGGTCGGCTTGATGCCGAAGAAGGTCAATGTTTCATAGGGGTGGCGGTAGGTGTCGCGGGCCTTGTTGGCGGCGGCGCGGTGTTCGCCGGCGATGGCGGATTTGAGGGCGTCGTCCGCGTGGGCGGCGCCGGCGATGCCGGTTGCCAGCATCGCGGCCAGGATCAGTCGTTTCATCGTGCGAGGTCTCCATGGTGGGGTAGACGGCTGGTCGAAGCGCCGCCGTCGCCGCGCAGATGATCGAACAGGCAAGCCGGACAGTCAAGCATTGTTCCCGTATTGACTGTCCGCGGCGGACACCCGGACACCGCCCGGACACCGCCCGGACACCCTGCGGACACTGCTAAACACACGCAGCGATTAGTACATTGAGCTGGCACAAAGATTGCCTATTCAAAACGTTTAGTTGCTGCTATGGTTGAGAGGTTTGCCGCGTCTCGCACCGGCAAAAATCACAACAATAGCGATGTACATACAAGAGCGGCGCCGAGCTGTTTGCGGAACCGCTGCCCGGAGTAGATCCTTCAGGAGAACACATGGAACGCCGTACCTTTCTCAATCTCAGCAGCCTGGCCGCTGCCTCGGTGCTGCTGCCTTTCGGACGCGCGATCGCTGCCGAAGAACTGGTCAGCACGATGCCCGTCGCCGCCAAGAAGGCCCTGGCCGACGTCGCGCTGAACGCCGCCACCAAGGCCGGCGCCAGCTACGCCGACGTGCGCATCGGCCGCTACCTCAACCAGTTCATCACCACCCGCGACCTGAACGTCGAGAACGTGGCCAATACCGAATCGGCCGGCGTCGGCGTGCGCGTGATCGTGAACGGCGCCTATGGCTTCGCCGCCACCTCGGACATGTCGAACGACGGCATCGCCAACGCGGCGCGCCAGGCAGTGGCGATCGCCAAGGCCAATGCGAAGCTGCAGACCGAACCGGTGCAGCTCGCACCAGTCAAGGGCGTCGGTGACGTGTCGTGGAGCACGCCGTACACCAAGGACTGGCGCACGGTGCCGATCGCCGAGAAGACCGACATGCTGATCGCCGCCAACAAGGCGGGCATGGAAGGCGGCGCCAACTTCATGCGTTCGATGCTGTTCCAGGTCAACCAGCAAAAATACTTCGCCTCGACCGACGGCTCGTACATCGACCAGGACGTGCATCGCCTGTGGGCGCCGCTGTCGGCCACCGCGGTCGACAAGGCCACCGGCAAGTTCCGCTCGCGCGACGGCCTCAGTTCCCCGGTCGGCAAGGGCTATGAATACTTCGACGCCCGCCCCGAGCACAAGATCAAGGCCGCCGGCGGCGTCGCCACCCTGTACACCGACAGCTACGACATCGTCGAGGACGCGCGCGCCGCGGGCCGCGACGCCAAGCGCAAGCTGACCGCCAAGTCGGTCCAGCCGGGCAAGTACGACCTGATGCTGTCGCCGGAACACCTGTGGTTGACCATCCACGAAAACGTCGGCCACCCGACCGAACTCGATCGCGTGCTGGGCTACGAGGCCAACTACGCCGGCACCAGCTTCGCTACCCTTGACAAGCTGCAGTCGAAGAGCTTCAAGTACGGCGCCCCGATCGTCAACATCTACGCCGACAAGACCACCCCGGGTTCGCTGGGCGCGATCGGCTACGACGACGAAGGCGTCAAGTCGAAGCGCTGGGACATCATCAAGGACGGCATCCTGGTCAACTTCCAGGCCACGCGTGACCAGGCCCACATCATCGGCGAGAAAGAGTCGCACGGCTGCTCCTATGCGGACGGCTGGAACACCGTGCAGTTCCAGCGCATGCCGAACGTGTCGCTTCAACCAGGAAAGGCCAGGCTCACCCCGGACGAAATGGTCAAGGGCATCAAGAAGGGCATCTACATCGTCGGCGACGGGTCGTTCTCGATCGACCAGCAGCGCTACAACTCGCAATTCGGCGGCCAGCTGTTCTTCGAGATCAAGGACGGCAAGATCGGCCAGATGCTCGAAGACGTGGCCTACCAGTCGAACACCCAGGAATTCTGGGGCGGCTGCAGCGCGATCTGCGACGAGCGCGACTGGCGCATGGGCGGCTCCTTCTTCGACGGCAAGGGACAGCCGCCGCAGATCAGCATCGTCTCGCACGGCTCGTCGACCGCGCGCTTCAACGGCATCAACGTGATCAACACCGCCCGCAAGATCGGCTAAGGGACGACCATGAGCATCCTGACCCAGGAACAAACCAAGAAGATCAGCGACCGCGTGATGTCGCTGACCAAGGCCGACGAGTGCATCGTCAATATCGAAGGCAGCACCATCGGCAATATCCGCTTCGCCCGCAACGCCGTCTCGACCGCCGGCCTGGCCGACGACACCCGCGTGCAGGTGCAGGTCGCCTTCGGCAAGAAGCAGGGCACGGCCACCATCAACGAGTTCGACGACAAGTCGATCGAACGCGCCGTGCGCCGCGCCGAAGACCTGGCCAAGCTGGCGCCGGACAATCCGGAATTCATCCCGGCGATCGCCAAGACCGCGTACAAGCCGTCCGACACCTTCGTGCAGAAGACCGCCGACATCGATCCCGAATACCGCGCGCAAGCCGCGGCGTATGCGATCGAAGGCTGCCGCAAGCGCGGCCTGGTCTCGGCCGGCTTCTTCACCGACCGCACCAGTTTCGAGACGGTCGCCAACTCGAATGGCCTGTTCGGGCACCAGGCCTCGACCTCGCTCGACTTCACCCTGACCGTGCGCACCGAAGACGGCCGCGGTTCGGGCTGGGTCAAGCGCTCGGCGCGCGACGTGAGCAAGTTCGACCCGCGCGAAGCGGCCGAGATCGCGATCGAGAAGGCATTGCGCTCGGTCGACGCCAAGGCGCTGGAGCCGGGCCGCTACACCGTGATCATGGAGCCGGCCGCGACCTCGGACCTGCTGTCGTTCATGCTGGGCGGTTTCGACGCGCGCCGCGCCGACGAGGGCCGCAGCTTCCTGTCGAAGGCCGGCGGCAAGAACCGCCTGGGCGACAAGCTGTTCGACAGCCAGGTCAATATCTGGTCCGACCCGTGGGACAAGGACGTCGCCGTGCTGCCGTGGGACGAGAACATGCTGCCGCGCGAACGCGTGGAACTGGTCAAGGACGGCAAGATCAATGCCCTCGACTACTCGCGCTTCTGGGCGCAGCAGAAGAACCAGCGCGCGGTGGGCGCGGCCGGCAACATCATCATGGCTGGCACCAACAAGACCACCGAAGAGCTGATCGCCAACACCAAGAAGGGCGTGCTGGTGACCCGCACCTGGTATATCCGCATGGTCGACCCGCAATCGGTGCTGCTGACCGGCCTGACCCGCGACGGCACCTTCTACGTCGAGAACGGCAAGATCAAGCATCCGATCAAGAACTTCCGCTTCAATGAAAGCCCGGTCTCGATGCTGAACAATATCGAGGAAATCGGCAAGCCGGTGGTCATCGGCGCCGACGAAGCGCGCTACTCGATGCTGATCCCGTCGATGAAGATCCGCGACTTCAACTTCACGTCGCTGTCGGACGCGGTCTAAGCACCTGCAGCCTCGGCCCCGTCGTTCCCGCGCAGGCGGGAACCCAAGTTTCTCAGCGCAGTGGCTGCTCATGCAAACTTAGGTTCCCGCCTTCGCGGGAACGACGTGCAAACGCTAACGCAAGTGCGAGCGCCAACGCGAGCACCTGCAACGCAAACGGATAACACACATGGAACGTCGTAAATTCCTGCAAATTGGCGCTGGCACTGCCGGCGCCATGCTCATTCCGGTATTCGGCAACGCGATCGCGGCCGAAGACCTGCTCAAGCCGATGGCGGCGAGCGCCAAGAAGGTCCTGGCCGATACCGCGATGGGCGCGGCCACGCAGGCCGGCGCGTCGTACTGCGATGTGCGCATCGGCCGCTACCTGAACCAGTTCATCATCACGCGCGACCTGAACGTCGAGAGCATCAACAATACCGAGTCGAGCGGCGTCGGGATCCGCGTGATCGCCGATGGCGCCTACGGTTTCGCGTCGACCAACAGCATGACCCCGGATGGCATCGCCCAGGCCGCGCGCCAGGCGGTGGCCATCGCCAAGGCCAATGCCAAGCTCCAGACCGAACCGGTACGCCTGGCGCCGGTGAAGGGCGTCGGCGAAGTGGCGTGGGCCACGCCGATCGTCAAGGATTGGCGCACCCTGCCGGTCAAGGAAAAGGCCGACATGCTGATCGCCGCCAACAAGGCCGGCCTGGATGCGGGCGCGAACTTCATGACCGCCTCGCTATTCCAGATCAACCAGCAAAAATACTTCGCCTCCACCGACGGCTCCTACATCGACCAGGACATCCACCGCCTGTGGGCTCCGATCAATGCCACCGCCGTCGACCAGAAGACCGGCAAGTTCCGCTCGCGCGGCGGCCTGGGCGCCCCGGCGTCGATGGGCTATGAATATTTCGACGCCAAGGCCGCGGACAAGGTGCGCGCAGCAGGCGGCGTCACCACGCTGTACACCCGCTCCTACGACATCGTGGAAGACGCGCGGTTGGCCGGCAAGCAGGCGCGCGAAAAGCTGACCGCCAAGTCGGTCGAGCCGGGCAAGTACGACCTGGTGCTGTCGCCCGAACACCTGTTCCTCACCATCCACGAAAACGTCGGCCACCCGACGGAACTGGACCGCGTGCTCGGCTACGAAGCCAACTACGCCGGCACCAGCTTCGCGGGCCTCGACAAGTGGCAGACGAAGAAATTCAAGTACGGCGCCGAGCGCGTCAATTTTGTTGCAGACCGTACCACGCCTGGCTCGCTGGGCCTCATCGGCTACGACGACGAAGGTGTGCCGGCCAAGAAGTGGGACATCATCCGCGACGGCATCCTGGTCAACTACCAGGCCACGCGCGACCAGGCCCACATCATCGGCGAGAAGGAATCGCACGGCTGCTCGTATGCCGACAGCTGGAGCACGGTGCAGTTCCAGCGCATGCCGAACGTCTCGCTGGAACCGGGCAAAGCGCGCCTGACTCCGGACGAAATGGTCCAGGACGTCAAGAAGGGCATCTACATCCTGGGCCGCGGTTCCTACTCGATCGACCAGCAGCGCTACAACTTCCAGTTCGGCGGCACGCTGTACTACGAGATCAAGAACGGCAAGATCACCGGTCCATTGGAAGACGTGGCCTACCAGGCCAATACCCAGGAATTCTGGAATGCCTGCTCGGCCATCTGCGACGAGCGCGACTGGCGCATGGGCGGCTCCTTCTTCGACGGCAAGGGCCAGCCGAGCCAGGTGAGCGCGGTGTCGCACGGATCGAGCACCACGCGCTTCAACGGCATCAACGTCATCAACACCGCACGCAAGATCGGATAAGGAGACCAGGATGAAGACCCTGAACCAGGAACAAGCAAAGAAAATCACCGATCGCGTACTGTCGCTGTCGAAAGCCGACGAGTGCACGGTGCAGATCGAAGGCAGCCGTGTCGGCAACGTGCGCTTCGCGCGCAATAGCGTGTCGACCGCCGGCCTGACCGAAGACATGCAGCTGGTCGTGCGCGTGGCCTTCGGCAAGCGCAGCGGCACCGCCATGGTCAACGAGTTCGACGACAAATCGCTGGAAAAAGCGGTGCGCCGCGCCGAGGAGCTGGCCAGGCTGGCGCCGGAGAATCCGGAATTCATGCCGGCGATCGCGAAGCAGGAATACCGCGCCACCAAGACCTTCGTGCCGGCCACGGCGTCGATCGACCCGGACTTCCGGGCCCAGGTCGCGGCCACCAGCATCGAGCTGGCGCGCAAGAACAAGCTGGTCACGGCCGGCTATTTCGTCGACAGCACCCGCTTCTCGACCATCGCCAACTCGAACGGCGTGTTCGGACACCAGGACTTCACCGACCTGTCGTTCACGCTGACCGCGCGCACCGAAGACGGCCGCGGTTCGGGCTGGGTGACCCGCTCGGCGGTCGACGCCGCGCGCTTCGACGCGCGCGAAGCGTCGGAAGTCGCGATCGAGAAGGCGCTGCGTTCGGTCGAGGCGCGCGCCCTCGAGCCGGGCCGCTATACCGTGATCCTGGAACCGGCGGCGACCTCGGAAATCCTCGGCAATATGTTCAGCTCCTTCGACGCCCGCTCGGCCGACGAAGGCCGCAGCTTCCTGTCGAAAGCCGGCGGCAAGAACCGCCTGGGCGACAAGCTGTTCGACAGCCAGGTGAACATCTGGGCCGACCCGTGGGACAAGGACGTGCCGGTCGCGCCGTGGGACAACGAGTCGCTGCTGGCGCGCGAACGCACCCAGCTGGTCAAGGATGGCCGCATCGCCTCGCTCGACTACTCGCGCTACTGGGCTCAGAAGACCGGCAAGCAGGCCACCGCGGGCCACGGCAATATGATCATGGCGGGGGGCACCAAGTCGCTGGAAGAGCTGATCGCGGGCACCAAGAAGGGCATCGTGGTCACCCGCACCTGGTATATCCGCATGGTCGATCCGCAGTCGCTGCTGCTCACCGGCCTGACCCGCGACGGCACCTTCTATGTCGAGAACGGCAAGATCAAGTACCCGCTCAAGAACTTCCGCTTCAACGAGAGCCCGGTCACGATCCTGAACAATATCGACGAACTGGGCAAGCCGCAGATCATCGGCGGCGACGAAGTGCCGTTCCAGATGGTGCTGCCGCCGATGAAGGTGCGCGACTTCAACTTCACCTCGCTGTCCGACGCGGTGTAATTGGCTGTAGATCGACATGGCCAGTTTTGACTTCTACTTCACGCGCCTGATGTATGAATCGGGCAACTGGGACGTGGATGTCCGCATGCCCAGCAACGTGCTGAACTCCCTGGTGGAGTACACCACGTTGCGGGTGGATACGACGGAGCGCATGGTGGCCCTGTCGGATCCGAAGATGCTGCAGGCCCCGTTCTGCTACCTGGCCGGCCACAAGCTGGTGCAGTTCACCCCGGCGGAACGGAGCAATTTCGAGAAGTACGTGCGCGGCGGCGGCTTCGTGTTCGTGGACGACTGCAACCACGATATCGACGGCCTGTTCGCCAAGTCGTTCGAGGCCGAGATGGCCAGGATCTTCGGGCCGCAGGCCCTGAAGAAGATCCCGAACAACCACCCGCTGTACTCGTGCTTCTTCAAGTTCGAGGACGGGCCGCCGACGACGTCGATGGAACTCAATGGCTGGGGCGACGACCTGGTGCACGAGTACCTGAAGGCGATCGAGATTGGCGGACGGTTGCGCGTGCTGTACTCGAACAAGGACTATGGCTGCGAATGGGATTACGACTTCCGCAACAAGCGTTTTCTTGCGGTCGACAACACCCGCTTCGCGGTGAACATCATTCAATATGCGTTGGGAGCATGAGCAGTGGGCGATAGCAATACCGTAGCTTGGAGTGAACAGGACGTCGCCGCATTGACGGCGAAGGTGGGCCAGCTGAAGGCCAGCATGGCGCGCGTGATCATCGGCCAGGAAGACGTGGTCGACCTGCTCGTCACCTGCCTGCTGGCGGGCGGCCACGCGCTGGTCGAAGGCGTGCCGGGGCTGGGCAAGACGCTGCTCGTGAAATCGCTGGCGCAAGCCACCGACATGCAGTTTCGCCGGGTGCAGTTCACGCCAGACCTGATGCCGTCGGATATCGTCGGCACCGAGATCCTGGAAGAAGACGCCGGCACCCACCAGCGCGTGTTCCGCTTCCAGCAGGGGCCCGTCTTCACGCAAGTGCTGCTGGCCGACGAGATCAACCGCGCCCCGCCCAAGACGCAATCGGCATTGCTCGAGGCGATGCAGGAACGCTCGGTGACCTTCGCCGGACACACCCACAAGCTGCCGCGGCCCTTCTTCGTGCTGGCCACGCAGAACCCGATCGAGCAGGCCGGCACCTATCCGCTGCCCGAAGCCCAGCTCGATCGCTTTTTGCTGCGCATCGATGTGGTGTATCCGACCGAGGACGAAGAAGTGCTGATGGTCTCGCGCACCACTCACGCCGGCCTGCAGGATGCCGAGCCGGTGATGGACGTCGAGACCCTGCTGCGCCTGCAGCAACTGGTGCGCGACATCGAGATCGGCGACCACCTGGTACGCTACGCCACGCGCCTGGTGCGCGCGACACGCCCGAGCGAGACGACGGTCGAGGCGGTGAAAAAACACATCGGCTGGGGCGCGGGTCCCCGCGCCGGCCAGGCGCTGGTGCTGGCCTCGAAGGCGCGCGCCCTGATGCAGGGCCGCCTGGCAGTGACCCGCGAGGACATCGGCGCAATGCTGCTGCCGGTGTTGGCGCACCGCGTACTGCGCAACTTCGAGGCCGAGGCCGACGGCATCGCCATCGCCGACGTGCTGCAGGCGCTGCGCAACGAGATCAAGGTGCCGTAAAGGGCGCTTGCATCATGTCGTTAGCGAATACCGCGCTGATCGCGCACACCCGGAAACTCGACCTGGTGATCCGCCACGTGCTGGCCGGCCTCGGGCACGGCATCCACGCCGGGCGCGAGCGCGGGGCCGGCGTCGAGTTCTCGGAATACCGCGCCTATGTGCCGGGCGACGAGTGGCGCCGGGTCGACTGGAAACTGGCCGCACGCGCCGACCGCTATTTCGTGCGCGAGGCCGAGCGCGACAGCCATGTGGCGGTCTGGCTGGTGCTGGACGCCAGCGCCTCGATGGCAGAACCGAGCCGCAGCGTCGAGGGACTCGACAAGCTGGCCTACGCCCGCGCCTTGCTCGGCTGCGTCGCCGCGATCGCGCAGCGCCAGGGCGATGCCTTCGGCCTGGTGGTGCTGGGCGCTGGCAAGGTGGCGTTTACGCCGGCCTTGCGCGGACCGCGCCACCTGCAGCGCGTGCTGTCCCAGCTGCAGCGCGCCACACCGGAAGGCAGCCTGCCCGATACCGAAACCCTGAAGGCCAGCCTGCACTTCGCCCAGTCGCCCAGCGCGATCTACGCCGCCAGCGACCTGCTCGACTGGCCGTCGCCGCTGTCGATCGCCTTGACCCGGCTGCGCCAGATGCGCCACGACGTGCGCGTGCTGGGCCTGCAGACCCAGGCCGAGGTCGACGCCAGCTTTTCCAGCGAGCTGGCCTACCGCGATCCGGAACAGGAAGAGGGCGTGTTCCGCTTCGGCGCCGACCTGCGGGAAGGCTATCGCCGCAACCGCGAGGCGCACTTTGGCGCGGTCACGGCCCAGTGCCGCAAGAACGATATGCCGCTGACGCTGGCCGCGATCGAGCAGTCGCCAATCGACGTGCTGCGGCGCTGGCTGCGGCGCCCGGGAAGGTGAAGTCATGAGTGCACTCTGGTGGCTTACGCTGCCCATCCTGTTGCTGCCGGTCTGGTGGCATCGCCGCAAGCGCGTGCAGAACAAGGCGGCGCCGATGGCGACCGCGCGCTTCCTGCCGCGCACCGAACCGCGCCAGACCCGCATCTGGCGCTGGAGCGATCCTCTCCTGCTGCTGGTGCGCTGCCTGTTGCTGGTGGCGCTCATCGCCTGGCTGGCCAATCCGGTGTATCCCTTCCGTGGCGATACGGTCGTGGTAACGCAAGGGGCCGATCCTGCCTGGGTCGAGCGCGAAGCGACGCAAGCGGGCCTCGCGAACGCCGAGCGCGTCGTTTTGCCCGCCGCGCAGGCGCTGGGCTGGGTCCACACGCATGAGCGCGAATGGCAGCGTGACGCACGCCTCCTGGTGCTGGGCGATGTGCCGATGCCGGCCTCGAAGCCAGCGTTCGGACGCCCGGTCGAGGTGCGCACCCAGGCTGCCGCTCCGGCCCAGGTCGAGCGCCACGTCTACATTGCCAGCGAACGCGCGGCCGAATGGCGCCGCATGTTCGCCGTGCAGGGCGGCCCTGAGAAATTCGTCGTGGATGAGACGCCGGGCGCTGCCACGACCCTGATCGTTTGGGACCGCGCAGAGGCGCCGCCGGCTTCTCTGCGCGCCTCATTGTGGTGGATCACTCAGCCATCCGCCTTCCCCGAACTGGTCAGGGCGCGCACGGTGGATGGACTGCGCTACGCCGACAGCGCGCGCGGCCGCCTGTGGCATCATGCCGATTGGCCACCGCGCGATGCCGATGCGGCGCGCGCGCTGCTCGACGATTGGCAGCAGTTGCACATCGGGCCGCGCCCTTACATGATGCGGTCGCAGGCCTTCGCCGCGGACGATAAGGCAGACGCACCTGCGCCGGGTGGCGCGCTGCGCAGCATCCTGCTGGCCATCCTGGCCGCACTCTTTGTACTGGAAAGGAGTCTCACGCATGCACGGAGGCGTTGAGATCACCAAACGGGTATGGCGCGCAGCGCAATTGCGCCGCCTGCCGCTGTGGATAGGCGGCGCCTTGCCGTGGCTGGCGATTCCGTCGGGGCCGGGCCTGCTGGCCTGGGCCGGCTGGTGCGCGCTGGACTGGGTCAAGCTGCGCCGCCGCGTCACCTTCGAATGGACCGCCTGGCTGGACGGCGCCGTGCCGGAGATGGAAGACAGCGCGGCCCTGCTCGACCAGGCCGATTCGCCGATCGCCCGCCTCCAGCAGCAGCGCCTGTTCGACCGCCTGGACGCCGTCGTCTCGCCGGCCCAGCTGCGCCGGATCGTCGCTCAGCATGTCTCGGCCGGCTATCCGATCATTCTGGTCAGCGCCGTGCTGGCGGGGATGGTGTGGTATGCCACCACGCGGCCATCGGAAGCGGGCGGCGTGACCCCGGCAAGCCCGGTGGGCAGCGCCACCGCCGCCACGCTGGCACAGCTCACCGTCAAACTGGCGCCGCCGGCCTATACCGGCATCGCGGCATCCGAATCAAGCCCGCGCGACCTGCAGGCGCCGGAACAGACCGTCGTCAGCTGGTGCCTGAAGGACGGTACCGCAGGCGACAACAGGATCGAACTGGGCAACGGCGAAGTGCTCGAGCCGGGCAAGGAATGCGCGCGCTGGACCGCCACCGAGTCGGTGGTCTGGCGTTGGCGCGGACAACGTCACACGCTGCGGGTGATCCCCGACCAGCCGCCCGAGATCACGATCACCGCGCCGACCCAGATGATCCAGGACCTGCGCGACAATGCCACCAGCACCACGATGGCGGTGCAGGTGCGCGACGATTACGCGATCCGGCGCGCCACCCTGCACATGACGCTGGCGCGCGGCAGCGGCGAGAACGTGAAATTCACCGACCGCGAAATGCCGTTGCCGGCGTCGACCGACCCGAAGCAGCGCAACTGGTCGAAGCAATGGTCGCTGGCCGAGCTGGAGCTGGAACCGGGCGACGAGCTGTATTTCTTCGTGCGCGCAACCGACAATGCCGGCCGTCCCCAGACCGTGCAATCGCCGACCTACACCGTGCGCCGCCCGGCGCCGGAACAGGAAGCGGAAGAGGAAAGCATGGCGATGCCGTCGCTGGTCAAGCCGGCTTCGCTGCGCAGCCAGCGCCAGATCATCATCGATACCGAACAGCTGGTGGCCGATATGCGCTCTACCAGGATCGCGGCGGACGTCGTGCGCGACCGCAGCGAACGCATCGCCAACGACCAGGCGCAGCTGCGCCGCCGCTATGGCCAGTTCCTGGGCGAGGAGTCGACGCTGTTCGCCGACAATGCCGGATCCGGCACCGGCGGTGCACAAAAGGAAGACGACCACGAAGGCCATGACCACGCCCCCGGCGAGCATCCGCACGAGGAAGGCCACGGCCACGACCACGGCAGCCAGAACACCCGCCGCAGCGCCATCGTCAACCAGACCCAGCACATCCTCGAAACCTATGGCCACGCGCACGACGAGGCCGAGAACGCGACCATGTACGACGAAGGCACCAAGAAGGTGCTGCGGCGCGCGCTGGTGGCCATGTGGGATGCCGAGAAGTCGCTGCGCGCCATCGCGCCGAAGACCGCGCTGCCGCCCGAGCACAAGGCGCTGGAGGCGATCAAGGAATTGCAGCAGGCCGAGCGCATCTACCTGCACAAGACCGCCTTCACCCCGCCGCCGATCAAGGAAGAAAAGCGCATGACCGGCGAGATGGCGGGCGCCGCCAGCTACCGCCGCGAACAGGCAGGCCAGGACGCGCCGCTGCCGGAAGAGTTGCGCACGCTGGTACAGGCGCTGTCCGGCGAAGCCGTGTTGCCCGCCCTGTGGACGCGCACCGCCAACGACTGGGTCCGTACCCGCCTGAAGGACGACGAGCAGCGCCTGGCCGCCCAGCGCGCGATCCAGGACGTGGCCGACGGCTGCATCGCTTGCCGCCCGGTGCTGCGCGCCTGGCTGCGCAGCGGCGCCGGCGAAGGCCAGGTGCTGCTGCAGGCGACGCCGAAAGTCGAGACCCCGTTCGCGCGCAACTGGCGCGAGGCGGGCGCGCCATGAACCAGCAGCTGATCCTTGCCGCCATCGCCCTGGCGGGCGTGGTCAGCGCGGCGCTGTACCTGCGCCGGCGCCAGTGGCTCGACGCGCTGCTGGTCGCCGCCGCCGCCATCGCCCTGGGCCTGTTCGGGGCCGACCTGCGCGTGCCGGGCGAGGCGGGCCGCACGCTCGCGATCGACCCGGCGGCGCCGCGCTTGTTGCCCACCTCGCTGGAGGGCGTGAATGCCCTGAGCGTGACAGGCGATGGCCTGCGCGCCGCCGCATGGAACGATTTGCCGGCCTTGCCGCTGACCTGGCAAGCACCAAAGGGCGGGGCACTACGCCTCGATTTTCCGCATCAGCTAGCGCTGGGCCGCGTGTTCACCCTGCGTGTCGAGCGCGAAGACAAGAGTGAAGCACGCCTGGAACTGCTGGCCGAGAACGGCCAGCGTATCGCCCAGGCCAGCGGCGCGGGCACGCTCGCCGTCGAATGGATGCCGCCGGTGGCCGAACGCGTCGTGCTCAAGGCGCGCCTGCTGGACGCGAAAGACAAGGTGATCGCCGAGGGGCCGATCCCGTTCACCGTGCACGAGCCGGTCCCGCTGCAGGTCGTCGGCCGCTTCGGCGCGCCATCGTTCGACCTGCGCGTGCTCAACGAGCTGATGGCCGGCAGCGGCGCGCTGCTCGACTGGCAGGTCACGCTGGGCCGCGACATCACCCGTACCGAAGCGCCGCGCGAAGAGATGACGGCGCCGAACCTGATGGTGTTAGATGCCGCCCGCTTCGAACGCATGGGCGCTGGCGAGCGCGCGGCCTTGCTGGGACGCGTGGCCGACGGCATGCCGCTGCTGGTGCTGGGCGGGAATGCGAACGATCCCGGCATCTGGTCGCGCACGCTGCAACTGCCGCTGCGCGTCCAGCCGCTGGGTGGCAAGCTCGATAAACCGCTGGAGATGCCGCTGGCGCCGCTGCTGCCGCCGCTGCTGCCGACATCGCGCGCGGCCGGTCCGTGGCAGGGTTCGGACGACATGGTCTGGACCCGCGACTGGAAAAAAGGCCGCATCGCCTGGCTGGGCGTGAGCGAGTGGCACCGCCATGCGATCGCCGAACCGCGCGCGCTGGCGCTGTGGTGGCAGGGTGTGCTCGACCGTGTCGGCGTGACGCTGGACCAGGACACCGAATGGCTGGCGCCGGCGGAGATGCCGCTGCCTGGCCAGCGCCTCGAGGTGTGCGCGCGCGGCGTCGCCGGCGACGTCGTCTTCCCGGAATTGAAGCAGGCCTTGCGCTGGCAGCAACGCGCGGACCGTGTCGACGCATCGTGCGTCGCGCTGTGGCCGCAGAGACCCGGTTGGTTGAGGATGGAAGACAGCAAGGCCGGTGCGCATGCCGTCTACGTGTACGACCGGGCCGACTGGCCGCAATGGCAGGCGATGCAACAACGGGATGCCACACAGCGCTACGCTGCACGCACCCCTCTCACTCCTGGACAAGGACCGACACGCCCCATGCCGGCCTGGCCGTTCGCGCTGGCGTTTGCGGCCGCGATGCTGATGCTGTGGTGGCGCGAACGGCGCTGAGATTACTTGCAGGCGTAGGCCTTGCCCACCCATTCGTTGGTCATGCTGGTGCCGCGCTGCGACCACACCACGTCGGTTGCCTGGAGCCGTACGGCGTCGTTCATGGCCCGCGCCTTGGCGTTCTTGGAGCCGACGCTGGCGCTCAGGCCGACGAACACGGCATCGGAACCATGGACCTCGCCCAGCGACCGGCATTGCTTGACATTGCTGTCGCTGACTTCACGGATGGTATTCGACTGCATGGTGGTGCAGGCGGCGAGCATGGCCAGGCTGGACAGGCAGGCGAGGGTCAGGATGGTTTTTTTCATGATGATGAGAAGGTCATTCAAGTGATGGAAGCAGGGCGGAATACCGCCCTGGAAAGTGTTACCGCGCGTCTTACCGCATGGTCTGGGTAGCGAGCACATTGCCCTTGCGGTCGACCAGTTCGATTTTCAGGATCTGCGCCAGCACCGTCTTGTTGCTGACGTCGGCCTCCTGCACGAAGCCATAGACCACCGTGCGTGGCGATTCATACTTGCTGCGCAAGCCTTCGATCACGCGCGCCTTGTCTTCTTCCGGAACGCCGAGGTAACGGAAGTCGGCGCCGTTGTTGAAGCCGAGCTTGTAGCTGCTGTTGTCATTGAAGTAGCGATACGAGCCTTTTTCCCACACCGAGGAATCGAGCGGAAAGCCCTTCTGCTCGAAGTCGTACTTCTGGATCGAGTCGGCGATTTCCAGCTTCACGTAACGCTGCTGGGCCGCTTGCGCCACGCCGGCGTCGATCTTTCCTTTCAGTGCCGTGAGCAGGTCGTTTTTCTTGAACTCGTCCGAGGCCGAGCGGTAGTCGCGCGAATAGACGGTGGCCACCTCGTTGTAATCGATCGGCATGCCGGCGATGCCCAGGTAGGCAAACATGATCTGGTTGCCGCTATCGAGTTCGACATAGCTGCTGGCCGGCGTGTTCGGATCGCCCTTGGGCAGGCTGGCGAGCGCCTGTTTCCTTGTTTCTTCCTTTGCCTGTTCCGCCATCACGGCAGGTTGGGCGGCGTCGGCCAGGTTCGGCGTGGCCGCGCCATCGGCCGGGGCCTTGTCCTTGCATGCGGCCAGGCCGGCCAGCAGGGCGATGGCCAGCAGCGTGGCGAGTGGACGGCGGACGAACGGGAGTGCGTGGTGGGACATGATGTTCCTTGATAAGAATGATCGGGTTGGTTCAGGCCTTGGCGGCCAGGAATTTCATGAGGCCGCGGCCGGCCAGGTAGAGGCTGGCGAACAGCGACAGCCAGGCGCCGGCGCCGAAGGAAATGGCGCGCATGGCTTCGCGCAGCATCATGCTGCTGACGCTCTCGGCCATTTGTGCGGCCTGTGCGCCCCCGAAGATGCCGGCCGCGCCCTGGGCCTGCTTGACGCCGTCGTTGATGCCGACATAGAACATCAGCACGACCAGCAGCATGAAGGCCAGCGGCAGCAGGCCGCCCAGATGCGCGCGCTTGTCGGCCCAGACCTGCGGCAACAGCGGGCCGAGCAGCGCGACGATGCACAGGAAGCCGTAGATGCCGCTGCTGGCGCCGCCGCCGCTGAGCCCACTCATCAGCCCGGCCGGAGAATTGAGCACGCCGAGCAGCTTCCACAGCGACATGCCGACGCTATACTGGGACGACACTTGGACCGCGATGGTGTTCAAGAAGAACCAGCCCACCAGCAGCACGCCCATCGCCACCAGGGTCGGCATGCCGAAGCGCGCGCTCAAGCCCGCCGCCAGGGCGCCGCCCTTGGCCTTGGCTGCCTGCAGGGCCAGGTCGGCCTGCTCCTTGGCCAGTTGCGCGTCGGCCACCGGCATCACCGCGGCCAGGCTGCCCGCTTCATCGAGCGACACATCGACCACCATGCCGACCCTGGGGGGCTGGTCGGATTTCCAGTGCGACTCCAGGGTGAATGGATGCTGGTTGCCGCCGCTGCTGAGCAGGCCGGGTCCGGCGTTGGTGTCTCGCAAAATCTTGCCGCGATGAGTCATGATGGTGATCCCTCTTCTGGTTTGCCGTACTGCGAGCGCAGTCTGTCGCTGTGTGATTCACTGGCCAGAACGCAGCCGTGTGCATGTTTTTCAGAAATTCTTCAAAAATATTCACTGTGCATGCTTTGCGACTTCGCGGTCGACAAAACCCGACCGGCGGACTCATAATCTTTCTTATGGTCACCACACCCGCCCCCACAACGCTGTCCGACGCCGGCGCCAAGTCCTGATGCGCCGCTGGCTCCTGGTCCTGGCGTGGGTTGCCGGCGCGGCCGGCGCGTCCGAGCGCCACGCACTCCTGGTCGGGGTATCGAGCCCGCCGGCGCTGCCGCGCAGCGCCTGGCTGGACGGACCGCGCCATGACGTCCCGGCCATGCGCAATGCCTTGCAGGCGCAAGGCTTCGCGGCGTCGCGCATCGTGAGCCTGGCCGATGGCGTCGACGGCGCGGCGGCGCCCACCCGTGATGCCATCCTGGCCCGGCTGGCGCATTACGCCAAGACGCTGCAGGCGGACGACGTGCTGGTCATCTACTGGTCCGGTCACGGGCTCCTGATGCCGGGCCGGCCCAGCCTGTGGCAGACGCCGTTCGGCCAGCAGGTGCGCCTGCTGGCGCAGGATGCCCGCGTCGATGGCCGCAACCACCAGCTCACGGGTACCGTCAGCAGCGCCGACATCGGCCATGCGATCGACGCCCTGGCGGCGCGCCGGGTCCAGGTCGTGGCCATGTTCGACACCTGCCATGCGGCCGCCAGTACCCGCGGCGACGCCGGCCTGGCCTGGCGCGGCCTGGCCAGCCCCGTGCTGCGCACCTCGCCACGGGCGATGAGCGTAGCGGGCCGGCCGGCATCCGGCGCGAGCACGTCGCCGCCGGCATCCGCGGCCGGGCCGCGCGAAAGGCCGCTATTCATTGGCTTCTTCGCCGCCGAATCGCTGCAGCGCAGCGCCGAGGCGCTCGCCAGCGACCATCCCGGCCAGGCGCGCGGCATTTTCACGCGCGCCCTGATCGCCGGCCTGCGCGACAATCCGGCCAGCTACCTGGCCTGGGCCAGCCTCACCAGCGCCTACTACCGCCAGGCCTTCGACGAGCGCCAGCTACCGCCCAGCGCGCGTCCGTCGCCGGTCTACGCCGGCGCGCTGGAACATGCGCTGTGGACGGCCGCCGTATCGCCGGCATCCTGGCCGGTGCGCCAGGATGGGCGCGGCTGGTACGTGCCGTATGGCCGTCTCGACGGCCTGCGGGTGGACGACGTCCTGCAGCGCGGCGCCGACGCCTGGCGCGTGACCGGGGTAGGCTGGAACGAGGCGCGGCTGGCGGCGTCCGGCCAGGCCACCGCCGGCTGGGCCAGGCGCCTGCCTGCACCGGCCCAGGTGCCGGCATTTTCCGTGCTGGAGCGACGCCGCGGCGCGAGCACGGTCGACCTGTCGCTGCCTGGCCAGGCCTCGCTACGCCTGCGCGTGCCGGATGAAGAAGTGCCCGCCCTGCGCGCCCGCGCCACAAGCATCGCCACCGTGCTGGCGCTGCCGTCGACGGCGGCAGCAGCCCCGCTGCTGCAGGCGCGCATCGAGGTCACGCCGCCCGGGCAGGGCCTGGCCGTCAGCCTGCCCTTCGTCGACCGCGACCTGGGGCCGCTGGCGCCCGGTACGCGCCTGCGCGTGATCGTGGAGAATGGCGGAGAAAACCCGGCCGATGCCGGCATCGTGCACCTGCCGCTGACCGGGCCTGCCACCCGCGTGTTTCCCCGTTTCGAAGGCGACAGCAACCGCCTGCCGCCGCACTCTGGCCGTTTCGAGCGCGCGTTCGAGGTCACCGCGCAAGACGCGGCCGCGGCGCCGGAATGGCTGGTGCTGGTGGCCGCGCCGGCGTCCAATGGCGCCATGCCGCGCCGCTTCGCCCTGTTCGACGCGCTGCGCGATCCTGCAAGCCAGGAGGCCGAACGCGGCGCGGCGCTGGCGGGCGGCCGTCGTCCCGAGGCGGCGCAGGTGGCGCGCGTCAGCTGGCAGGTAGCAAACGGAGGTGGACAATGAAGCGGCGTATCTCGTTCGGCGCCGGCGTGCGCACGCTGGGACTGGTGGCGTGGCTGTGCGTGGCGCCGCCGGCCATCGCCGCCAGCTGCCAGCCCGCTGCCGGCGCGCTGATCGAACAGGGCTTGCAGGCCTTCAACAAGGCACGCTACCCGGAGGCGGTCGACTTGTACGAACAGGCGCTGCGCCTGTGCCGCGCGGCCGGCGACCGGCACGGCATCTCGGCCAGCCTGCTCAGGTTCGGTTCGACCCTGCACCACGTGCACCGGTATGCCGAGAGCGAGGCCGCCCTGCTGGAAGGCTGGGCGCTGCGCCAGCAACTGAGCAGCGGCCCGGAGCCCGACGATCCGGAACGCGAGCGCATGTACTACCCGTCCGAGCTGATGTACCTGTACCGCCAGTGGAGCCGCTACGACCTCGCCTGGGAGTGGGGCGAGAAGGCGCTGCGCGCCAAGGCCAGCCTGATTGGCACCAAGGCCAGCTCCTACGGCACCACCCTGTCGAATATGTCCGGCATCGCCATGATCACGCGCGAATATGCGCGCGGCCTGCCGTATGCGCGCGAAGCCATGGACATCTGGGAGGGCACCTCCGGCACCGACAGCACCGACCACGCCTGGGGCATGCGCGACGTCGGTGTATTGCTGCTCGGGCAGGGCAAGATGCAGGAGTCGTATCACTACCTGGAGCGGGCCTACCGGATCCGCCTGGCGGCATTCGGCCCGGACCGCACCGAAACCCAGACCAGCGTCCAGGACATGGCGGCCTGGCATACGCAGGCCGGCAACGACGCCGCCGCGCTGGGCTATGCCGAACTGGGCCTGGCCAGCGCGATCCGGCGCTTCGGTCCCGATGCGGTGGACATCAGCTACGCCCTGTCGCGCGTGGCCCGCATCCACCTGCGCCTGGGCGAGACCGCGCAGGCGGCCAGCGAGGCCGAACGGGTGCTGCACCTGCGCCGCACGGCGCTGGGCGAGCACAACGCCCAGACCGTGAACGCCTGGCAGGATGTCGCCAAGACCCAGCTCGCCAACAACCGCCTGGGCCGCTCGGCAGCGGCGGCGCAGGCGGCGATGCGGGCCTGCCTGGCCATGCCGGGCGCCGTTGCCGCCTCGTGCGTGGCCCACCAGCTCGATCATGCCCGGGCGCTGCTGGCGCTGGGCCAGGCCGGCGCGGCGCTGGTTGAAACCGAACGCGCCGCGACGCTGGCGCGCAGCCACGGCGAGCTCGATGGCGACGAACGCAGCGCCATCATGCTCGGTGCGCAGGCGCTGCGCGCACTGGGGCGCCAGGACGACGCCGAGCGGGCCCTCGCCGAGCTGGGCCGGCGGGTGGACGCGCTGCCCGATCCAGCCGCCAACGGCCAGTTCGAGATCGCGCTGGCGCTCGATGCGGTGCGCGCCGAACGGGGCGGCGCCGACCTGGCCGCGCTGGCCGCACGCAGCAGCGCGCTGGCGCAGCAGGTGGGCGAGCAGCGCGGCTTGTCCAACCCGGCGTATGCCAGCGCGCTGCTCGATGCCGCCGCGCTCAATGCGCGCGGTCCCGACCGGGCGCTGGCACGTGCGCACAGCGCGCGCGCCATGGCGATCGGCCTGGCCAACCACGCCACGCTGCTGCAGGCCCGGGCCGCGGCCCAGCTGAGCGAACTCGACGGGGGCGAACACGCCGTCTTCCTCGGCAAGGTGGCCGTCAATGCCTTGCAGGCGGCGCGCGAGAACACGACCGGCCTGCCGGTCGAGCAGCAGCACAGCTTCGTCCAGCTGAAGAAAGAGGCGTACCAGCGCCTGGTCGACCAGTTGCTCGACCGGCGCCGCATCGGCGAGGCCGAGCGCGTGCTGGCGATGGTGGAGGACAACGAATTCCACGACCTGGTGCGCAGCGCCGATACCGCGGGCGAGCAGGATGCACGCGTCGTGCGCCTGCGTTTCGACGGCATCGACGCGGCCCCCGAACGCCGGTTCGCCCTGCGCGCACGCGCGCTGGAGCAGGCCGCGCAGGCGCTGGCCCAGGCCAGGGCGCGCCAGGCGCAGGGCAGCGCCGACGGGCCGGGCGAACTGGCGGCGGCGCAGGCAGCCATGCAGGACTTGCTGGACCAGGCCACGCTGGAGTGGGGCGGGCCGGCGCAGCCAGTCGGGGTGGCGGCCGCCGCGGCGAGGGAAAAGGCGTGGGCCAGCCCGGGACGCGCCACGCTGGCGCCGGGCCGCCTGCACCTGACCTACCTGGTGGGCGAACAGCGCATCCGCCTGGTGGTCCAGCACGACAGCATTGCGCGCGTCGTGACGCTCGACATCAATGAGGCCGACCTGGTGCGCGATATCGCCCGGTTGCGCAGCCTGGCCCAGAACCCCGGCAGGGATCCGCGGGCGCAGGCGCAGCGCCTGTTCAGCCAATTGCTCGCACCGGTGCTGCCGGAACTGGCGCAGGCGCGCACCCTGACGCTGTCGCTGAACGGCGTGCTGCGCTACCTGCCGTTCGCCATGCTGCACGATGGCCGCCAGTGGCTGGTCGAGCGCCTGCCGCTGCAGGTGACGGGTAGCGCCGATCTCGACGCCGCAGCGGCAGGGACGCCGGCTTCGGCGCGGCCAAGGTCGGTGGCCCTGTTCGGGCAAAGCCAGGCCAGCGGCGAGCTTCCGGCCCTGCCATTCGTCGCGCGCGAGCTGCAGGCGGTGGAAACGATCGGCAAGACAGAGCGGATTTCCAGCACGACCTACCTCGATGCCGGCTTCACCGCCGATGCCCTGGAGCGCGCCCTGCAACAGAGCAGCATGGTGCACATCGCCAGCCACTTCGTGCTGCGCCCGGGACGCGACGACGGCTCCTACCTGGTGCTGGGGAACGGGCAGCAACTGAGCCTGGCGCAACTGGCGCAGGCGCGCTTCAGTTTCGCCGGGCTGGACCTGCTGACGCTGTCGGCCTGCGAAACGGCGGTGCCGGCCGGTGTCGACGCCAGCGGCCGCGAACTGGCCGGCCTGGCCTGGCTGGCCCGCGAGCGCGGCGCGCGCCACGTGCTGGCCAGCCTGTGGCGCGTATCCGACCGCTCCACCGCCGCGCTGATGACCGATTTCTATGGGGAGCTGGGCCGCGGCGCCGGCAAGCCGGAGGCGCTGCGCGCGGCCCAGGTGCGCCAGATCCGCCGTGCAGCGCCTGGCGGCGCCGCGCGCGGCCTGAAAGCCATCGATGAACCGGTAGATAAGCCTTCCTACGGCCATCCGTATTACTGGGCCGGATTCACGCTGCTCGGCACTTGAGCGGCGACCGGCCCATCCCGGGTCAGAACGTATAGTCCGCCTTCACGTACGCCGAACGGCCATTCATGCCGAACGGGCAGGTCTCCCAGCAGTGCGTGAAGCCCATCTGCGGGAACGGCGCGGCGCGCACCGGATCCCAGCGCTTCGGATAGGTGTCGAACAGGTTGTTCACGCCGGCCGACAGCGACAGCTGCTTGTTGAAGGCATAGCGGCCGGTCAGGTCGACGATCCATTTTGCCTCCCAGGTCTGCACGAACGGCGCCGTGAAGCCTTGCCCCTGCACCTCGCCGAAGTAGTTGGCGCGGGCGGTTACGTTCCACGGCCCGGTGGTGTAGTCGGCCGACACCACGTGGTGCTTGCGCGGCTGGCCGCGTTCGATCAGCGTCACCTGCGCATCGTCGAACAGCTGGGCGCCGGTGAGCACCGGCGACTGCGAATTGCGGGCGTCGACCTCGGTCTTGTTGAAGCCCAGCTGGCCCGACAGCACCAGGGTCGAGCCCTGGCCTTTGATCGTCTGCTGCGCCACCAGGTCGAAACCGGTGGTGGTGGTGTCGATCGCATTGGTGAAGAACTGGGCCTGGCCCACGCGCAGCGGATCGAGGATGGAGCGGATCGGGCAGGAGGCCGGCGTCGGGCAAGGGCCGGACTCGGGCGCGATATTGCTCGAGAAGACGATGCGGTCGTCGATCTGCGTGCGGTACACGTCGGCCGTCACCGAGAAGCCCTGGGTCGGGCGCAGGATCATGCCGATGCTGGCGCTCTTCGAGGTCTCTTCCTTCAGCGGGGCGATGCCGAAGGCGCGCGTGACGGCGCTGTCTTCGCGCGCGGTAAGGGTTTCGGTCAGAACCCCGGCCGCGTTCAGGTTGGTCGAGACCGAGCTGTAGAACTTTTGTTGCACGCCCGGCGCCCGGAAGCCGGTCGAGGCGCTGGCGCGCACACCGACCGTGCGGCTCGGGTCCCAGCGCAGGCTCAGCTTGCCGATGGTGGTGTTGCCGAAGTCCGAATAACGTTCGTGGCGCGCTGCCGCGCCGAGCGTGACGCTGTCGCCGAACCTGCGCTCCAGGTCGAGGTAATAGGCCGTGTTGTGGCGGCCATCGTCGACCGCGGTGGCCGGTGTATAGCCGGGGAAGCCCTGGATGCCGGAGGCCGCGATGCCGCCGTTCTGGTCGCGAATGATGATGGCCGGATTATTGGTGCGGCCGTACTGGTACGAGACCGGGTCGCCGGCCTCGATCTCGTAGTTGTCGCGCCGCCATTCGAAGCCGGCGGCGACGAACAGTTCTCCGCCCAGCACGTTCACCGGTCCCTTGAAGTCGAGGTTGAAGGTGGTCTGCTCGAACTTGAGCGTGCCGGTATCGGCCGACGTCGGCGACGCGCCGTTCTCGTACCAGTAGCTGACGTTGATCGAGTTCCGTTCGTGGAATTTCAACTGGCTGCGGCCGTGGTTGACGCTGGCGTCCGCGCTCCAGCCGTTCGGCAGGTCGTGGCGGTAGCCGACCGCCAGCGAGGCATCCTGCACGGTGGTCACGATGTTCGGCAGGAAGCCGTTCGGATACACGGCCGGCACGTTGCGCGAGTCTTCCGCGGGGCGGAAGAAGCCGCCCGAATCGCCCTTGCGCTTCGAGGCGCCACCGAAGGCATACAGCTCGCCGCCGGCGGTCGGCAGGGCCGAATTCATCCACAGGTAATAGTCCTTGGCATTGCTGTCGCCGAGGCGCTGGGTGACGCGAGGCGGGTTGACGCGCAGGGTGTCGGGACCGGCGCGGTTGGTTTCGTCGCGCTTGCGCGCCTCGACCGACAGGTTCAGGTAGCCGCCATCCTGGCCCAGCGCGAAGCCGCGGTTGGCGCTGGCCGAGTAGTTGTCGCCGTCGCCTTCATCGGTGGTGCCGGCGCTGGCGCTCAGGGACCCGTTGGCGGCGCCCTTCTTGAGGATGATGTTGATCACGCCTGCGATCGCATCGGATCCGTACTGGGCCGCGGCGCCGTCGCGCAGCACTTCGATCGACTGGATCGCCGACAGCGGGATCGCATTGATGTCGGTGCCGGCCGAGCCGCGGCCGATGGTCTGCTGCACGTTGACCAGGGCCTGCTGGTGGCGGCGCTTGCCGTTGACGAGCACCAGCAACTGGTCCGGGCCCAGGCCGCGCAGGGTGGCGGGGCGGATGATGTCGGTGCCGTCGCTGACGAACGTGGAGGTGAAGTTGAACGACGGGTCGAGGTTTTGCAGCACCTTGCCCAGTTCGAGCGTGCCGGCGGTTTGCAGGTCCTTGCTGTTGATCAGGCCTACCGGGACCGCGGTATCGAGCGCGGTCTTGGCCTGGGTGCGCGAGCCGAGCACCACGACTTGCGACATGCCGTCGTCGGTTTGCTGGGCGCCGGCGGGCGCGAGCGCCGCCATCAGGGCCGACGCCAGCAGGGCGCGGCGCGGCAGTGTGTTCCTGGTCATCCTCATTCTCATTCCCATATCCCCTGCGTTGATGTTTGTCATGTCACTCTGTCATTCGAGTGTCATTTGATCTTAGCAATGGGTTTTGGAAAGAAAATACGAAGCAATTGAATTAAGTAAATACGATCGTGAAATTTTGAGGAAACGTCTCCAAAAAGCTACGGACAATCGTTCTTCATAACATTTTCATGAGTGTCGGGTAATGCGCTGAGCGTAAAGAAGTTTTTGCTGAGAAATGTTCTAGCAACTGTTTGCTGGATTGTTACGTTCTTTAACAAGATTTCCAATGGTGCGCTGCCGTAGGGCTATAGCATGGGGTTTGAAGCCGGCGCTTTCGCCGCACATCGTAGGCAGCCACATCATGATCCAACGACGAATCGACGAGCGGACCGCGCTCGCAACCGAATATGCGTTGTTCCTGGCCGAGACGCGCGGCGTGTCGGCCGGGCTGGTGTATCTGGAGAGCTGCAATGTCTCACGAGGGATCCTGCTGCGCGCCATCCAGGATCCCGCCGCCCGCCGCCGCGGCGAGCGGCGCCAACGGCAACGGAACGACTAGATGAATATCACCCAGCTATGCAAGCGCTACGGCCTGGAACATCACGGCAGCCTCGAAAGCGCCTGGGACGCCCACGGGCCGACCGGCATCGTGCTGATGCAGCTCTGGCACGCTCCCAATCAGAAGATCCACGACCATCCGCTGCCCGGTGCGCAGCTGCGGGTGCTTTGCTCCCATGCCGCCGACGGCGAAGGCGCCAGCGAAGAAGCGCACGATGCCCGCGTGCGCAGCATCGCGGCGGTGGAAGAGGGCGCGCGCGGCTATGCCGCGATGTCGATCCCGCCGACCGAATCGCGCGGCGCCGGGGCCTGGGCCAAGTATGCCAACCTGGAGCGGGTGTTTCCGGTGCTGGCGCTGGAACGCGAACCCGGCGGCGCGGTGTTCGCGGTGCTCGGCGCGCCGGTACCGGCTTCGGAGCTGGGCGTGGATGGCCACCGGCCGGGGCGCCAGCCTCCAACGCCGCGCCATAAACTCACGCGTGGTCGCGCATCCACTCTTTCAGGCCGTTGACCCAGTTCCTGGCCGGCAGGTTCAGGCGCCGCCTGATCTCGCCGGCGCGTTCGTACAGCACCGCGAAGTCGATCTCGGGCGCATCCTTGAAGGCCAGCACCACCACGTTCGCATCGTGCACCTCGGGCAGCCAGACGACGGCGTCGAACACCTGATCCATGTGCAGGAAGTTCTTGTCGTAGTTGCCGTAGTCGCCGAACACATTGGCGGTCATGATGCCGCCCGGCGCCAGGCAATCGTGGCAGCCCTGGTAGAACTCGACCGAATCGAGCACCGGGCCGCGCGCGTCCTGGTCGTACAGGTCGACCTGCAGCACGTCGAGCGTGCCGTGGTTGGCCGGGTCGAGCACGAAGTCGAGCGCGTTCATCTCGCGCACCGTCAGGCGGGCGTCGTCGTCGGGCAGGCCGAACAGGGCGCGGCAGATCGCGATCACATTCGGATTGAGTTCGACCGCCGTGACGCGCGCGTCCGGAAAGCGCGCGTGGCAGAAGCGGGTCAGCGCGGCGCTGCCCAGCCCGAGCTGGGCGATATGGCGCGGCGCCCGCTGGAACAGCGTCCACATCATCATCATCTGCACGTATTCGAGCTCGATCGTGTCCGGCTTCGCGATGCGCATCGCCCCTTGCACCCAGGAGGTGCCGAGGTGCAGGAAGCGCACGCCCTCGAATTCGTCGATGGTGGCGGGCGGATGGCCGGGCTGGGCGAAACGGGGATCGATGGCGGATGGCGGCATGGCGGGACGGACTTCAGGCAAAGCCGATCTTACCAGAGACCGTTCACGGCACGCCGTTGCCGCACCAGGCGGCGAAGCCGGGACGCTCGCCGAGGCGCGCGTACCAGGCCGCCAGGTGCGGATAGTCGGGCCGCGCCATCGGCGTCATCAGCCAGCGGTTGACCGACAGGCCGAGCACGATGTCGGCCAGCGAGAAATCCTCCCCGGCGACCCAGGGGCCATGCGTCGCCAGGTGGGCGTCGAGCAGGCCGACGTGGCGGTTCCATCCTGCGACGCCGGCTTCGATCAGCGCCGGGTCCCGATGCGCTGGACTGCCCCGCACCAGCGCCATGAAGGCGTAGCGCCAGGCGGTGTTCAATTCGGTCGCCTGCCAGTCCATCCACTGGCTCACGCGGGCCCGCGCCTGGGCATCAAGCGGCAGCAGCGCAGCGCCGCCGTGCTGCTCGCACAGGTAGCGGCAAATGGTGTTCGATTCCCACAGCACGAAGCCGTCGTCGACCAGCACCGGCACCATGCGGTTCGGGTTCAGCGCGGCGTGGCCGTCGCGCCAGTCTTCGCGCACTAACGGCAGTCCGAGTTCGGTGCAGGTCCACAGCACCTTGCGTACATTGATCGAGGTGGCCTTGCCGATGACGGTCAGCATGCTGTCCTTTCAGGAGGATGGAGAAGGCGTCGGCAGCGCCGGCAGGAACAGCGTCACCGCCAGGCCGCCGCCGTCGCGGTTAGCGAGCAGGATGCGGCCGCCGTGGGCTTCGGCGATCTCGCGCGCCAGCGCCAGCCCCAGGCCGGTGCCGCTGCGCTTGGTCGAATAGAAGGGCACCAGGGCCTGGGTCAGCACCGTCTCGCTCATGCCGCTGCCGCGATCGAGCACGTCGATGCGCAACTGGTCCTGCACGCGCCGCACCTGCAGCACGACATCCTCGGGCTTCGAGCCCGATTCGTGCGCATTCTTGAGCAGGTTCAGGAGCGCCTGCTCGAACTGGGCGGCGTCGACCCAGGCCGCGTCAAGCGGCAGCTCGCCCTCGACCCTGAAATCGACCTGGCCGGCCAGGCGCGCGACCAGTTCCGGCCACGGACAGGCTTCCAGGCGCGGCGACGGCAGCTTGGCGAAGCGCGCATAGCCGAGGATGAAGGTCTCCAGGTGGCGGGTACGCTCGCCGATGGTCGAGAGGATCTGCGGCAGGCGCTCGACCTGGCCGCGCCGCACCAGTTCGGCGCCCGAATGGGCGAGCGAGGCGAGCGGCGCCAGCGAGTTGTTGAGTTCATGGCTGATCACGCGGATCACCTTCTTCCAGGTCTGCACTTCCTGGCGCCGCAATTCCACCGTCAGGTGGCGCAGCAGCAGCAGCTCGTGGCGCCGTCCATTAAGGTTGAAGGTGCTGCGCGCCAGGTGGTAGACCTCTTCGTTTTCGCCTTCGCCGGTGTTGAACAGGCCGTCGCCACCACGCGCCAGTGCGTCGCGCAGCGCCGGCGTCGCCTCGTCGAGCACCGCGCGCAGCGCATGGCCTTCCAGTTTGCGGCCATGCGACAGCAACTGGCGCGCGGCGACGTTGGCGTAGACGATGACGCCGTCCTGGGCGTGGGCGTTGGAATCGGCCACCAGCAGCATCGCCACCGGCGTGTTCTGCACCATCGAATCGAGCAGCAGTTCGCGCTGTGCCAGGCCCAGGCGCTGCTCGCGCAGCACGGCGCCGAGCCGGTTGTGGGCCGCGATCAGGTCGCTCAACTCGTCGTTGTGCGGCCAGTGGAGGCTGAACGAGAAGTCGCCGTCGCGGTAGCTGTCCACCGTGCCTTCCAGCGCGCGAAACAGCGACAGGATGGGCTGGACCTGGGTGCGCAGGGTGATGATCGCGACCGGCAGCAGGCCGAGCAGGCACAGGCCCGCGACCAGTACCGGCCGGCCTGGGAACAGAGCGTCGAGGCCGAGCGCGGACAGCATGCCGAGCGCCAGCAGGGTGCCGACCAGCGCCGACAGGCGCGTGACCAGCGAAAACCTGGTCTTGGCCGGCGCCTGGTTCATGGGCGGGCGATCCCTAGTCGCTCCATGCGGCGGTACAGCGCCTGGCGCGACAGGCCAAGCTCGTTCGCCGCCTGCGCCACCACGCCGCCGGCGCGCGCCAGCGCCCCCACGATGGCCTCGCGGTCGGGCTCCGACTCCTGGGCCGGCAGGCTGGCGGCCGGCAGGCCGAGGTCCGCCACCTTGATGGTGTCGCCGCTGGAGAGCAGGTTGGCGCGCGCCATCACGTTCTTCAGCTCGCGCACATTGCCGGGCCAGGCGTGGGCCGTCAATGCCGCTTCGCTCGCGGGATGCAGGGTCTTGCCGGGCGCCAGGAACGAGCGCGCCAGCGGCAGGATGTCGCCTGGACGGGCGCTCAAAGGCGGCAGGCGCAGTTCGATCACGTTCAGGCGGTAGAACAGGTCTTCGCGGAAGGTCCCGGCGCGGATCATCGCCGCCAGGTCGGCATTGGTGGCGCTGATCACGCGCACCTTCACCTGCCGCTCGCGGTTCGAGCCGAGCCGCTCGAAGCGGCCGGTTTCCAGCACCCGCAGCAGTTTCATCTGCCCGGCCAGCGGCAGGTTGCCGATCTCATCGAGGAAGAGCGTGCCGCCGTCGGCCGCCTCGAACTTGCCTTCGCGCGCCTTCGAGGCGCCGGTATAGGCGCCGGCATCGGCGCCGAACAGCTCGGCCTCGATCAGCTCGGACGGCAGGGCGCCGCAGTTGAGCACCACGAAGGGACCGGCGGCCACCGTCGAATTGGCCTTGATGATCTCGGCGATGCGCTCCTTGCCGGTGCCGTTCGGGCCCGTGATCAAGACCGGCACATCGGCGCGCGCCACCTGGCAGGCCAGGTGCAGCACGCGTTCGGTAGCCGGGTCTTGCCACACCAGGCCGCGCAGGTCGAAGTTCTGTTCGAGCTCGCTTTTCGCCTTGCGTTCGCGCTGCAGGCGGCTGGCAAGCAGCCGGTTGGACTGGCCCAGTTCGATCAGGTTGCTGACCGTGGCCAGCAGGCGCTCGTCGTTCCACGGCTTGGACAGGTAGTCGGCGGCGCCCAGCTTGACCAGGTCGACCGCCGCATCGAGGTGGGTCCAGGCGGTGAGCAGGATGACCGGCAGGTCGGGATGGCGCAGGCGGATCTCGCGGAACAGGGCCACGCCTTCCTCGCCCGAGGTGGTGTCGGCCGTGAAGTTCATGTCCTGGATTACCAGGTCGACCGGTTCTGTCGCGAGCAGGGCCAGGCCCTCCTCGGGCGAGGCCGCGCGCAGGGAGGCGATGTCGTGCAGCGAGAACAGCACGTCGAGCGCCATGGCGACAGCGGCGTTGTCGTCGATGATGAGAACTGTGGGCATGGTCGCTAGCATAGCATTGGCGCGTGATTGATTTGCCGTCAGCGCTGGCGGCGGGCGGCGAGCAGGGGTGTCAGGCGGTCGGGGACGCCGGGAATGCGCTCGATGTACGGGTAGCGCAGCGTGCCGCGGTAATCGAGTTCCACGCTGCGCCGGCGGCCTTGGGCCTCGACTTCGAGGGTGATCGGCGCGGAGTGCGCTGCGGCGACGCGCCGCACGAGCAGGTCGATGTCGAACGGCGCGCCGTCGACCGACACGATCTTCGCGCCTGGCGCCAGGCCGACCCGGAAGGCGGGGCTGTCCCACGTCACCGAGCGCAGGCTGCCGTTGCGACGGACCTGCACACCGATCGAATGATCGAGGTTGCTGACACCGTCGATCTGCTCTTCCTGTTGCCAGCTGGCGCTGGGCGTGGCGCGCCAGGCCAGGCGCCAGCCGCTGCGCGCCAGGCCGGCCAGCGCTTCGGCGTCGTCATGGGTGTCCAGGTGGCGGTCGAGGAAGGCGCGCCAGTCGTTCGGCGCCAGGGCATCGAGCGTGTTCACGATCTCGTCCATGTCGTACGGCACCGGCGCCGGACGGCCGTCGGTCGCGAAGAAGCGGCGCGCGAAATCGTCCAGGCCGCGCTGGCCGCCGGTCAGTTCGCGCAGGCGCGCTTCGACGTGCAGCCAGAGCAGGGCGCCTTCGAAGTAATAATCCTGGCGGCGCTGCCAGTCGCGCCATTCGACCGGGCGGCCGGACATGAACAGCGGGTCGTTGGTGCTGTCGCGCAGGGTCTTCCAGGCGCGCGCACTGCGATTCGCCACCAGCGCGGCATCGATCGCCAGCCGGTCGAGCGTGTGTTCCAGGCTGCGCTGTCCGGCGCGCGCGGCCAGGATCCGCCCCCATAATTCGGTCTGGCCTTCGTACAGCCACAGCAGGCTGCCGTCGACGGCGGTGTTGTAGTCGGCGACGTGCATGTCGGCGGGAAGGCGGAAGCGTCCGTTCCAGGCGTGCACGTATTCATGCGCGATCAGGTCGCGGTTCGGCAGTTGCCGGTCGAGCGCGGTGAAGTAATCCGCCGGCAGGAAGTTCTCTCCCTGCTCGAGGTGCTCGATCCCGCCGCCGGCGGTATCGTCGTCCAGGATTGCGAGCGCATGGTAGCGCCGGAACGGCGCCGGCCCGAACACCAGGCCGGTCTCCTCGACCAGCGCCTGCAGGCGCGCGATTTCGTCCCCGGGCACCGCCAGGCCGCGCGGGTCGCGGCTGACGATGTCGAGTACCACCGGTTTGCCTTGTGGTGACGACAGCGGAATCACGCGCCGGTGGCGCGCTGCGTAGGCCGGCGCATCGACCAGCGCCTCCAGCGAGGTGGTGCGCAGGGCGATCTTGCCGCCGTCCTGCCGCTCCACATCGAGCGCGCCGGCCAGCGCCAGCCCTGGCGGCACTGTCAGCGCGACCCGGACCGGGATCGTGCCGGTGGGCCAGCCGGCCGGGTACAGCAACAGGCGGTGCCAGGGCAGCGAGACCAGGTCAGGCTTCAGCAGCGCCTGGCGCTGCGGCGCCAGGTACTGGAAATCGACCGTGATCGCGCGTGCGCCACTCGGCACGACCAGGTGGAAGGCATGCGGGGCCCGTGCATCGCGGCGCCAGGCGAGCGGCTTGCCGTCGGCCTGGATCCGCAAGCCCGCCATTTCGGTGACGCTGGCCGTCGGCGCATGGCTGCCGACTTCCCACTGCGGGTACAGGAGCGTCAGCGCGCCGGAGCGCTGGACGGGGATCGATTGGCGGACGTTGAAGATTTGCCGGTCGACGTCGGTCGCGTCGACCGCCAGTTGCACGACGCCGGAAAATGCCTGCTTCTCGGCGTGCGCTGGCGTGCATGCAAGGACCAGTACCGCAGCCAGCAACCCCGCATGGTTGGACATGGTGTTCAGGATCGGGGCCCCAGTATCAGGTGCTGCGGGTCGCCATCGCCGGCGAGATGCTGGCCGCGCGCCATGCCGGCCCATAGGCCGCGAGGATGCCGATCGCCCAGAACAGGAAGGCGCCGCCGACCAGGTACACCAGCGGCAGGCGCGTCATCTCCAGCTTGCTCACCAATAGCTGGTTCAGGCCGACGCCCAGCAGCACGCCGCCCAGCACGCCGCCGCTGGTGATCATGACATTCTCGACGATGAAGTAGCGCAGGATGTCGATCTTGCGCGCGCCGAGCGCGCGCCGCACCCCGATCTGCTTGCGGCGCTGGGTCACCCACAGGCTGGCCATGCCGACGATGCCGCTGCAGGTTACCAGCAGCAGCAGCACGCTCACCGTGATCAGCATCCACGACAGCGACACATCGGCGCGGTAGCGGCGCTGGCGGTCTTCTTCGGTGGTGCGAGCCTGCAGCAGCATGGGCGTGGCCGAGGCCTGGCGCAGTGCGGCCTCGGCTTCCTTCATCACGCGGTCGCGCTGGCCGGTTTCGGCGCGCACCGCGTACAGGTTGCCGGGCAGGCCATAGTAGCGCGCCGGCTCGATGACCGAGAATTCGCCTTCGTCGCCCACCAGCGCGTGCGGGGTCTGCAGGCGATCGACGACGCCGATCACCTGCACTTCTTCCGCGCCGTCGCCGGTGCCGAAGTAGAAGGTCTTGCCGACCGCCGATTCGCCGGGCCACAGCTTGTCGCCCATCGGCTTGCTGATGATCGCGATGCGCGGGCGTTCGCGGGTCTTGGTTTCGTCGATATCGAGGACTTCGTGCGGCTGGAAATCGCGGCCCTCGACCAGCTTCAGCCCCAGGGTCTTGACCAGCGCATCGTCGGCGCTGTACGTGGATGCGTAGCCGCTCTCGCGCTGCTGGCGGCGGTCGATCGAGATGCTGCTGTTGTTGCCGCTGCGGGACAGCGGCATCTGCGACGTCTGCGATGCCGACACCACGCCGGGCACCGCGCGCAGCACGTCGAGTTCGCGCTTGAGGTCGGCCAGCATCTGCTCGGGCGTGTCCGTCTTCAGGCTGCGCACGGCGAGGTGGAATACGGCGGTTTCGTCCTGCATGCCGGACGGCCGCGCGGCGACCGTGCGCCGCTCGTTGACCACGTGCAGGGCATTGGCCAGGATCGCCAGGCTGAGCGCGACCTGCATCGCGACCAGGATCGGGCCGGTCTTGTTGCGCAGCAGGCTCGATAGAATCGGGCGGATTTCCATGATGCTTCTCCCAGGAGCTTATTGTGATTTGAGCTGGATGGCGGGCGTGACCTGGCAGGCGCGCCAGGTCGGCAGCAGGCCCGCGACCACGGCAGCGGCGACCGACATCACGAAGGTCAGCGCCAGCATCTGCCAGTCCATGCGCGCCGCGGCCGCCGTGGCGTCGCTCTGCATGCCGATCAGGGCCAGGGCGCCGAACGCCAATGCGAGTCCCATCACGCCGCCGGCCAGGCCGATCACGCCGGATTCGACCAGGAACTGGCCGAAGATGTCGCGGCGCGAGGCGCCCAGCGCGCGCCGGATGCCGACTTCGGAGGCGCGCACCGAGAATTTCGCCAGCAGCAGGCCGATGGTATTCACCAGGCACAGGACCAGGAAACCGAAGGCCAGCCAGGCCGACAGGCGGGTATCGTTGCCGACGACCTTCTGCTTTTCCATCCATCCCATGACGTCGTACAGCATGTTCGGCGCGGCGCGCTGCAGGCGTCCGAGCTTGCGCTGCTCGCTGGCATAGTTGTCGATGAAGTTCTGCAGCTCGGCGCGATCGAGGCTGGACCGCGTCTCGAACCAGAACTGGATCCAGGTGCACTCCGACGCCAGCAGGCCGGCGAAGCCGGCGTCGCGCGAGGCACTGCAACTGAGGCTGCCGTACACGCTCAGCTCCTGGGCGATCGCGGTGGAGAAGGGAATCATGATTTCCTCGCCGGTCGATGCACGTCCGCCGCCCACCAGCTTGTAATAGCGCGTGACCGGCGCCCAGTTGTCGATCACCCCGGCCACGGTGAAGGGCTGGCCGCCGACCCGCAGCGACTTGCCGACCGGGCTGGCCGTGCCGAACAGCTTTTCGGCGATCTCGCGGCCCAGCACCACGACGTTGGCGCCGCGCGCATCGTCCTGCTCGCTCCATGCCTGCCCGTGCAGGAACGGCACGTCGAACATGGCGAAGAAATCGCGCGTCGGCGCCAGGCCGATGGCGCGGAAGGCAGGAATGTCGCTGCGCGGCGGTTCGACCGGCAAGGCGATGCCGAACACCGCCGTGCGCCGCTCGCCCTGGCCACTCCTGAGCATGTTGACCGCATCCTTGTAGGTCATCTGCAGATCGTCGGGGTCGGCGCCGGGGATGTAGTCGTCCTTCTGGCCGATGTCGAACTGCGGCACGAACAGGCGGTCGCTCTTCGACGGAATCGGGTCGCCCGACATCACGTGCAGGATGGTGAGCGTCGACACGCTGGCCGCCACGCCGATGGCCAGGGTCAGCACCATCAGCGCGGTGAGATAGCGGTTGCGGCGCAGGCTGCGCACGCCGAGCTTGAAGTAATAGCCGAACATGGCCGCTCCTTATGCGGTTGCCTGGTTGTGCTCATCCACCAGCGTCGGCGCGCGCCGCACCAGGTCGGACACCTGGCCGTCGATGATGTGCACGTTGCGGTGGGTGCGCACCGCCAGCTCGGGGTCGTGGGTCACCATCAGGATGGTGGTGCCGGCGGCATTGATTTCTTCGAGCAGCTCCATCACGCCGCGCGCCATCTGCGTATCGAGGTTACCGGTCGGTTCGTCGGCCAGCAACAGCTTGGGACTGCCGGCCAGCGCGCGCGCGATCGCCACGCGCTGCTGCTGGCCGCCCGACAGCTCGGCCGGGTAATGCTTCATGCGCGAGGCCAGGCCGACCTTGGATAGCGCGTCCTCGATGCGCTCCTTGCGTTCGCGCGCATTGAAGCCGCGATAGCGCAGTGGCACGTCGACGTTGTCGAACAGGTTCAGGTCGGGGATCAGGTTGAAGCCCTGGAAGATGAAGCCCAGCTTTTCGTTGCGCAGGCGCGAGCGGGCCGCGTCGTCCAGGCCTTGTACATTGACGCCGTCGAGCACGTATTCGCCCGAGGTAAATTCCTCGAGCAGGCCTGCGATGTTCAGGAAGCTGGTCTTGCCCGAGCCGGACGGACCGGTCACGGTGACGAATTCGCCCTGCCGGACGTGGATCTCGAAGCCGCGCAGCGCGTGGGTCTCGATCATGTGGGTGCGGTACACCTTGCTCAGGTTGGTCATGCGCAGCATGGATGGCTCCTCGAATTGGATGGCGATTACTGGTTGATCGATACGGTGTTGGCATTGTCGAAGGCGTCGGTGCCGGCCACCACCACCTTGTCGCCCGGCTTCAGGCCGGACAGGATCTCGACCGCCGAGATGCTGGTGGCGCCGACCTGGATCGGCGTGCGCACGGCGATCCCATCGCGCACTACGTAGGCGTGGCGTCCGCCTTCGTTTTCCAGGAACGGGCCGCGCTGCACCATCAGCACGTTCGGCTTTTCCTCGATCAAAAGGCGCGCGCTCACGCGCTGGCTCTGGCGCAGGCCCTTGGGCTGTTCGCCGTCGAAGCGCACCCGCGCCAGCACCTGGTTCTTGACCACTTCGGGCGACAGCGCCGACAGCTTGCCGGTGGCGCGGCCGGTGGGCAGGGTGATCTCGGCGCTCATGCCCAGGCCCAGGTCGCCGGCATAGGTCTCGGGCACCTCGACCTCGACTTCGAGCTTGGACAGGTCGACCAGCGTCATCAGCGGCGCATTGGCGATGACCACCATGCGGTTCTGGACGTTCAGGGTGCCGATGAAACCGTCGACCGGCGCGCGCACGGTCAGTTCGTCGACCCGGCGCTGGGCATTGGCCATCGACAGGCGCGCGCGTTCCATCTCATTGGTCTTGGTGCGGATCGCCAGCTGGACGTCGTCGCCTTCGAGCGCGGCGGCTTGCGCCGCATGCCTGGCGCGGATGCCGGCCGAGTTCAGCGCATCCTGGGCTTTCTGGTAGTCGATCTTGGCGATGATGCCGACCACGCCCACGCTGTCGTAGCGCTCCACGGTGCGCTGAGCCGACAGGCGTTCGATCTCGGCGGTGTCGGCCTCGCGCTTGGCCAGCAGCTTCTGCTTGCTGGCCAGGATCTGCTGGCGCGCCACTTCGGCCTTGAGCTGCTCGTAGGTCGAGACTTCGCGCTTGAGTGCATCGGTCAGGTCGGGCGATTCCAGCACCGCCAGCACGTCGCCCTTTTTCACCGTGTCGCCGGCGGCGACCTTCAGGTTGACGGTGGCGGGGGCGGTGGAATACAGGGTCGGGCTGACGGCGGCCACCACGCGGCCGTTGACGGCGGCGTCGCGCACCAGGGTGCCGCGGCCGACTTCGGCGATGCGCACGCGGCTGGCGGAGACGGATTGCTCGCTGCCGCTCCAGGCGGCGTACAGGCTGGCGCTGACGGCGACCAGGGCGGCGGCGCCGCCGATCAGCAGCGCGCGGCGCTTGATCTTGTGGCTGGCCGGCGGGGTGACGACGGCGTCTTGTTGGGATGTATCGCGGATCATGTGGTGTCCAGTAACGACGGGTTTCCTGTCGTTAATGCATGATCCGTGCCAGCGTTTAAGTCATTGATTCATAAAGAGGTGTCCGGACGGACAACGCTGTCCGCGGCGTCCGTCCGGTCTTTACGCGGACGTACGCGGGCATAGCCGCGAGGGAAGGGCTGTCCGCATGTGCCACCACCATTAACACGTCGTTCCCGCCTGCGCGGGAACGACGTGCATATGCAGTGGCAGTAGCGAACGTCAGCTCACTTCTGCGGCTGCTGCTTTTGCCCGTACTTGCCGACGATTTCACCCTTGGCCAGCACATGGCCCTTCATCGCCTGCAGCACCTGGTCGCGGTCGGCGCCGAACGGCACGTCGAGCATCCTGTCCAGCGCATAGACCTGGAAGTGGTAGCGGTGCGCCGGCTCGCCGACGGGCGGCTTGGGACCGTAGTAGCCGGGCGCGCCGCGCGTGGTGCGGCCCTGCAGCACACCGTCCGGATCGGACAGGCGCGCCTGCTCCTGCACGCCTTCCGGCACGCTGGTGATATTGGCCGGGATGTTCCACATCACCCAATGCACGAAGGGGGTAACCGGCTTGGCGTCCGGGTCTTCCATGATGATGGCGTACGACTTGGCGCCCGCCACGGCTTTCCACGCCAGCGCCGGCGAAACGCCGTCCGCGTACTCGGTGTAGCGGTCGTCCATCATGGCGTTGCTGGCGAAGCTCGACGACGACACGCTGAGCTGGCCCTTGGCGTCCGTCTCGGGTCGCTTGTTCGCCAGCGGGACGTTGTTGCCCTTGTTGGCCTGCTGTTCCATGGGGCCGGCCGGTGCCTTCGGCGGCGTCGCCGCGGCCGACTTGGCGCCGCTGTGGGCGATACGGTAGATGACGCCATTGGCATCGTCCGCCATCAGCAGCGAGCCATCCTTGGCCAGCGCCAGCCCGACCGGGCGCGCGATATGGGTCTTGCCACCGTCCGTCAGGAAGCCGGTGACGAACGGCTCGACCGACTTCGGCTGGCCGTTCTCGTACCGCACGCGTACGATCTCGTAGCCCGACGCCGGCACCCGGTTCCACGAACCGCGCATGGTCACGAAAGCGTCGCCCTGATACTCCGCCGGGAAGGCGCTGCCGGCGCCCCATACCCACTGCATCGGCGCCGCGTGGGCGGTATAGCCCAGCACCATCGGCGTGCTGCGCGCCTTCCACTGCTCCTTGGAGATCTCGCCCTGCGGCGTGCTTTGCGGGTAGATCTCGCCGGCCCCGTACACATGAGGCCAGCCATATTGTTTACCGAGTTCGATCTTGTTGATCTCTTCGGGCTGGACGTCGTCGCCCAGGAAGTCGATGCCATGGTCGAAGCCCCACAATTCGCCCGTGGTCGGATGCCAGCCGAAGCCGATCGTGTTGCGCAGGCCGCTGGCAAAGATGCTGCGGCTCTTGCCGTCCGGGGAAATGCGCAGGATGGTGGCGTTTTCCACATTGCTCTCGTTGCAGGTGTTGCAGGTGCTGCCGACGCTCAGGTACAGCATGCCGTCCGGGCCGAAGGCCATGGTGCGATTGGGGTGCTGGCCCGAATCCGGCAGGTCGCCGATCAGCATCTTCAGTTCGCCCAGGCGGCCGTCGCCCTTGATGTCGGCCACGAACAGTTCCTTGACCGTGACCAGGTACAGCTTGTTGTCGCGGATCGCCAGGCCGTGGGCGCCGGCGCGGTTGGCCACGGTGATCGCTGCGCCGTCGGCGCGGCCGTCGCCGTTGGCGTCACGCAGCAGCAGCACGTCGCCCTGGTCGCGCCGGCTCACGTAGACGTCGCCGTTCGGCGCCACCGCAAGGATGCGCGCGTTCTTGAGGCCGGTCGCGAAGGCGCTGACCGTGAAGCCCGGCGGCGCCTTCAGGGCGGCGATGCGCTCCGGCGTGGCCTCCAACTTGTTGGGTTTCCAGACGTTGATCTTGGTGGAGAACATGGTGCCGTCGCCCTGCTGGGCGGTGGCGGAGCCGAACGCCAGGCATAGCGCGGCTGCGAGCGAAGCGCGTTTCATTGGAGGGCCTGCCTTTCTTGGATGTCGTTGTCGGGAGCCTTGCGCAGGAGATCGTGCCAGTGATTTGGAACGCGGTATGTGTGGAAACGTACGTTGTCCGATTCAAGCGTGCATATGCGCTCAGGGTAATTTCTTGGAAAGAATGTTTTCTATCTTGCAAGTTGCCAATCCAGTCACATATTGGACTGGCACCCGGCGCCGCCGGTTCTCCAGAAAGACCATCCGTGTCGTTGTTCGACCGCCTGCAAGACCTGTGGCGCAGCCTTGCGCTTGTTCCATCCGCCCCGCCGCCCCGCCACTTCTTCATCCCGGACGAAGTCGCTCGCCTGTACCGCCTCGATGGCGCCGCCGGCATCGACGACCAGACCTGGACCGACTTGCTGCTCGAATCGTTCGAAGAAAAATTGGCGCCGCAGGCCAGCATCTTCGCGCGCCAGGTGCTGCACCTGCGCCTGCGCGCCGGCATCGACAATGCGGCATGCAGCGCGCAGCGCGCGCGGCTGCAGGCGCTGATGGACGACCCGGCCCGGCTGGATGCGATCGACGCCAGCCTGTCTACCTTGCGCCATGCGGATGCCGAGGTGGCCAGCCTGCTGTTCCGGGACACGGCGCCGGCGATCCCGTTCTGGGTACGCTGGCTATCGCTGCTGCCGCTCGTGCTGCTGTTATCGCTGGCCGCGCTGGCGACCCTGCCGTTGGGCTGGATGCTGACCTTGACGGCGCTGGCTCCCCTGATGGCGCTGCAGATGCGCCTTCACCGTCCGCTCGAGGAATGGCGTGCGACCATCCGCGCGCTGCACGCGCTGCTGCGCAGCACCAGCCTGTTGGGCGGGCAGGGCGGACCGTTGCTGCAACCGTTCGTGGCGGCGCGCGCCCGGGCGGAACGCCTGCACCTGCGCCTGGCCCGCTCGCTGAGCCTGCGCATGATCCCGGGTGCGATCCAGTACGCCGACTGGTTCGCGGCGGCCAATGTGGTCTACCATTTCAAGACGCTACGCATCGTGCACGCCGAGCGCGTCTTCCTGCGTGAGATCTACCTGGCCTGCGCGAACCTGGAAGCCGACGTGGCCCTGGTGCGCCACCTGGCCTCGATGGAACGCTGGTGCTGGGCCGAGCGCGGCGATGCGCGCACGCTGGTGCTGGAGGGCGGCGTCCATCCGCTGATGGACCGGCCGGTGGCGCTGTCGGTGGCATTGGAAGGGCGGGGCGCCTTCGTCTCGGGCCAGAATGCCTCGGGCAAGAGCACCTTCCTGCGCATGGTGGGCCTGAACGCGATCGCGGCGCGCGCCTTCGGCTTCTGCTACGCCACGCGGGCCTGCCTGCCGGCAGTACCGGTGCGCGCCAGCATGCAGAACGAGGATTCGCTGCTGGGCGGCGAGAGCCTGTACATGTCGGAGTTGCGGCGGGCGCGCGAATTGCTGGACGCCGCCGGCCAGCCGCCGGGCATCTGCCTGATCGATGAGGTGTTCCGCGGCACCAACCACCTGGAGTCGGTATCGGCCGCCTGCGCGGTGCTGGAACAGTTATCCGAGCGCGACCTGGTGCTGGTGTCCTCGCACAACCTGGTGCTGGCGCCGCTGCTGCGCGAACGGCTGGACCCGTTCTTCATCGACACCGCCAGCGGCAGCCCGGTCTTGACACCGGGCGTGTTGCGCAACCCGAACGGCATCGCCCTGCTGGCGACCCAGGGTTTCGGCGCGCGCATCGAAGGGCGGGCGGCCGAGGTGGCGCGCTGGTTGAGCAGCCACCTCGCACAGCCCGAACCTGCCTAGTCTTCGAGCTTCAGGGCCCTGGCGATGTCATCCCACGCCACCGCCTTGTAGTTCTGGGCGCCGTCCGGCATGCGCTTGAAGCCGTCGTGCACCACCAGCATGCCGCGCGAATACGGGCCGCCGAAGTTGGCCGAGCTCACTTCCAGGCCGTCGGTCTCCGAGGCGCCGTCGATGCCGGCCACCGGATCCATGCCGACCCGGAACGCGCCGCGCACCTTGAACGGCGGCGCCGCGTCGAACACGACATAGCTGCTATTGCCCTGGCTCGACACCACCAGGTAGCTGCGCCTGGCGCCGTGGTAGATGCCCATGCCTTCGATGTCGTCGTGCAGCCATTCGCCTACCGGCATCACCATCTTGAGCGTGGCCGGCTGGTCGGCCCTGGCCGAGGTCACCCACAGCGCCTTGTCTTCTTCACCCACGAACAGCAGGCCGCTGCGGTCGTCGGCCACGCAGCCTTCGGGTTGCGTGGCGACCTTGAACTGGCGCGCCAGGCGGGCGCCGAACTTGCCGCCGGCGCGGGTGATCTGCCAGTGTTCGTAGCGACCGTCCTTGTCGTTGACGAAGGCATCCAGGCCGCCTTCGGGCGTGCGGTACAGGCAGGTGCCGTAGATGTCGCCCAGGCCGGTCGGCAGGCGCCCCGCTTCGGCCAGTTCGCCCTGGGCGTCGATCGTGTACAGCACCATCGCATGTTCGTCGCGCTGGGTGGCCAGGGCCAGGTCGAAGCGCTCGCCGCCGAAGCGCAGGTCCTGGCGCACATCGACGTTGTTCAGGCGGCCGGAAGGCAGGAATTGGGTCTGGCGGCCTTCCAGGTCATAGACCAGCAGGCCCTGCTTCTTGTTGGAGCCGAGGATGCGCGATTTGCTGGCGTCCTGCGGGTTGACCCAGATCGCCGGATCGTCGGCCGCGTCGCCCATCTGCGCCACCGGCGCGGTCTGCATGCGCGGCATTACGATCGGCAGGGAGCGCGGCGGGGCGCTGCCGGCTTTCCAGGCCAGGGCCGGCGATTGCCAGCCCTTCTTCGTTTGCACCATGAGCGAACTGCCACCCAGCGCCACCAGCTGTTCGGCGCCCAGTGCGCGCGCCGGCTGCTCTTGCCATGTGGCGCCGGTGCGGCGCCAGGTCAACAGCTCGCCCTTTTCGCCGAGGGCGGCCACGCCGCCCGGCAGCACGGCCAGCGCCTGGACTTCTCCCTTCAGCTTTCCATACGGTGCACGCAGGGCCACCGGCGTGCGCACCGACGGCCCTTCGGCGTCGGCGCCATAGGCCCACACACCCATGCCTTCCTCGGCCACGAAGAGCGTGGCGTAGGCATCGTCGACGCGGCAGTGTTCGACGCCGGTCGGCAGCGCCAGGCGGCGCACCATGCGGTACTGTTCGCCCAGCAGCCATTGCTGCGCCTGGCCATCCGCGCCGACCAGGAATACGTGGTCGAGGTTCTGGGCGTCGCGGTACATGCAGGCCGCCTCGATGCCGAAGCCGGCGCTCGGGATGGCCGGCAGGCGGGTCAGGGTGCCGGCGGCCAGGTCGACGCGCACGGGCTGGGCCTGTTCGAGGTTCGAGTCGACCATCACCGCCAGCGCGCCGCCAGAAGAAGGGTGAACGTCGGGCCGCACGTCGAGACGCTCGCCACGCAGGGCCAGGGTGGCGCGGTCGATGCCGTCGGCGCCGACCAGGCGCAGGCCGCGCTTGTCCAGTGCCAGCCAGGCGCCGCCGGGCAGGGCGGCCAGTTCGTCGGCATCGACCGGGGCCTTCGTAGTGTGTGGTGCAGCCGATGCAGCGCCGTGCAGCGCCGCCAGAACGATCAGGGAAACGATTTTTTTCATTAGAAGATGCTCGCTTTCAGGCCGATCTTGAAGGTGCGGCCGTATTGTTCGTGTTGCGAATTACGGGACTTGTCGCCCATGTAGACGTAGTATTTTTCGTTGTTCAGGTTGCTGGCGTCGAAGGTCAGCTGCCAGCGCTTGTCGAACCGGTAGGACATCGAGAAGTCCAGCTGTTTCTGGGTATCGACGTAGCGGTCCTGGGTGGCGTCGAGCACATCCTCGCCCAGTTCCAGCAGGTAGGGCGACTTGTAGTTCATTGCCAGGCGCGCGCTGAAGCCACCGGCTTCGTAGCCCACCATCAGGTTGCCGATGCGGTTCGACTGGCCGGGCATGCGGATCTCGCGTGCACCGATCCCGCCGTCGCCATCGGCGCTGTCGATGTCGGCACGCGAGTGGGTGATGGCGCCGTTGATGCCGATCAGCAGGCCGTTGAACGGCGCCGGCAGCATGCGCAGCGGCTGCTGCCAGGCCAGTTCGATGCCGCGCACGCGCGCCTTCTCGCCGTTCTTGTACGAGATCGCGCTGGAAAAATCGGCCCAGTCCCCGGTGCCGGCCAGGTCGGTCGCATAGGTGAAGTCCTTGATATCCTTGGTGAACACATAGGCCGACAGCACGCCGTCGCCGCCGATGGTGCGCTCGATACCCAGGTCCAGGTTGTGCGAGCGCAGCGGATTCAGGTCCGGGTTGCCGATGGTGGCTTCGTCGTCGCCATCCAGGCTGACGCCCGGCGCCAGCTGGGCGAAGTTGGCGCGCACCACCGAGTTGCTCCAGGCGGCGCGGACGCTGGTGTGCTGGTCCAGGTCGTAGCGCAGGTGCATGCCCGGCAGCCAGTTGGTATATGAACGTTTTGCGCCGCGTGGCGTGATCTCTTCTTCGTCCGTCACCTGCGAACCGTCGGCCTTGAAGCGGGTGCGCTCGGCGCGCACGCCGGCCAGCAGCGACCAGGCGCCGCGGCGCAGGCTGGCCTGCAGGTAGGCGGCGTCGATGTCTTCCTGCAGCTTGAAGTCGTCCAGCGCCGAATCGACGATCGCGCGTGCGCCGTCGCGGTTCAGGCCCGCCAGGCGCGCGCGGACCAGGCCCGGGTCGATTGCATAGCCGAGGTTGCCGAACGGGTAGTCGAGCCGGTTGCCATTGACGAAGTCCGCCATCGAGGTCGCACCAAGGCCCCAGTAGTCGCCGTCTTCCGGATCGTCGCTGCCGAATTCCCAGGCGTCGGTGTCGGTGCGCTTGTCGCGGCGGGTGGCCTTGGCGCCGAACTTGAACGCGCCGCTCCAGTCGCCGGCGTCGAAGTCGCGCTGCAGGTCCAGGCGCAGCTGGTGGCTGGAGTCCCTGGCATAGGCGCGCTCGATCGCGAACGAATCGAGTTCGTAGTTGGCCGCGTCGGCCACGCCGGCCGGTGCGATCAGGTGCGGCGCACGGGTGTTGGTGAAGCCGACGTCGGCGAAGCTCTCGATATTGGTGAAGCGCGCGTCGCTGATCGCGTTCGGGGTCTTGTCGGTCGAGCGGCTGGTGGCTGCCTCGAGGTGCATTTTCCAGCTGTCGCCGAAGCGACGGTCCATCGTGCCGGTGAGCGAACGGATCTCTTGCGTGTACTTGCGCTGGCGCAGGCGGCGCTCGATGGTGGCGGGGGCGAGTTCGCCTTCCACCACGCTTTCGTCGTCATTCTCGAAGTCGCCGACGGTCATGCGGTCGCGCGACTCTTCGTCCGAGAAGCGGCTCATGAAGCCGCGCAGCGCGTAGCTGGTAGTGGCGTCGGGGCGGTAGTCGAGGTTGAAGGCGCCGGCGCGGCGCTCGCGCGTGGGCAGGTAGTCGCGCATCTCGAAGCCTTCCAGGCGATTGCCGTCCCAGGCGCCGCCGGTTTCCACATTGTCCGAGCCGAACTTGCGCTTCTCGCCCGACAGGCCGGCCGCGATGCCCAGTTTGCCGTCCAAGAAGCGCTGGGCCCACAGCAGGTTGGCGCTCGGGCTGTTCTGGTCGGTGTTGGTGTCGTGGCTGCCCGCCACGCCGACGCTGAGCAGCCTGCCCGGCAGGTCGAATGCCGACAGGGTCTTGACTTCGACCGTGCCGCCCAGCGAGTTGGCATCCTGGTCGGGCGTGGCCGACTTGGTCACTTCCAGCGAGCGCACCAGGCCGGCCGGCAGCACGTCGAGCGCCACCGCGCGCCGCGTCGCCTCGGGCGAAGGCACCAGGGCGCCGTTGATGGTCACGCTGTTGTAGTCGGCGTCCAGGCCGCGCACCACCACGTAGCGGCCTTCGCCCTGGTCGCGCTGGACCGAGAGGCCCGGTACGCGCGCCAGCGCTTCGGCGGCGTTCTTGTCGGGCAGGTGGCCGATGTCGTCGCTGCTGACGACGCTGACGATATTGTCGGCCTGTTCCTGGGCCGCGATGGCGCGCGCCAGGCTGGCGCGCTGGCCGGTGACGACCACGCTGGATTCGACGGCCGGGGCTGGCGCTGGAGCGGCATGGACGCCGGCAGCGGCCAGCAGGCTGGCGGTGATGGCGGGGAGGGCGAGATGGCGCATGGGGGCAAGGAGATAGTTGGAGTGGGGCGGATTCTGGTGCCCGAATGTGACGTATCGGTGACGACTTCCGGTTTCCGGCATGCCGCCCGGACTATTCCGGGCCCGGATGAGCCGAATTGACCCGGCGCCGGCCGCTGGCGCCATGCATTGCGCGACCCTGGCGGCGCGGGCGCCGATGCGCGCGTGAGCCGTTTGGACCCTGTGCCGCGGCGCGACGGTTTGTCATCCTGTCATCTGGCGGTCATCTGGCTGCGCTATGTTCCGACGATCCACCTCCAATGCCGCCCTTATGTCCAACGTCATCCGCCATGCCCTGTTGATCGGCGCGCTGCTCGGCGCCTTCGCCTTCCTGTTCGTCGGCGCCGGGAACGGCATCCCGGTGGCGGAGTGGGACTGGGTCGACATCGCCAGCGAGGGCGGCACCTCGCTGCTGGCGGCGCTGTGGTGCCTGACCGTGCTGTCCAGCCGCCCCGATGGCCTGGTGACGCGCCTGCTGGCCGGCGGCCTGGCCTGCATCATGCTCGGCTCCTGGGCCGACTGCCTGGACGAGGTGGTCGACGTCGACAAGGCCGCGCTGTGGGACAACGCGCTCGAGTCGCTGCTGCCGCTCGGCATGCTGGTGCTTACCGTCGGCATGTATTACTGGCGCCTGGAGCAGGCCACCCTGTCCGACCACATGCGCAAGCGCGAGCGGCTGTTCCGCAACCACCGCCCCTTCGACCGCATCACCCAGCTGGCCGATGCCGCCTACCTGCGCGAGCAGCTGCGCCTGGAGAGCCGGCGCATGGAGGGCCAGGGCGCCAGCGCGCTGGTGCTGTTCGATATCGACGAATTCCATCGCATCAACCGCGAGCACGGCCAGGCCGAGGGAGATCGCGTGCTGCAGGCGGTGGCGCACATGCTGCTGCTGAACCTGCGCAACGAGGACCTGCTGTGCCGCTACGCGGGCGACCGCTTCGCGGTGCTGATGCCGGGCCTGAACGAGTTTGAAGCGCGCGACGCCGCCCAGCACCTGTGCCGCATGGTGTCGTCGATGCGCCACCATGCGCCCAATGGACGGGTGCGGATCTCCCTGCGCCACGGCTGCGCGCCGGCGCGCGGCGCGCCGGACGCGCTGCTGGCCGACCTGTGCCGCCGGATGGACGCCGTGTGATCGCCTGGCAGCCAGCCGGAGAACCATCGATCCCGGCGCGGCAGCAGCCCGCGCTGGCGCTGGAATACGGCCGCTCGCGCGACGCCGGCGACGCCGACCTGTTGCATGACACGGGGCTGGTGGCCGGCCTCGATCCCGACGGCCTGCTCGCCCCGGCCCAATACCTGCAGCAACTGGCGAACACCCTGCGCACCCTGGACAGTCCCGACACCAGCTTCATGCTGGGCCAGTTGCTGTTGCCGGGCCACGACGGCGCCGCCAGCCATGCGCTGGTGCAGGCGCCCAGCCTGCGCGCGCTGCTGCAAACGCTGTGCCGCTTCCATGCGCGCCTGGCGCCGCTGCTGCGGCCGCGCTTCGAGAGCTGGGGCGACGTGGCGTTGCTGTACTGGGTCGACGCCTACGGCGCGCCGGGCATTCGTCCGGCCCTGGTCGAGATGCACATGACGGCGGTGGTGGCCCTGTGCCGCTGGCTGGGCGGCGAGCGCCTGCCGTGGCGCTTCTGCTTCAACCGCGGCGCGCCGCGCCACGTCGAGCAGCACCACGTCCACCTGGGCACCGAGCTGCGCTTCGGCTGCCAGCTCGACGCCATGCTGCTGCCTTCGAACTGGCTCGACCGGCCGTGGCCGCGCGCCAGCGAGATGGCGGCGCGCCTGGCGCTGCAGGCCGCCGAGCAGGAGGCGCCGCGTGCGCCGGGCATCCTGGCCGCGCTGTACGACTACCTGCTGGCCGAGGTGCGCACCGCGCCGACGCTGGAGCGCGCCGCAAGCGATTTCGGCGTCAGCCCGGCCACCTTCAAGCGCCAGCTGCTGCGCCACCACACCCACTTCCAGGCCGAGCTGGACCAGGTGCGCACCCATGTGGCGCTATGGCTGTTCCAGGTGGAGCGGGCCGACAACGAGGAAGTCGCGCGCTACCTGGGCTTTCACGATGCCGCCAATTTCCGGCGCTCGTTCAAGCGCTGGACCGGCCTCACGCCGGGGCCGATCCGGGCCGCGCTGGACGGTGAGCTGGGCTGGTTCGCCGGTGCGCTGGAGGCCGGACTGTAGGGTACAAGAGACAATCCGCGCATATTCATCCCTTCGAGAAGTGGTATCTTTCACAACCAAGAGCGTTTTCGAAGAGAAGGAATGAGCGCCAGCCAGGTCCTGCACATCGTCTGTCCAACCCAGAAGCGCGGCTTTGCCGCGTGCATGTCCTTTTGCTTCGTCTGCCTGCTGGCCTACGGCCTGGCGAGCGGCGCGCGGCGCGACCTGTCGCCCGGCGTCGTCATGTTCACCGCCTGCGCGCTGGCCATCGTCAGCGTGGCCGCCTGGGCGCTGTACCGCAACTTCGTGTTCCGCGACGAGCTGTATATCGCCAGCGAAGGCGACTTGCCGCCGATCGAGCTGGCCTTCCTGCTCGACGAGATCCGCGCGGTGCGGCTGTTGCCGGCGCCGGAAGCCTGGTCTCCCGAAGCCAAGTGGGAGGCGCTGGGCTTCGGCCATGGCCGGATCGAGATCGAGACCGCGACCCATCGCTACCATTTCGGGGCGGGGCTCGACGAGCAGGCGGCGAACGACACGCTGGAACGCATCAACGGCTTCTGCCTGGCGCAGCGCAGCGTGGCCGTGGCGGCCTGAAAATAATAATTGATGAGGGATCGAATGTCCGAACTTGAAAGGAAGTGGTGGTTCTCCGCCATCGTGGGCGTGCTGGCCGCGCTCGCAACGATGTACCTGATGTCGGCGGCGGGGTTGCCTCCGTTCGACTACGATGTTGCGCAGTGGGCCGTCTGGTTCCTGTGTTTCGAGGGCTTGCGGCGCTGCTTTTCCCTGCTGGGCTGGACGGCCGTGTTGATCGTCGCGCCCAAGGTGATCACGGTGGAGCGGACATGAAATTCCTTGCACTGTTATTGGCGTTTGCCGCCGGCATTGCTCATGCACAAACGGGGGATGAGCAGATCGCCCTCGATACGCCGTCCGGCCAGCTCGCCGGCACGCTGCAATTGCCGGCCGCCGCGCAGGATAAACCCCGGGTTGCCTTGATCATCGCCGGCTCCGGCCCGACCGACCGCGATGGCAACAGCCGCCTGATCCCCGGTCGCAACGACAGCCTCAGGATGCTGGCCGTGGCGCTGGCCGGGGAGGGCATCGCCACGGTGCGCTATGACAAGCGCGGCGTCGGCGCGAGCCTGGCGGCAGGCCCGGCTGAATCCGATCTGCGCTTCGAGACCTTCGTGGACGACGCTGCGGCCTGGGTCGGCAAGCTGAAGGCCGATCCGCGCTTCGGTTCGGTGGCCGTGATCGGTCACAGCGAAGGCTCGCTGATCGGCATGCTGGCGGCGCAGCAGGCCGACGCCGCTGCCTTCGTCTCGATCGCCGGTGTCGCCGATGGCGCCTCGAATATCCTGCGTAAGCAACTGGCCGGCAAGCTGCCGCCGGATCTCGTTCCCGAGAACGAACGCATTCTCGCGGCGCTTGAAAGCGGGACCACGGTCGATCCGGTTCCTCCCGCGCTGATGACGCTCTACCGCCCGAGCATCCAGCCCTACCTGATCTCGTGGTTCAAGTACGTGCCGGCGCAGCGCATCGCCGCCCTGGCCATGCCGGTGCTGATCGTGCAGGGCAATACCGACATCCAGGTGGAGGTAGCCCAGGCCAATGGCCTGCAGCGCGCGAAACCGGATGCGACCCTGTCCATCATTCCCGGCATGAACCACGTGTTCAAGCACGTGCGGGCCGACCCGGCGCTGCAGGCGGCGGCCTACAGCGATCCGTCCCTGCCGGTGTCGCCCCTGCTGGTGAAGGCGGTGGCCGGCTTCCTGCACAAGCCGGCGCCGGCTGCAAACTAGGCTGCGGCGCGCAGCGTATGCGCCGCCGCCACCATATTGCGCAGCGCCGGCAGCACTTCTTCCCAGTTGCGGGTCTTGAGGCCGCAGTCCGGATTGATCCACAGGCGCGCGGGCGGGATGCGGGTGGCGGCCTTGCGCATCAGGTCCACGATGTGGTCCTGGCTCGGGATGTTCGGCGAATGGATGTCGTACACGCCCGGGCCGATCTCGTTCGGATACTGGAAATCGTCGAAGGCGTCCAGCAGTTCCATATCCGAGCGTGAGGTCTCGATCGTGATCACGTCGGCATCCATGGCGGCGATCGCGGCGATGATGTCGTTGAACTCCGAATAGCACATATGGGTGTGGATCTGCGTATCGTCGGCGACGCCGTTGGCCGTGATGCGGAACGACTCCACCGCCCAGTCCAGGTATTCCTTCCACTCCGAACGCCGCAGCGGCAAGCCTTCGCGCAGCGCCGCCTCGTCGATCTGGATCACGCGCACGCCGGCCCGTTCCAGATCCAGCACTTCCTCGCGGATCGCCAGCGCCAGCTGGCGGCAACTGGCGGCGCGCGGCTGGTCGTCGCGCACGAAGGACCAGTTCAGGATCGTCACCGGGCCGGTCAGCATGCCCTTCATCGGTTTGTCGGTCAGCGACTGCGCATAGGTGGTCCACTTGACCGTCATCGCCTGCGGGCGGCGCACGTCGCCGAACAGGATCGGCGGCTTCACGCAACGCGACCCGTAGGATTGCACCCAGCCGTTCTGACTGAAGGCATAGCCGTCGAGCTGCTCGCCGAAGTATTCGACCATGTCGTTGCGCTCGGCCTCGCCGTGCACGAACACGTCCAGCCCCAGCGCTTCCTGCTCGCGCACACAGCGCGCGATCTCGGCGCGCATCGCGTCTTCGTAGGCCGCCGCATCCAGCTCGCCCTTTTTGAACGCGTTGCGGGCCTGGCGGATCGCCGCCGTCTGCGGGAAGGAACCGATGGTGGTGGTCGGGTAGCTGGGCAATTGGAGCAGGGCGGCCTGCTTGGCGCTACGCTCGGCGTGGCTGCTGGCGCGCTGGCCCAGTGCAGGCGTGAGCGCGGCCAGTGCCTGCGCCACCTGCGGGTTCGATACCCGCTTCGAGGCGCGGCGACGGTCGATCGCGGCGGCATTCTCGACCAGTTCCAGCTGCACCTGCGAGCGGCCATGGTCGAGCGCATGGGCGAGGATGCGCAACTCCTCCAGCTTTTGCACGGCGAACGCCAGCCAGGAGCGGATCTCGGGATCCAGCGCCTGTTCGTTCTGCAGGTCGACCGGGACGTGCAGCAGCGAGCACGATGGCGCGATCCACAGGCGCTGCTGCAACTGGCGCTGAATGGGCTCGAGCCATTCCAGGGTCGCGTGCAGGTCGGTCTTCCAGATATTGCGGCCGTCGATCACGCCCAGCGACAGGATCTTGTCGTGGCCCAGCGCGGCGATGACCGGCGCGATTTCGTCGCGCGCCCTGGTCGCATCCAGGTGCAGGCCGTCGACCGGCAGCGCGCAGGCGAGGGGCAGGTTGTCTTCCAGGCGCCCGAAATAGGTCGCCAGCAGCAGTTTCGCGCCGCTGTGCTGCAGAAGGTCATAGGCGCTGGCGAACGCCGCCTGCCAGCGCGCATCGAGTTCCGTGACCAGCGCCGGCTCGTCGACCTGCACCCACTCGATGCCTTGTGTGACGAACCAGGCCAGCAGCTCGGCATACACCGGCAGCAGGCGGGGCAGCAGGTCGAGCCGGTCGCTGCCATCCTTGGCCTTGCCCAGCCATAGATAGGTCAGCGGGCCGACGATCACCGGCTTGGCCTTGACGCCCAGCGTGCGCGCCTGGGCCAGCTGTTCGTCGAGGCGCGCGGTGTCGAGCCTGAATTGGGTGTCGGCGCTGAACTCGGGGACGATGTAGTGGTAGTTGGTGTCGAACCACTTGGTCATTTCGCCGGCGTGGACGCTGCCGCAGCCATGGTCATGGTCGCCGGCACTGCGGCCGCGCGCGACACGGAAATAGGCGTCGAGCGCGTCGCCGCCATGGCTGTGGGCACGTTCGGGCACGTTCCCCAGCGTGAAGCTCATGTCGAGCACCTGGTCGTACAGCGAGAAGTCGCCAACCGGGGCGAAATCGAGTTTCGATTGTTGCTGCCAGTGGCGCTGGCGCAGGCTTGCTGCCTGGGCGCCGAGTTCCTGGGCCGTCGCTTCTCCCTTCCAGAAGCGCTCGAGGGCGAATTTCAGTTCGCGGCGCGCGCCGATGCGCGGAAAGCCGAGGGTGTGGGTGGTCGTCATGATGGGTTCAGCCTGTTCGTCAATGGATGAGTCGATGATAGGCCGCTTGACTCATGAATAAAATTGGTATGATTTCATCCATCCATTAATTTAGTTCATGTGACATGATCGAACGCACCCACCTGTCGCTGATCCGCGAGGTCGACCGCCGTGGTTCGCTGACCGCTGCCGCCGACGTGCTGTGCCTGACGCAATCGGCCCTGAGCCACACGGTGAAAAAGCTGGAGCAGCAACTGGGCACGCCGGTCTGGACCCGCGAGGGCCGCTCGCTGCGCCTGACCCAGGCCGGACGATCCCTATTGGCGCTGGCCGAGCGGGTGCTGCCGCAGCTCGAACATGCCGAACGCCTGATGCGCGAATACGCGCGCGGCGAGCGCGGCACCCTGCGCATCGGCATGGAATGCCATCCCTGCTACCAGTGGCTGTTGAAAGTGGTGGATCCCTACCTGGCGGCCTGGCCCGAGGTCGACGTCGACGTCAAGCAGCGCTTCCAGTTCGGCGGCCTCAAGGCCCTGCACGGCTACGAGATCGACCTGCTGGTCACGCCCGACCCGCTGTTCAAGCCGGGCCTGAAGTTCGTGCCGGTGTTCGACTACGAACAGGTGCTGGTGGTGGCGAGCAGCCATCCGCTGGCCGGGCGCACCCACGCCGAGCCGGCCGACCTGTCGGACGACGTGCTCATCACCTATCCGGTCGATATCGAGCGGCTCGACATCTACAACCAGTTCTTCCTGCCGGCCGGCTGCGCGCCGCGTCAGCGCAAGACGATCGAGACCACCGACATCATGCTGCAGATGGTGGCCAGCGGCCGCGGCGTGGCGGCGCTGCCGCGCTGGCTGGTGGAAGAATACGCGGGCCGGATGGCGGTGGCGCCGGTGCGCCTCGGGCCGGAAGGTGTGTTCAAGCAGATTTTCCTCGGCACGCGCGAGGTCGACGCCGGCACCGCCTACCTCGACGCCTTCATCGAGATCGCACGCCGCGCTTAGTGATATGAGGCCGCCGCGCGCGCATACCGGGCCGGCGGCACGCCCACGTGGCGCGCGAAGGCGACGCTGAAGGTGCTGGCCGAGCTGTAGCCGACCTGCTGCGCGACTTCGGCGATGCTGCCGCCGCCGCGCCGCAGCAGGTCGCTCGCCAGCCCCATGCGCCAGGCCAGCAGGTATTCCATCGGCGCCTTGCCGACCGCGCGGCTGAAGCGCTCGAAGAACGCCGAGCGTGACAGTGCTGCCTCTTGCGCCAGTTCGGCCATGGTCCAGGCGCGCGCGGGCGCCGCGTGCAGTTGGCGCAGCGCCTGCGCCAGGCGGGTGTCGGCCAGGGCGCGCACCAGGCCGGGCTCCGGCGCCGTCGTGCTTGTGGAGCGCAGCGCCTCGATCAGCAGCACCTCGAGCAGGCGCGCCATCACGACCTCGCGCGCCGGCCGCCGTGCGCGCGACTCGTCGCCCACCAGTTGCGCCAGCAGGGCCAGGCGCGGCTCCCCGCGCACATGGATGAAGCGCGGCAGCAGCGACACCAGCAGGGACGCGTCGGGCGAACCGAATACGCAGTGGCCGATGATGAAGCGCACCTCCGGCGGGCCATCCTGCGCGCCGAGCCGGAACTCGCCCGGGCCCTGCGCCACGGGTGGCGTGTCGAAGGCGTGCGCCGGCGGCGCCTGCAGGCTCGACATCGCGAAGTTCCAGGTGGCGGGGATGAGCACGAAGTCGCCCGACTCGAGCAGGAGTTCGGGAGAGCCTTCGATCGCCAGCCGGCAGCGGCCGTCGAGGACGATGCAGTATGAGGGCTGGCCGGTCTCGGCGCGCCGCACGCCCCAGCGTCCGGCGCCGGCGACCACCTTGGTCATGCGCACGCCCGGACGCAGCAGGCCGACCACCTCGGCCAACGGATCGCTCATGTCTGGACTCCTGCGAAAGTAATATGGACTGTCGATTGTAGCGCGTCCGGTCGAGGCGGCCTATCGTAGCGGCACCACCATCATCCACAGGAGTCCAGCATGAAAACCGTTTTGATCACCGGCTGCTCGTCCGGCTTCGGCCTCGAGATCGCCCGCCATTTCCTCGAACACGAATGGAATGTCGTGGCCACCATGCGCACGCCGGACGCCGGCATCCTGCCGCCCTCCGACCGGCTGCGGGTGCTGGCGCTCGACGTGACGGATGGCGCCAGCATCCGCTTGGCGCTCGAGGCCGCAGGGCCGATCGATGCGCTGGTCAACAATGCCGGCGTCGGCGCGCTGTATCCACTGGAAGGCATCGCCATGGACACGGCGCGCGGCGTGTTCGACACCAATACGCTCGGCACGATCGCCATGACGCAGGCCGTGCTGCCTGGTTTACGCGCCACGGGCGGGGGCGTGATCGTCAACGTCAGCTCGGCGGTCACGCTCACGCCATTGCCGCTGCTGTCGGTCTACACCGCCAGCAAGGCGGCCGTGAATGCGTTCACCGAGTCGCTGGCGCTCGAACTCGAGCCGCTCGGCATCCGCCTGCGCCTGGTGCTGCCCGGCCGCGCACCTGAAACGCGGTTCGGCGCCAATGCGCGGGCACGCATGGAGGGCGAGATGCCCGAAGCCTACGCGTCGCTGATGGAGTCCGTGGTTGCCGGCGTGCGCGGCCCGGCCCCGGTCACCCATGCCGGGGACGTGGTGCAAGCCGTCTGGCGCGCGGTGACCGATCCGGCGGCGCCAATGCGGATCCCGGCCGGCGCCGACGCCGAGGCGATGGCCGCCGCCCAGGCAGGCATTCCCTACGGCCGGGCCGGGTTGTAGCAGCGATGACACATTCGCCACGGTTTACCGGCCGGGGATCCGGGGACGGCTTGACGGAGCAGCAAATCGGTTGACCCGTCGTCACATTCAGCGTATATTCGCGAGTTCTCGTTTTTATTCTGCACATCGTATACGCATTCGCAGCCGCTCCTTTCGTCGAGTGGCTTTCGTCGCCTCCGCTGTCAGTTCTTACGGGACTAGGTTTAGTCCCCGGGCCAGCATGTTTGCCGTCTCGGGTCGTCAATTCAGTAGCAATTTTGTTGGATTAGGAACGATGCCAACCATCAATCAACTGATTCGCAAGCCGCGTGAAGCCGCGGTTGTGAAGAGCAAGTCGCCGGCACTGGAAAACTGCCCGCAAAAACGTGGCGTGTGCACCCGTGTGTACACCACCACCCCGAAGAAGCCTAACTCGGCGCTTCGTAAAGTCGCTAAAGTGCGTCTGACCAACGGTTTCGAAGTCATTTCGTACATCGGCGGTGAAGGCCACAACCTGCAAGAACACAGTGTCGTGCTGCTGCGCGGCGGTCGTGTGAAAGACTTGCCAGGTGTGCGTTACCACATGGTTCGCGGTGCACTGGATACCCAGGGCGTCAAAGACCGTAAGCAAGCGCGCTCGAAGTACGGCGCCAAGCGTGCCAAGGCTGCGAAGAAGTAATCTTCGATCGTGTGTGTCATTGACACGTCACATTAATTAGATAAGTTGAGCCGGCCGTAAGGCCGAGTAAGTGAAGGGTCATGAGGGCCTTTCGCGAGTGTGGTCACCGCACTCAACTGAAGACAGGAAGGAATTGAAATGCCACGTCGTCGTGAAGTACCCAAGCGCGAGATCCTGCCGGATCCAAAATTCGGCAACACCGATGTCGCCAAATTCGTCAACGTTCTGATGCTGTCCGGCAAGAAGTCGGTTGCAGAAAACATCATCTACGGTGCATTCGAACACATTCAATCCAAGTCGGGCAAAGACCCGCTGGAAGTGTTCACGACCGCGATCAACAACGCTAAACCGCTGGTGGAAGTCAAATCCCGCCGTGTCGGTGGCGCCAACTACCAGGTGCCAGTGGAAGTTCGTCCGGTTCGTCGTATGGCGCTGTCCATGCGTTGGTTGCGCGAAGCCGCAAACAAGCGCAGCGAAAAATCCATGCCGCAACGTCTGGGTGGTGAACTGCTGGAAGCGGCTGAAGGCCGCGGCGGCGCGATGAAGCGTCGTGACGAAGTCCACCGCATGGCAGAAGCGAACAAGGCGTTCTCGCACTTCCGCTTCTAAGCATCAGGACTTGGCTTGGGGCTTTTTGCCCCAAACTGAGGTCCCTGCAGTATCTGTTGTTCAGGCCGAGCTCATTTTGATCGTCAAGATGTTGCTCGGTTTTGTCCATTCAAAGATTTAGGAAAAATTATGGCACGCAAGACCCCCATCGAGCGCTACCGCAATATCGGTATTTCGGCTCACATCGATGCTGGTAAAACCACCACCACCGAACGCGTCCTGTTCTACACGGGCGTCAACCACAAGATCGGCGAAGTGCACGATGGCGCAGCGACGATGGACTGGATGGAGCAAGAGCAAGAGCGCGGCATTACCATTACCTCGGCAGCGACGACCTGCTTCTGGAAAGGTATGGCCGGTAACTTCGAGCCTCACCACATCAACATCATCGACACCCCGGGCCACGTTGACTTCACCATCGAAGTCGAACGCTCGATGCGCGTGCTCGACGGCGCCTGCATGGTTTACTGCGCAGTCGGCGGCGTGCAGCCACAGTCGGAAACCGTGTGGCGCCAGGCTAACAAGTACAAAGTTCCACGTCTGGCCTTCGTCAACAAGATGGACCGTACCGGCGCGAACTTCTTCAAGGTCTACGAGCAGATGCGTGCTCGCCTGAAGGCGAACCCGATCCCTCTGCAGATCCCGATCGGCGCGGAAGAGAACTTCCTGGGCGTGGTCGACCTGGTCAAGATGAAAGCGATCATCTGGGACGACGCTTCGCAAGGCATGAAGTTCGATTACCGCGACATCCCTGCGGAACTGGTCGATCAAGCCAACGAGTGGCGCGAAAAGCTGGTCGAGACCGCTGCTGAGGCCAGCGAAGAGCTGATGAACAAGTACCTGGAAGAAGGCGAACTGTCGGAAGCCGAGATCAAGGCTGCCCTGCGCCAGCGCACCATCGCTTCGGAAATCGTGCCGATGATGTGCGGTACCGCGTTCAAGAACAAAGGTGTGCAGGCAATGCTGGACGCCGTCATCGAATACCTGCCGTCGCCAGTGGACATCCCACCAGTCGCCGGTACCGATGAAGACGACCAGCCAGTCACCCGCAAGGCTGACGACAACGAGAAATTCTCGGCGCTGGCATTCAAGATCATGACCGACCCGTTCGTGGGCCAGCTGATCTTCTTCCGCGTCTACTCGGGCATGGTCAATTCGGGCGACACCGTCTACAACCCGGTCAAGGGCAAGAAAGAACGCCTGGGTCGTATTCTGCAGATGCACGCCAACCAGCGCGAAGAAATCAAGGAAGTGCGCGCCGGCGACATCGCCGCTGCGGTCGGCCTGAAAGAAGCGACCACGGGCGAAACCCTGTGCGATCCTTCGGCTGTCATCACCCTGGAAAAGATGGTCTTCCCTGAGCCAGTGATTCAACAGGCAGTCGAGCCGAAAACCAAGGCCGACCAGGAAAAAATGGGCCTGGCGCTGAACCGCCTGGCACAGGAAGATCCATCGTTCCGCGTGCGTACCGACGAAGAATCGGGCCAGACCATCATCGGTGGTATGGGCGAGCTGCACCTGGAAATTATCGTTGACCGCATGAAGCGTGAGTTCAACGTGGAAGCGACCGTCGGCAAGCCACAGGTTGCATACCGCGAAACCATCCGCAAGGCAGTCACCGACGTCGAAGGCAAGTTCGTCAAGCAGTCGGGCGGTCGTGGCCAGTACGGTCACGCAGTCCTGTCGATCGAGCCGCAAGAGCCAGGTAAAGGCTTCGAGTTCGTCGACGCGATCAAGGGCGGTGTGGTTCCACGCGAATACATCCCTGCAGTCGAAAAAGGTGTGCGCGAAACCCTGACCACCGGCGTGCTGGCTGGTTACCCAGTGGTTGACGTCAAAGTCACCCTGACCTTCGGTTCGTACCACGACGTCGACTCGAACGAAAACGCGTTCCGCATGGCGGGCTCGATGGCGTTCAAGGACGGCTGCCGTAAAGCGAATCCGGTCATCCTCGAGCCGATGATGGCCGTGGAAGTGGAAACGCCTGAAGACTACGCCGGTTCGGTGATGGGCGACCTGTCGTCGCGTCGCGGCATGGTGCAGGGCATGGACGAAATCCCAGGCGGCGGCGGCAAGATCATCAAGGCCGAAGTGCCACTGTCGGAAATGTTCGGTTACTCGACCTCGCTGCGTTCGGCGACCCAGGGCCGTGCGACCTACACGATGGAATTCAAGCACTATTCGGAAGCTCCGAAGCACGTGATTGACGCCATCGTCACCGCGAAGTCCAAGTAATAGATAATGGAGGGATGGGATGTCCCATCCCTCCAGTTCAACAAAATATATCGTTTCTCTTAAAGGAATCAGGAAATGGCAAAAGGTAAATTCGAACGGACCAAGCCGCACGTGCGTCCGGGCGGGACGCAGCGGCGGCCGGCGCCGGCGCCAGCCTGCCGGCGGTGCCCGGCATCGACTGGCGCCTGGCGCTGGACAACGTCGACGGCCAGCGCCTGCGCCTCGAAAAGCGCGCCGGCAGCTTCGTGCGCGAATACGCGTCGGCGCCGCGCATCCTGCGCGAGGCGCTGGCGGCCGGCGACCAGCCGCGCCTGCAGGCGCTGGCGCACAACCTCAAGTCGAGCGCCGCCTACGTCGGCGCCTTCGAGCTGGCCGGCGCCGCCGGGCGCCTCGAACAGGACCTGCGCGGCGGCCAGCCGGACCGGCTCGGGGTCCAGGTGGCGGCCCTGGTCGCCGCTGCCGAGACGGTGCTTGCCGGCCTGGCCCAGGTGGCGGCCGCCAGCCTGCCGACGCCGGCCGACCCGGCCACGCTGGCGGCGGTAGTGGCGCGCCTGGAAGGCTATCTGCGCAGCGACGACGCGCGCGCCGAGGACGCCCTGGCGCAGCTCGAATCGCTGCTGGCGGCCAGCATGGACGCCAACCTGTACGACGCCCCGCTCGATGGCGTGCGGCGCGCCGTGGCCGAGATCGAGTATGCTGCGGCACTGGCCCCCCTCGCCACCCTGGCCACGCAGCTCGATCTCAGCCTCAGCCTGGAAGACAGCCAATGAACGTAGTGGAGATGCAAAAAGTCCTGGTGGCCGACGACGACGCCATCAACCGCGAAGTCCTGGGCGAGCTGCTCAAGCCCGAGTACACGGTGCTGCTGGCCCGCAACGGCGCCCAGACCCTGGAGCGCGCCACGCGCCACTTGCCCGACCTGATCCTGCTCGACGTCATGATGCCCGACATGGACGGCTACGAGGTGCTGCGCCGCCTGCGCGCCGACCCGGAAACCGCCAACATCTCGGTGATCTTCATCTCGGGCCTGGACCGCCCCGAGGACGAAGCCAACGGCCTCAAGATGGGCGCCTCGGACTACATCGTCAAGCCGTTCAACCAGACCGTGGTGATGGCGCGCGTGGCGCTGCACCTGCAGGTGGTGCGCCAGCGCAGGATGCTCGAACGACTGGCGAACATCGACGGCCTGACCGAGCTGGCGAACCGGCGCCGCTTCGACGAGATGTACGCCCTCGAATGGCAGCGCGCGCGGCGCTCGGGCCGCCCGCTGTCGCTGGCCCTGCTCGACATCGACGCCTTCAAGCAGTTCAACGACCGCTACGGCCATCCGGCCGGCGACCGCGCGCTGCGCTCGGTGGCGCGGGTGGCCGGCGCCGCCATGCGCCGCCCGGGCGACCTGGCGGCGCGCTACGGCGGCGAGGAATTGCTGCTCTTGATGCCTGAAACCGACGTCGGCGACGCCCTGCGCGTGGCGGAAGCCGTGCGCGAGTCGGTGGCCGCGCTGAACATCGCGCACGAGGCGTCCAGCGTGGCGCCGCTGCTGACGGTCAGCATCGGCGGCGCGACCCTCGTTGCCGCGGACGGGGACGAACAGCCGTCCGACCTGTTCGAGGCGGCCGACGCCCAGCTGTACCGGGCCAAGCAGGCCGGGCGCAACCAGGTGTGGTGGCGCGGCGTCGAGGCGCCCTGAGGTTATCAGGAACTTACTGGGCTTTCGCGCGCTTCTTGAAGGTGGCCACCCGGTACAGGTACCAGCCCAGCAGCCCGATCAGGATCGCCTTCGACACCGGATCGACGTATTCGGCCACCCGCTCATACTGGCTTTCCAGCATGTAACCGGCGCCGGTAAGAATGCCGGTCCAGACCAGCGAACCGACCGTCGAATACAGCAGGAACTGCCCCATCGGCATGCAGGCGAGGCCGGCCGGGACCGAGATCAGTGTGCGGATGGCCGGGATCAGGCGCCCGAACAGCACCACCTTGCGCCCGTGCTTCTCGAACGATTCCATCGCATGCTCGATGTCGCCGTGGGTCACGGTCAGCCAGCGCGCATGCTTGTCGGCGAAGGCCTCCAGCCGCTCCTTGCCATAGACCTTGCCGGCGTAATACCAGGGCAAGGCCCCGGCCACCGAGCCGGCGGTGCCGGCCAGCAGCACCCCGACCACGTTCAGGTCGCCGCGCGCGGCGACGAAGCCGGCGAACGGCATGATCAGTTCGGACGGTATCGGCGGAAAGATGTTTTCCAGCGCCATCAGCGCGAACACGGCGAAGTAGCCGCCGCTCTGCATGAATTCTGTGATGAAGTCGAACACGGGAGGCACTCCGTCGGTTTAGGCAGCCTCCACCATATCCAGTCCGGTCTCGCACTTCTGTTCGTTCGCGAACGGATCGCCGTCCGCGCCAGCCGTGCCCGGCATATTGCGGCAGCGCCAGACATGCGGCGACAGGCCGATGACTTCGTGGAACGTGCGGGTGAAGTGCGACTGGTCGCAAAAGCCGTGGGCATGGGCGATGGTGGTCAGCGGCAAGTTTGAAGTGACCATCGCCTCGCAGGCGGCCGCCAGCCGGCGCCGGATCACGTAGACGCGCGGCGGCACGCCGACGCTGTGCTTGAACGCGCGCGTGAAATGGCTGACGCTCAGGCCGAGGGTGGCTGCCAGGCTGGCCGTGCGCAGGGTGGCGCCCAGGTTGGCGTCGATGTAGTCGGTGACCCGCCTGACCTGCCAGCGCGGCAGGCCGCCAAGGTACGGCGGCGCGGTGCGGCGCTCGGCCGCGGGCAGGCTCGGTGTCAAAGGCGCTGTCTGCATGGTGCTCTCCAGGGTTGTCGGATCGGAACGATCTGGACAGCATGTTGCGGCCAGCTGGAGATGTTGCACAGACAAGATCGGGGGCCTGGCTACCCACACGAAAGTGGGGGGGCGACCCTATATTTCCAGGAAACCCCGCTCGATGCCGATGGTCACCGCATGCGTGCGGTTATTCGCCCCCAGCTTTTCCATGATGCTGCGCAGGTGGCCCTTGACCGTGTCTTCGGACAGGTTCAGCGCCGCGCCGATCTGCTTGTTGCCGTTGCCGCGCGCGATCAGCTCCAGCACCTGCAATTCGCGCACCGTGAGGCTGTCCTGGCCCAGGTGGCGCGCCAGCTCGCCGGCGATCTCGGACGGGATGTAGCGGCGGCCGGCGGCCAGTACGCGGATGGCGTCGGTCAGTTCCTTGCGCAATGAACTCTTGAGCAGGTAGCCCTGGGCCCCGCTCTTGATCGCCTGCATGGCGCGCGCGTCGCCGCGAAAGGTGGTGAGGATGGCCAGGCAGGCCTGCGGGAATTCGGCGCGGATCGCGGCGATCGCGTCCATGCCGTTCAGGTGCGGCATCTGCAGGTCGATCAGCGTCACGTGCGGCCGCAACTGGCGGTACAGCTCGACCGCCTCGTTGCCGTCGGACGCTTCGCCGACCACCCGCATATCCGGCTGGCTGCCGATCACGGCCGCGATCCCCTCGCGCATCAGGGGATGGTCGTCGGCGATCAGGACGTCGATGGTGCGTTGTTGACTGTTCACAGTGATCCTTTGTTCTACTTGCTGCCGACGAGCGGCATCATGCCAGCCCGGGCGAGCGCCGTCCAGTCAGGCTTGGCGCCGGTTCGGCACCAGCCACAGGGCCGCCAGCAGCACGTGGATCAGCGCCGCCAGCAAGGGCTGCCACGGCGAGACCAGCACCGCCAGCGCATACATGGCCAGCGACAGCCGGTTCTTGGCGTTCTGCCAGGCGTGGGCATGGTCCAGTCCCGCCAGGAAGCCCAGCCGCCACGACAGCAGCATGAAGGACACCGAGCACAGGAACAGCACCACGCCATACAGCGCGACCGGCGCCGGCGCCATAGGATGCTCGGCCGCCCAGGCGGTGACGAATGGAATCAGCGACATCCAGAACAGCAGGTGCAGGTTGGCCCACAGCGTGGCCCAGTCGACCCGCTCTACGCGCTCGAACAGCGCGTGGTGGTTGACCCAGTAGATGCCGACGTAGACGAAGCTGAGAGCATAGCGCAGCCAGCCCGGGACGACGGCCAGCATGTCGGCCAGCGTCGTCCCGTGCGGCGGCGTCAACTCCAGCACCATGATGGTGAGGATGACGGCGATCACGCCGTCGCTGAACGCCTCCAGGCGGATCTTCTTCATGGCCGGTTCCTAGGCCTGGCCCAGGCTTGGGCGCAGCAGGTGCAGCACCAGGAGCGCCACCGGCACGGCCAGCGCCACGAAGCCGAACGCCAGAAACAGCAGGGCGCCCGCCGCGCAGCCGATGGCGAAGCCGAACAGCGGCCAGAAGAACTTGCTGCAGCGCGCAATCGTCGCCGCGTCGCCTCTCCCGCGCACCCGGTCGACCGTATCGATCACCAACTGGGTCACGTTGCCGGTCATCAGNAAGAACTTGCTGCAGCGCGCAATCGTCGCCGCGTCGCCTCTCCCGCGCACCCGGTCGACCGTATCGATCACCAACTGGGTCACGTTGCCGGTCATCAGCGAGGTCGGCGCCAGGTGGGCCAGCAGCAGCTTGCTGGCCGCGCTATGCGCGCCCATCGCCGCCGTGCCGAGCAGGCCGGCCGCCATCGCCAGCGCCGGCACGTCGCGCGGCACCGGTTCGGACAGCATGCCGCAGGCCATGAATCCGAGCAGCAGCACCAGTTGCAGCAGGTAGGACGGGGGCTGCGCATCGACGCCGCTCCGTTCGCACCATTCGACCAGCAGCCGCATCGCGGCGATGCCGACGATGAAGGCCGGGAAGGCGAGGATGTTCAGCAGCGAAGGCATGTTCGCCGTGTCGGCCAGCGACGCCCCCAGCAGCACGAAGTTGCCGGTGACGTGGGCCGTGAACAGGCCGAACAGGGCGATGAAGCCGAGGGTATCGACATAGCCTGCGAGCAGGCCCAGGTTGAAAGCCTGCAGGCGCGATGGAGCGGGCGCCGCCATCGTCAGAAGGCGAAGCAGCTGCAGCCCAGCGCGCCCCAGAAGCCGCTGAAATCCGACACCGGCATGGTCGAGCGGCGCGCCCTGTCGTGGCTGTGGGCGTGCACGCCGCAGGGACCGCTGCACTGGTGCGGCAGGCCCTTTTGCATCTGCTGCGGCTGCGGCGCCGCCTTGCGCCAGTGGCCTGCTACCCTGCTCACCGGCGACCATTCGGGCAGCACCGGGATCGGCGGCGGACCGAGGTCGGTGAACTCGGCCGCGCCGTAGACGATGCGTCCGCCGACCACGGTCAGCACCGATTCGATCGCCTTGATATCCTCGGCATCGATGCTGAAGAAATCATGCGACAGCACCGCCAGGTCGGCCAGCATGCCTTCGCGGATGCGGCCCTTGCGCGCCTGCTCGTTCGAGAACCAGGCGCTGCCCGCGGTCCAGAGTTCCAATGCGACCTGGCGCGGCAGGTGGCCGGCCGTGCCGTACAGCGGCAGACCGCCCACGGTGCGGCCGGTGACCAGCCAGTACAGCGAAGTCCACGGGTTGTAGCTGGCCACGCGGGTAGCGTCGGTGCCGGCGCCGACCGGCACCCCGGTCTCCAGCATGCGTTTCACAGGTGGCGTCGCCTGCGCGGCTTCGCTGCCGTAGCGCTCGACGAAGTATTCACCCTGGAAGGCCATCCGGTGCTGGATCGCGATGCCGCCGCCGAGCGCGGCGACGCGGTCGATATTGCGCTGGGTGATGGTCTCGCAATGGTCGAACATCCAGTGCAGGCCGTCGAACGGCATGTCGCGATTGACCTTCTCGAACACGTCGAGCATGCGCGTGATGGATTCGTCGTAGGTCGCGTGCAGGCGGAATGGCCAGCGCTGCGCTACCAGGTGGCGCACCACGCGTTCGAGCTCGTCTTCCATGCCGGGCGCGAGGTCGGGGCGCGGCTCGAGGAAGTCCTCGAAGTCGGCGGCCGAGAACACCAGCATCTCGCCGGCGCCGTTGTGGCGATAGTAGTCGCTGCCCTGCCCCGGCGTCACCATGCCGGTCCAGCGCTGGAAGTCTTCCAGTTCCTTGCCCTTGTTCTGGGTGAACAGGTTGTAGGCGATGCGGATCGTGAGCTGGTTCGCCTTGTCGAGTTCTTCGATGACGGCGTAGTCTTCGGGGTAGTTCTGAAAGCCGCCGCCGGCGTCGATCGCGCTGGTCAGGCCCAGGCGGTTCAGTTCGCGCATGAACTGGCGGCTCGAGTTCACCTGCAGGTCGTAGGGCAAGGTCGGGCCCTTGGCCAGGGTGGCGTACAGGATCATCGCGTTCGGGCGCGCGATCAGCATGCCGGTCGGATTGCCTGCGCCGTCGCGCACGATCTCGCCGCCCGGCGGATTCGGGGTGTCCTTCGTGTAGCCCACCGCGCGCAGTGCGGCGCGGTTGAGCAGGGCGCGGTCGTACAGGTGCAGCACGAACACCGGTGTATCAGGCGCGGCGGCGTTGATCTCGTCCAGGGTCGGCATGCGGCGCTCGGCGAACTGGAATTCGTTCCAGCCGCCCACCACGCGCACCCATTGCGGATTCGGGGTGCGGTCGGCCTGCTCCTTGAGCATGCGCAGCGCGTCGGCGAGCGAAGGCACGCCTTCCCAGCGCAGCTCGAGGTTGTAGTTGAGGCCCCCGCGGATCAGGTGCAGGTGCGAGTCGTTCAGTCCCGGGACCACGGTGCGGCCGTTCAGGTCGATCACCTGGCTGCCGTCGCGGCGGTGGCGCATCACGGCGTCGGTGTCGCCCACGGCCAGGAAGCGGCCGTCCTGGATCGCGACCGCGCTGGCCTGCGGCTGTTCGCGGTCGATGGTGTTGAAGCAGCCGTTGATGAGGATGAGCGGCGGACTGGCTGGTGCGCCAGCGCCTGGCTGTGCTTGGTTCATGCGTGTACTCCAAATGGCGCCGGGTGGAACGCGCCCGGGGGGTTTGCGGCAGCCGCCGCGCGCTTTGGAGGGCGCGCGGCGGCGAGGACTGCGGGGAATGCGACGGTGAAGTCGACTCCGAAAATCAGCGCGCTGGCACCGGGGCCAGCACCTCGTGCGTGCCGCTGGCGCGCGCCGGCGCCTTGTGCACCATGGTGTAGGCGTAGTCCACGCCCATGCCGTAGGCGCCCGAATGCTCGGTGACGATCTTCATCACGTCGTTATAGGTATCGCGGTGGGCCCAGTCGCGCTGCCACTCGAGCAGCACCTGCTGCCAGGTCACCGGCACCACGCCGGCCTGCACCATGCGCAGCATGGCCATGTCGTGGGCTTCCTTGGTGGTGCCGCCGGAGGCGTCCGACACCATATAGATCTCGTACTCGCCTTCGAGCATCGCGCACAGGGCGAAGGTGGTATTGCACACCTCGGTCCACAGGCCGGCCACGACCACCTTCTTGCGGCCATTCGCCTTGAGCGCATCGCGCACCTTCTGGTCATCCCACGAGTTCATCGAGGTGCGTTCCAGGATTTGCTGGCCGGGGAACACGTCCAGCAGTTCGGGATAGGTATTGCCCGAGAACGATTCGGTCTCGACCGTGGTGATCGTGGTCGGGATGTTGAACACCTTGGCCGCCTTGGCCAGGCCCACGACATTGTTCTTGAGGGTCTGGCGGTCGATCGACTGCACGCCGAAGGCCATCTGCGGCTGGTGGTCGATGACGATCAGCTGCGAATTCTGCGGGGTCAGGACTTCGAGTTTTGGATTGGTCATGCCGTTCTCCTTTGCTGGTGGTTAAAAATGGCGGAATCAGCCCTGGCGCGGGCCGTCCTGCTCTTGCGGCTCCGGCGTCCTGGCGGCCACGCCGGTAATTTTTGGCTTGCATTCGCTGGCGAACCAGCCAGCCGTGACCGGGTCGCCATCGATCAGGCGCTTGGCGACCGGGACGATCTGCTCGCCGATCAGCATGCCCAGCAGGCCGATCAGGGCGATGGCCGGTGGCGCCGGCGAGCGCACATTGATCAGGCCATACAACAGGCCGGCCAGGATGCCGGCGCCCAGTGATATCAGGTACATGTCGCGCTCCTCCTTGCGGGGGACGCCAGGCCGGCGTCGATACGGTGCAGTATCGTTAGACCGTCGCCGCGCCGATAGAATCAGATTGCTATTTTCGACGTGCGGGGGCTTGGTCGCGAGCGGCGCTTGGCGCTACCATGGCGCTACCCGCCTTACAGGACACGCCATTGCTCAAGCTCAGCCTCGACGCCCTCCAGATCATCGAAACCATCGCCCGCCGCGGCTCCTTCGCCGGGGCCGCCAAGGAACTGTTCCGCGTTCCCTCGACCATCTCCTATACGGTCTCCAAGCTCGAGGACGACCTGGGCGTGCGCCTGTTCGACCGCTTCGGCCCCAAGGTGACGCTCACTGCCGCCGGCCAGGAACTGCTCAAGGAGGGCCGCTACCTGCTGCGCGCCGCCGGCGACCTCGAATCGCGGGTGCGGCGCGTGGCCTCGGGCTGGGAGACCGAGATCGCCCTCGGCATGGATTCCACCTTGTCGGCCGGCGCCCTGCAGCCGGATATCGACGCCTTCTATGGCGTGGCCGACCAGACCCGGCTGCGCATCGTGCGCGAATCGCTGTCCGGCACCTGGGACGCCTTGCTCGATCGCCGCGTCGACCTGGCGATCGGCGCCGCCGGCGAGGGACCGTCGGGCGGCGGCTACACCGCCGAACCGATGGGCACCAGCGCCTTCGTGTTCACCGTCGCCCCGCACCATCCGCTGGCCGCGCAGGGCCGTCCGCTGGACAAGACCGACCTGCTGCCCCATCGGGCGATCTCGGTGTCGGACTCGGCCCGCGTGCTGGGGGCGCGCACCGTCGGCCTGCTGTTCGGGCAGGAGACGCTGGCGGTGCCCGATATGCGCACCAAATATGAATTCCAGGTCCAGGGCCTGGGCTTCGGTTTCCTGCCCGAGGCATGGGCGCGACCGGCCATCGACCGCGGACTGCTGGTCGAAAAACAGGTGGTGGAACCGAAAGCGGATGAAACGTTCTATCTCGCCTGGCGCAGCGGCGAGGATGGCGCGGCGCTCAGGTGGTGGATCGACAGGATGCGCACGACGGCGGCGTTCGCGCGACTGGCGCGCGATCCCTGCGCCGGGCCCGGGTAGGCCGGCGCCGATGGCGTCGACCCTACACGACGTCGGTCTGGATGCGGATGGCGCCGGACAGGGTCTTGTGGACCGGGCACTTGCTGGCGATGTCGAGCAGGCGCTCGCGCTCTTCCTGGCTCAGGGCGCCGACGAATTCGATTTGACGCTGCAGCACATAGGCGCCGTCCTCTTGGGCGTGGTCGATGGCGACGCGCACGTCGTCCAGCGCCATGCCCCTGCGTTTTGCATACATCGTCACCGTCAGCGCGGTGCAGGCGGCCAGCGAGGCGGCCAGCAGGTCGTGCGGTTCGGGGCCGGTGTCGTCGCCGCCGAGGGCTTCGGGGGCATCGGCCAGCAGCTGGTGCTTGCCGATCTGGAGCTTGTACTGCAGCTTGTCGTTGCCGCGGGTGGTGGTCACTTGCATGGGTGTCTCCGGTGGTCGTCGGGACCGGGAGCGTCGCCCGCAGGCGGGCCCGCGCTCCCGGTGGATCGTCATTGTGGCAGGTCGAACAGCAGCACTTCGGCGCCGGTGGCCTGGGCCAGCGTCACGGCTTCTTCGGCGCTGACCTTCAGCGCGTCGCCGCCGTCGAGGGCGACGCCATTGACCGTCACCCGGCCGCGCACCACGTGCACATAAGCCTGGCGTCCGGCGCCGAGCTTGTGCTCCACGGCGTCGTCGCCGTCGAGGATCGTGGCGTACAGCGCGGCGTCCTGGCGGATCGACACCGAACCCTCGCGGCCATCGGGCGAGCCGATCAGGCGCAGCTTGCCGGTCTTGTCCGCGGTGTCGAAGTGCTTTTCTTCGTAGCGCGGTGCGGCGCTGCCCACGTTCGGCATGATCCAGATTTGCAGGAAGTGCACACCCTCGGTTTTCGAATGGTTGTACTCGCTGTGCACCACGCCCGAACCGGCGCTCATGATCTGCACGTCGCCGTAGCGCAGCACCGAACCGTTGCCCATGCTGTCCTTGTGTTCCAGCGCGCCATCGAGCACATAGGAGATGATCTCCATGTCGCGATGGCCGTGCGAATCGAAACCGCGGCCCGGCTGCACCTTGTCCTCGTTGATCACGCGCAGCGGACCGAAGCCCATGTGCTTCGGATCGTGGTAGTGGCCGAACGAGAAGGTGTGCTTCGAATCGAGCCAGCCGAAGCTGGCGCCTCCGCGTTCATTGCTTTTACGTACGTTCAACATGATGTGCTCCTTTCGTGGTTGTGGACCATCGAACCGATCGATTCTCGCCGGCCTTGCCGCCGTCTCGACATTCTTTCTGTATTCGATGCGATGGAGTCATTATGCTCGCGCCGTAGCAGCTTGAAAAACGGATAATCTCTTGGCCTATGATCGATTATTTCGATCATCAAGACAGGCCCCAAAAAAGCGGCGCCAGGGCATCGCGCCCCGCGCCGCCAGCGTCATTGCTGCGCCAGGATCCACTTGGCCAGGGCCTTCGCATCGGCGTCGCTGACCTGCGGATTGGCTGGCATCGGGATCGGGCCCCAGGTGCCGCTGCTGCCCTTCTGGATCTTCAGCGCCAGGCGCGCTTCGGCGCCGGCGTCCTTGGCGTACTTGGCGGCGACGTCCTTGTAGGACGGTCCGACCAGCTTGCTGGCGACGGTGTGGCAAGCCATGCAGGCCTTGGCCTTGGCCAGGTCGGCGCTGGCGTGGGCTGCAGGACCGGTGGCGGCGGCGACGGCGAAGGTCGCCGCCAGGATCATGGTCTTCTTCATAGGTGCTCCTGTGTAGGCTGTAATGACAATGGGCGCTGCTGCCGGAGACCGACAGCCTCGGCCCTGGCGCATCCGGCATGATAGCCGACAATGCCGCGTCCTTGGTCCTTACGGATGAGCACTAATCCATTCGGCCGCGGGGCTGCTTCCCGCCAAAGTTCGGGATGTCGCCGCACGGCGCGCGTCGCATTCTTGCATCTTTGCAATAAATAGAAATAGGAATGATTCGTATTTGTGTTTAGAATGTTGCCGGTTCGATCTCTTTACATGGATTTACACCTGTAATTACACGTTCTTAACTAAAACTACGGATACACGATGCCCAAGCAAATCTTCCCTGCGCCGCTGTTGCGCCGCTCCCTCCTCGGTCTCGCCATCGGCGCCCTGCCCTTCGGCGCCAGCGCCAACACCAGCACCGCCGCCCCGGCCGACATGGCGACCGTGGTCGTCACCGCGTCCGGCTTCGAGCAGACCATTCGCGAAGCGCCGGCCTCGATCACGGTGCTGACCCGCGAACAGCTCGAGAAGGAACGCTTCGGCAACCTGGCCCAGGCCCTGGAAAGCGTGGAAGGCATCGACGTCGCCGCCGCCGGCGACAAGACCGGGGGCATGAACATCAGCATCCGCGGCATGCCGAGCGACTACACCCTGATCCTGATCGACGGCCGGCGCCAGAACGCGGCCGGCAACGTGACCCCGAACGGCTTCGGCGGCACCTCGACCAGCTTCATGCCGCCGGTGAGCGCGATCGAGCGCATCGAGATCATCCGCGGCCCGATGTCGACCCTGTACGGCTCGGACGCGATGGGCGGCGTGGTCAACATCATCACGCGCAAGGTCGGCAAGCAGTGGGGCGGCACGGTGTCGGCCGACTACACCCTGCAAGAGGAATCGCGCTTCGGCGACGTCAAGGGCGCCAAGTTCTACCTGAACGGCCCGCTCGTGAGCGAAATACTGGGCCTGGCAGTGCGCGGCAGCACCCTGCGCCGCAACGAAGCGACGATCACCTACGACAACCAGAACGGCGAAGTGAACCTGAACATGGGTTCGAATCCGGTCAAGGCCGAGGTCCACAACCTCGGCGCGCGCCTGGCCTTCACGCCGAACCGCTACCACGAAGTCATCCTGGACGTGGACGGCACGCGCCAGACCTACGACAACTCGCGCGGCCAGGTCGGCACCCAGAGCGTACAGGGCGGCTACGGTCCGAAGCAGAAATACGACCGCGACCAGTACACCCTGGCCTACAAGGCGCGCCTGCCGTTCGGCACCTGGGACAGCAGCTATATGGTCAACAAGACCGAGACCATCGGCCGCACCATCCCGCCCGGCACGCCTGGCGCGGTGGCCGGCGCGCCGCGCACGCTGGAAGTCGAGAGCAAGGTGTTCGACACCAAGCTGCTGGTCCCATGGGGCAACCACCTGACCACCATCGGCGCCCAGCACTGGGATGCCGAGATGGTCGACGGCGTGGCGCCCGAAGTGTTCGCCTTCACCCAGAAGGCGCTGTTCCTGGAAGACGAATGGCGCTTCCACGAACGCCTGGCCCTGACCCTCGGCGCGCGCTACGACGACCACAGCATCTTCGGCGGCCAGACCAGCCCGCGCGCCTATCTGGTGTGGACCACGTCGCCGCAATGGACCTTCAAGGGCGGCGTCAGCAAAGGCTACAAGACCCCGCGCGTCGAGCAGCTCTCGCCCGGCATCAACGGCTTCGGCGGCCAGGGCACGATTCCGTTGATCGGCAGCCCGGGCCTGAAGCCCGAGACCACCATCACCACCGAACTGGGCGCCTACTTCGACAACGGCGCTCGCTGGACCGCCAACGTCACCGTGTTCAACAACGAATTCGAGGACAAGATCACCAGCGGCACCGGCCTTCTGAACTGCTCGTATCGCCAGAACCCGAACCGCCCGGGCTGCGCCGACTTCGGCAACTGGCCGAACGTGGACACCTTCGGCCAGTCGATCAACGTCGACGAGGCCGTGACCCGCGGCCTGGAACTGGCCACGCGCTTCAAGATCGCCGACGGCTGGGCCGCCAGCGCCAACTACACGTACACCGACAGCGAACAGAAGAGCGGTCCGAACCAGGGCAAGCCACTGGGCGACACGCCGGAACATTCGGTCAACGCGCGCCTGACCTGGGACATCTCGCCGCAGTGGAATTCGTGGCTGCGCGCCGAGTACCGCAGCGAGCGCTTCCGCGATCCGGGCAGCTCGGCCTCGACCCGCGCCGCCAAGGAAGCCCTGGGCGACTACAAGGCCTATGGCATGCTGCACCTGGGCACCAGCTACCAGGTCAGCCCGGCGATCTCGATCAATGCCGCAGTCTACAACCTGCTCAACAAGGACTTCGTCGACTACCGTCCTTACCGCGCGACGCCGACGGCGGCGCCGACCTACAGCAGCGTGTACGTCAACAATATGGACGGCCGCCGCCTGTGGGTGTCGATGAACGTCGACTTCTGATGCGGGCTTGATGCGGGCTTGTTGTAACTTCAGCGCTTTTTCTTGCCCGCCCTGGGACAGGGAAAGCGCCGCTTCAGCTCGGCCAGCACCAGCGGCGCCGCGTTCTGCTTCAGTTCGGCCGGCGCGCGCGTCGCCTTCAGGCGGCGCACCACCGCCAGGTTCAGCTCGCCCGGCAGCACCGGCCGGGCCAGGCACCATTCGCGGCCGTGGGCGCCATCCTTGATGCCATCGAGATAGGCCTCGACTTTCTCGCGCCGGATGTAGTCGAGCTGGGTTTTCGGCTCCTTGAGCCGCTGCTCGACGACTTCCTGGCCGGTCATGGCGTTGAACGGATACACGTACGGGATCGCGGCCAGCGCGCCGGCCGGCAGGCAGGCCGCGAGCGCGATCCAGGTGGCGGCTTTCATCGTGGCTCCTGTGAAGCAATCGGCGTCCCATGGTGCGGCGCGTCCCATGCACTACGCTTGCGGACACTCAATCGTGCGCCAGCCGCAGGTCCGGATCGTCCTCGAACACCGCGCCCACCCAGTCGGCGAAGGCCCGCAGGCGCGGATTGGCGATGCGCCCCTGCGGATACACCAGCGACACCGGCATCGGCGTCGGCGCGGCATCCGGCAATACCTCGAGCAGCTGGCCGGCATGGCCGCGCAACTGGTAGCGCGCCAGCTGCGCCAGGCCAAGGCCCTGCAGTGCGCAGGCCAGGTTCGCATCGGCGTCGTTGACGGCGATGCCGCCCTTCATGGCCACCTTCCTCACCCCTGCGCCATCCTGCAGCTCCCAGTCGAACGGACGCCCGGTGCGGCCCGAGAAATGGACGATGCCGTCGTGCCCGGCCAGGTCGGCTATCCCCAGCGGCGTGCCGCGCCGCGCCAGGTAGTCCGGCGTGGCCGCGATCGTGAAGCGCATCAGGCCGATCCGGCGCGCCACCAGGCTGGAGTCCTGCAGGGCGCCGACCCGCAGCACGCAGTCGATCCCTTCGGCAGTCAGGTCGACCAGGCGATCTCCCATGCCGATGCCGAGATCGATGCCGGGCCAGGCGCGGCGAAATTCTCCGATCCGCGGCAGCACGATGGAGCGTCCCAGGGCGCCCGGCATGTCGATCCGCAACCGGCCCTGCATGCGGCGCGCGGCGTCGCCCAGGAAACCGGCTTCCGCGGTGTCGATGGCGGCCAGGATCGCGGCGCACTGTTCATAGTAGCGTTCGCCCTCCGGCGTGAGCGACAGCCGGCGCGTGGTGCGCTGCAGGAGCTGGGCGCCGAGGTGGCGCTCCAGGTTCTGCATGGTCGCTGTGAGCGAGGCGCGCGGCAGGTTCAGCGATTCGGCGGCCCTGGTGAAACTATTGGCCTCGACGATCCGCACGAAGGTCTGCATCGCCTTGACCTTGTCCATGATTGTTCATATTTAATGAATTGTATGTGAGCATTATGCCCTAATTATCTTTCTCTCATGCCTGCCTAGAATGGGTTCGTTCAATATCCACCAAGGAGCACGCCATGAGAACGTCCCCCCAAGCACAACTGTCCGGCGGCATGACAATACTGCTGGCCTTTGCTGCCGGCATCACTGTCGCCAACCTGTACTACGCCCAGCCGCTGGTCGGCCCCATCGGCGCCGCATTGGGCATGCCGCCGGCCGCCAGCGGCCTGATCGTGACGCTGAGCCAGGTCGGCTATTGTCTCGGCCTGCTGTTCATCGTCCCGCTGGGCGACCTGCTCGAGAACCGGCGCCTGGTCGTGGGCGGCCTGGTGGCCACCGGCGCCGCGCTGGGCCTGGCCGCGATCGCCTCCACCGCCTGGCAATTCCTGCTGGCCGCCCTCGCCATCGGCCTGGGCGCGGTGGTGGCCCAGGTGCTGGTGCCGTTCGCGGCCCACCTGGCGCCGGATGCCACGCGCGGCCAGACCGTCGGCAAGGTAGTCAGCGGCGTGCTGCTGGGGATCATGGTGGCGCGCCCGGTGGCCAGCCTGCTGGCCGGCCTGGGCGGGTGGCAGGCAGTGTTCGGCATCGCCGCGGCGCTGGTGCTGGTGCTGGCCGTGGTGCTGCATTTCAAGCTTCCGCAACGCCGGCCGGCCGCCTCCCAGCGCTACCCGGCCCTGATCGCATCGCTGTGGCCGGTGCTGGCCAACACCGTCGTGCTGCGCCGCCGCGCGCTGTACCACGCGGGCCTGTTCGGCGCCTTCAGCCTGTTCTGGACCGTCGTGCCGCAGGCGCTGGCCGGCCCCGACTTCGGCCTGGACCAGAACGGCATCGCCCTGTTCGCCCTGGTGGGCATGGCCGGCGCAGTCGCCTCGCCCATTGCCGGCCGCCTGGCCGACAACGGTCATACGCTGGCCGCCACCGCGGTAGCGCTGGTCGTGGGCTCGCTGAGCTTCCTGCTGCCGCTGTTCGCGCCGCACGCCAAGCCACTTGCGCTGGGCCTGCTGGCCCTGGCCGCGATCGTGCTCGACGCCGCCGTCGCCGCCAACCTGGTGCTCGGCCAGCGCGCCCTGTTCGCCCTCGGCGCCGAGATCCGCAGCCGACTGAACGGCCTGTACTTCGCCCTGTTCTTCGCCGGCGGCGCGGTCGGCTCGGCCCTCGGCGGCTGGATGCTGGCTGAGCATGGCTGGCATGCGGCGCTGGTGGCGGGCATGCTGCTGCCGGCGCTGGCGGTGCCGGCGTGGATCATGGAAGCGGCCGAACACACGGCCAGCCGCCAGCGCGCCTGACACTCGCACGCTGCGCAGGCGCGCGGCGGATATGCTTTAATCGGGCATCGCCACGCCAACCGGGACAACCATGTCACAGCACGATGCCACGCCGCCGGCCGCCCCGGCCGAACTCGACGAAGCCACCCTCGAATGGGTACGCAAGGTCTTCCAGCACGCCCGCACCGGCGACGCCGAACCGCTGGGCGCCTTGCTGGCCCAGGGCCTGCCGCCGAACCTGCGCAACGAACGCGGCGACAGCCTCCTGATGCTGGCCTGCTACCACGGCCACCACGACGCCGCGCGCGTGCTGCTGGAACACGGCGCCGACCCGCAACTGATGAACGATGCATCGCAGACGCCGCTGCACGGCGCCGCCTTCAAGGGCGACCTGGCGGTCACCACCCTGCTGCTCGCGCACGGCGCCATTCCCGACCACGCGGGACCGTCCGGCAAGACTGCGCTGATGTTCGCCGCCATGTTCAACCGGGTCGACATCGCGCGCCTGCTGATCGAACATGGCGCGGATCCGGCGCGGCGCGATGCCGACGGCGTCAGCGCCTTCGACGCCGCGAACCGCATGGGCGCGGCGGACACCGCGGCGCTGCTGGCGCCGCGCGCTTGACGTCAGCGCGACCGGCGGCGGCGCGCGAACCAGGCCGCGGCCAGGCCCAGCCCGGCCAGCGCCGCGCTCGACGGCTCAGGCACCTCGTTCTGCGCCACGCCGACCAGGAGGCCGGTCGAGCCTGCGCAGGCCGGATACTGGAAGCCACAACCGTCCTTCTGGTCACTGTTCGCCTCGATCATGGCAAACAGCGAACCGGCACTCGACATCCGGAAGTCCGATTCTCCATTGGACACGTACATCGATCCGCCGAGCAGCCCTTCGGGGAGGAAGGTCAGCGATAGCTCTATACGGTCGTAGAACATCGTCGGCTGACGGTTGTAGCGGTAGTCGATCAGGTTGGCGCCAGTCGCCGAGTCGGCGCCGCCGTACCAGTAACGCAGCGACAACAGGCTGTCCTGCTTGAATCCGCAGCTATCGGAATAGCAGTTATTCCGAAAGTCGAGCTTCAATTCGCCCAGGCTGACGGCTTCGGCGGAGAAGACAAGCTCCAGATTCAGATTCGCAGGCATCGACGCCGATGCCTCTACTTGCTGCCAGGAATACTTAACACCGGCCTGGGCCGGCTGGGCCAGCAGCGCGGCCGCGAACAACAACGGGGTAATACGCAACATCTGATGCTCCTTGTGGTTACCCTGAAAGGATGAGCAAGAACCGTTCCCAGCTGGATCCATACGGTAACCACTTGATTTCATTGGCTATTTTGTTACCGCCGCCAACGAGCCGCGAGCGACTGTTAAATTTCCCGACACCCGAAGACCCAAAGTCCACCAAAGGACAGACCTGCCGGACGACGGCTTTTGATGTATTCTTGATGCATCTTAAACCAGGAGGACCGCATGCCCGCCGCTTCCGCCGCCGATCCACTTCCCCGCCAGTTACACCTGGCCTCTGCCAGTGCCCCCCTGTGGCGGCTCGGCTTCCGCCCCTTCTACCTGCTGGCCGCCGCCTTCGCAGCGACGGCGGTGCCGGCCTGGCTGCTGGCCTATCTCGGCCTGCTGCCGCAAGGGCCCGTCGACCTGCTGTGGCACACCCATGAAATGGTGTTCGGCTTCGCCGTCGCGGTGGTCGCCGGCTTCTTGCTGACCGCCATCCAGACCTGGACCGGGCTGGCGACGCCGCACGGACGCAGCCTGCAGGCGCTGGTGCTGCTGTGGCTCGCCGGGCGCTGCGCCGCCCTCGGCGCGCCGCCGCTGCTGTATGCGCTGGTCGACGTGGCCTTCCTGTTCGTGGTGGCAGGCGTGATCCTGCGCCTGCTGCTGTGCGCGAACAATCGCCGCAACCTGCCGATCTGCGGCGTCGTCGCACTGCTCGGGGTGTCTAACCTGGCATTCCATCTGGCGCTGAACGGCGTGCTCGCGTTGTCGCCGCTGGCGCCGATCCACGGCGCGATCCTGCTGCTGGTGCTGCTGGTGGCGGTCATCGGCGGGCGCGTCGGCCCCATGTTCACCCGCAATGGCGCGCCGGGCAGCCAGCCGCGCAACCTGCCGCGGCTCGACCAGGCCAGTATCGCCGCGATCGTGTTGACGGCCCTGTGCTGGCTGGTCGCGGCGCCCGGCTGGGCGATCGCGCTGGCCGGCATCGCGGCGGCGCTGCTGAACGGCGCGCGCCTGGTCCTGTGGGACCCGCTGTCGACCCTGCGCACTCCGCTGTTATGGTCGTTCCACCTGTCGTACGCGCTGCTGGTGCCCGGCCTGCTGGCGCTCGGCCTCGCCGGCCTGGGCGCCGTCAGCGGCAGCGCCGCCCTGCACCTGCTGGCGGCGGGCGCCATGAGCGGCATGATCGGGGCCATGATCACCCGCACCGCGCGCGGCCACACCGGACGCCCGCTGAAGGCCGGCGGCGCCGAAATCGCGATGTTCGCGCTGCTGCCGCTGGCGGTGGCGGCGCGCCTGGCCGCGAACCTGTCCGACGGCCCCGCGGGCGGACATGCGCTGGCGCTGTCGGCGGTCCTGTGGTCGCTGGCCTTCGTGGTCTACCTGCTGCGCTACGGGCCCTGGCTCGCGCGCCCGCGCCTCGACGGCAAGCCGGGTTGACGCCATGCAGGCCCCAACCGCCTACCCGCTGCCGCTCGCGCGCCCGTCCCTGGCGCGCCTGGTCGACGAATTCTACGACGAGGTGCGGCGCGACGCCATGCTCGGGCCCGTGTTCGCCGGGATCATCGCCGACGGCGCCCGGGATCACCACAAGGAGCGCATGGTCGCCTTCTGGAGCACCGCGATGCTGGGCGCGCGCGAGTTTCGCGGTAACGTGTTCGGCAAGCACCAGGCCATGCCCCAGCTCACGCCGGCCCACTTCGCGCGCTGGCTCGCGCTGTTCGAGGCCACGGCCGGCGCGCTGTTCGCACCCACCGATGCCGAGGCCCTGCTCGACGCCGCGCGCGGCATGGCGCGCGGGCTGCAGATCGGACTGTTCGGGCGCGCCGCCTGAGGCGGCCCGCGCCTGCCTCAACCCACCGGCGTGAACTTGCGTACCGTGACCGGCCGCTCCACCAGCGGCGGCAGGTCGGTCACCAGCGCCGCCATGTGGGGACTGGCGTCGTGCAGCGCCACGGCTTCGGCATCGCGCCAGTATTCGACCATGACGAATTCGCGCGGGTCGTCGTGCGCGCGCTGCAGGTCGTAGAGGATGCAGCCTGCTTCCTTGCGGGTCTCTTCCACCATGGCGCGCAGGCGCGCCGCGAGTGCTTCTTCGTGGCCGGCGCGGGCATACAGCGTGGCGATGATCGTGACTTGCTCTGGCATGTTCTTCCTTCCTGTCGAGGGTGCGCCACGGTCCGGATTGCCTGGCGCAGCCGCATGCAGTATAGGCCTTCGCACCAGGGGCCGCTGGCGGCGCCTCGATTTCCACGCCGGCGGCGGCTTCCCCTATAATCGACACCGCCCCGCGCCGGGGCAAGCCGTCACCCAGAATAAGGAAATCGATGAAAGCCCTGCCACTCGCCTTACTGTTCCTCGCCTCCGGTTCCGCGCTCGCCGACGATGCCGCGCTCCTGAAATGCCGCGCCATCCCGGACGTCGCCGCGCGCGTGGCCTGCTACGACGCGATTCCCGTCGGCGCCGCCCGGCCCGCGCAAGCGCCGGCAGCGGCGACCGCGGCCGCGCCGGCCGCGACGGCCGAGCAGAACTTCGGCATGGAAGCGGTCAAGCAGCGCGAAACGCAGCCCAAGTCGGTCCAGAGCACGATCGTGGGCGATTTCGAGGGCTGGGGACCGGGCTCGCAGATCCGCCTGGCCAACGGCCAGGTCTGGCGCATCATCGACGGCAGCGAAGCGGTCCTGCCGCGCCGTAGCGACGTCAAGGTCAGCATCGAGCGCAACGTGTTCGGCACCATCTTCCTGCGGGTGGACGGCACCAACAGCTCGGCCAAGGTGCGCCGGGTCCAGTAAATCAGCAGTTCAGGCGCGCCATGTAGACGGCGCCGGGCGGGTACCCGGCCAGGCCCGGGTCGTCGGTCGCATGCGCCGCGAAGCCGAAGCCGCCCCAGAAGCGCGCGCTGTCCTGGACTGCCACCAGGGCCGCATGCGCCAGCGCCGGGCGTTGCCCGGGGCCGAGCAGGTGCGCCACCAGCGAGCGCGCCAGCCCGCGCCCCAGCGCGCGCGGATCGACCGCCAGGTCGTGCAGGTACAGCGTGTCGGCGTCTGGCGCCGGCGCAAACGGCGCATCCAGCGCGGTCACCCGCCCCAGGCGCGACGGATAGGCGAACAGGTAGCCGCACACGCCATCCCCATCGCATCCCACGACGCAGGTCGCCGGCGCCGCCCGCAGGCGCATTGACACGACGTCGGGCGCCTCCTGCATTGGCGGCGGATAGCAGGCCGCCTGCACGCGCAGCACGGCGGCGAGGTCGTCGGGCAGCATTGGGCGGATCGTGTGGAACATGGCGGCGCACAAAAAAAGCGGGCATGGTAGCACGCGACAGGCGCGCACCCTTGACGCCTCACCCATCATTCTATACATTCTGACAACATCGCCTCCCTGCTCCGCCGAACCGGTGGCGTTGGACTCCCGATCTGCCGCCGGCCCACCAGCCGGTGTCGCATGACGGACTGGCACCGACTACCAGCCCTTCACCGACAGGAACGACTCATGAGCAGCCTCGCCCCGGCGTCCGCCGGCCGCATCGAATACATCCTCAACGCCAGCTGCCCGGCTGGCACCGGCATCGTCGCCGCCGTGGCGACCTTCCTCGCCGAGCGCGATTGCTATATCTGCGCGCTGGAGCAGTTCGACGACGATTCGACCGCGCGCTTCTTCATGCGCGCCGTGTTCCGCCAGCAGGAGCACTCGCCGCCGATCGACGACATCCGCAGCGAGTTCGCGAGCCTGGTCGCCGGCCGCCTCGACATGCAGTGGAAGATGTTCGACCCGCTCGATCCGGTGCGCACCGTGATCATGGTCTCCAAGACCGACCACTGCCTGGACGACCTGCTGTACCGCCGCCGCAACGGCGAACTGAATATGCAGATCACGGCCGTCGTGTCGAACCACCTCGACCTGCGCCCGATGGTCGAGCGCGAAGGCATCCGCTTCGTGTTCCTGCCGGTGACCAAGGAGAACAAGGCCCAGCAAGAAGAGCGCCTGTTCGAGATCTTCGAAGAGACCGGGTCGGAACTCATGATCCTGGCGCGCTACATGCAGATCCTGTCGGACGAACTGGCGCGCCGCCTGGCGGGCAAGTGCATCAATATCCACCACTCCTTCCTGCCCGGCTTCAAGGGCGCCAAGCCCTACCAGCAAGCCTTCGACCGCGGCGTCAAGCTGATCGGCGCGACCGCGCACTACGCCACCCCCGACCTCGACGAAGGCCCGATCATCGAACAGGTGCTGACCCGGGTCGACCACAATTACCGTGTCGACCAGCTGACCCGCGTGGGCCGCGACAACGAATGCCTGGCGCTGGCGACGGCCGTGAAATTCCATATCGAGCGCCGCGTCTTTGTCGATGGCAACAAGACGGTGGTGTTCCGCGGCCCCTGAAGGCAGGAAGCGATCCAACTTCAGGAATAGGTGCGTCACCTAACCGCGACGCCCTTGCCGCACAGGTAAGGTCATGGCTTCTCATAGAGGGGAATGACCATGGAACTTCACCAGCAGTATCCGGTCCGCCTGCGTATCAACGGGCAAGACCGCGAATTCAATGTCGAGTCCTGGGTGACCTTGCTGGACCTGTTGCGCGAACGCGCAGGCATGACGGGCACCAAGAAGGGTTGCGACCAGGGCCAATGCGGCGCATGCACGGTGCTGGTGGACGGCAAGCGCATCAACTCCTGCCTGACCCTGGCAGTCATGCAGGACGGTAAAGAGGTCACGACGGTCGAGGGCCTGGCCCAGGGCGAGGACCTGCACCCGCTCCAGCAAGCCTTCATCGAGTGCGACGCCTTCCAGTGCGGCTACTGTACCCCCGGGCAGCTGTGTTCGGCCGTGGGCCTGATGAACGAGGGCCAGGCCCGGTCGCGCGACGACGTGCGCGAACTCATGAGCGGCAATATCTGCCGCTGCGGCGCCTATCCGCAGATCGCGGACGCCGTGGTGCACGTGATGGACCTGCGCAAGAACGCGAGCGGCGACAAGCCCGCCTTCACTACCGGGGCGGTGCTGGCATGAATCCATTCACCTTTACCCAAGCCCGGGACCTCGACGGCGTGCTGGCGGCGTTGAACGCCGGCGAAGCACGCCCGATCGCAGGCGGCACCAACCTGCTCGACCTCATGAAAGAAGGCGTGATGCGCCCGGCGCAACTGGTCGACATCAACGGTCTCGATCTCGACCGGATCGACGCCAGCGAGGACGGCGGCCTGCTGCTGGGCGCCCTGGCCCGCAACGCCGACACTGCCTATCACCCACTGGTGCGCGAGCGCTATCCGCTGCTCTCGAGCGCAATCCTGGCCGGCGCCTCGCCCCAGTTGCGCAATATGGCGAGCAATGGCGGCAACCTGATGCAGCGCACCCGCTGCGTCTATTTCTACGATATCGGCACGCCCTGCAACAAGCGCGAACCCGGCACCGGTTGCCCGGCGCGCGATGGCGTCAACCGCCAGCACGCGATCCTGGGCACGAGCGAAACCTGCATCGCCACCCATCCGTCGGATATGTGCGTGGCGCTGCGCGCGCTGGACGCCACCGTGCACGTGCAGTCCAGCAGCGGCAAGCGAGAGATTCCCTTCGCCGACTTCCACCGCCTGCCGGAAGACCGTCCGGAAATCGACAACACGCTGCAACCGGGCGAACTGATTACCCACATCGGCGTGCCGCAGGCCGATCGCTTCATCGACCACAGCGCCTACATCAAGGTGCGCGACCGCCTGTCCTATGCCTTCGCCCTGGTGTCGGTGGCGGCTGCCCTCGACCTCGAAGGCGGCGCCATCAAGGCCGCTCGCATCGCCCTGGGCGGCGTGGCCCACAAGCCGTGGCGGGTCGAAGCCGCGGAACAAACGCTGGTCGGCGAGGCCCCCGGCGAAGCCGCCTTCATGCGCGCCGCCGACGCCATCCTGCAAGGAGCACGGGGTTACGGCCACAACGACTTCAAGCTGGCGCTGGCGAAGAACGCCATCGTCCAGGCTTTGACCACGGCCGCCCGCGGCACCGCGGCCGCCGGCGGGCAACAAGCACACCGAGGAGACCGAGCATGACCGACCTGATTCCAGAACTGCGCACACCGACCGCCCCCGCCGGCACCGGCCGCGTGAAGAGCGGCATGGCCGTCTCGCGCGTCGACGGCCGGGCCAAGGTCACCGGCCAGGCCCAGTACGCGGCCGAGTACTTCGCGCCGGACCTGTGCTACGGCGTGGTCGTGAGCAGCACCGTGGCCAAGGGCCGCATCACCCGCATCGACACCGTCGACGCCCTCACCGCGCACGGCGTGATCTCGGTGATGACCCACGAGAACCGCCCCAAGATGCGTTCATTCGACATCGCCTGGAAGGACATGACGGCGCCGGCCGGCTCGCCGTTCCGCCCGCTGTTCTCGGACCAGATTTTCTACAGCGGCCAACCGGTCGCGCTGGTGATCGCCGACACCTTCGAGGCGGCGCGTCATGCGGCCGCGCTGGTGCGCGTGCACTACGACGTCGAGGAGCACGAGACCGAGCACCTGCACCGCCTGGACGAGGCGTATGAGCCGAAGAAGATGAAGGCCGGCTTCACGCCGCCGAGCTCCACCGGCGACGGCGAGAAAGCCTTCGCGAATGCGCCGGTCAAGGTGGACTCGCAGTTCTACAACGGGGTCGAGCATCACAATCCGATGGAGATGTTCGCCTCGACCGTCATCTACGGCGAGGACGGCCACCTGACGATCTACGACAAGACGCAAAGCTCGCAGAACAGCCGCTGGTATGTCTCGCACGGCTTCGGTATTTCGAAGGACAAGGTCACGGTGCGCAACCCCTACGTGGGCGGCGCCTTCGGCTCCGGCCTGCGTCCGCAATACCAGCTGCCGCTGGCCGTGATGGGGGCGCTGCAACTGAAGCGTTCGGTGCGCGTGGTGCTGACCCGCCAGCAAATGTTCAGCTTCGGCCACCGCCCCGAGACCTGGCACCGCATCCGCCTTGGAGCCGACCGCGACGGCACGCTCAAGGCGATCTGGCACGAGGCCATTCAGGAGACCTCGCGCCTCGAGGACTACGTGGAAGTGATCGTCAACTGGTCGGGCCAGCTGTACGCCTGCCCGGACATCAAGCTGGGCTACCAGGTAGTGGCGCATGACCGCTTCACGCCGCTGGACATGCGCGCGCCGGGCGCCGCCCACGGCGTGCACGCGCTCGAAGTCGCGATGGACGAACTGGCGTATGAACTCAAGATGGACCCGCTGGCCCTGCGCCTGAAGAACTATACCGACGTCGCCCCGATCGAGGACAAGCCCTACTCGACCAAGGAACTGCGCGAATGCTACCGCCAGGGCGCCGAGCGCTTCGGCTGGGACAAGCGACCGCCCGAACCGCGTTCGATGGTCGACGGCGAAGAACTGGTCGGCTGGGGCATGGCGACCGGGATCTGGGATTCGCTGGTGATGGTGGCGCGCGTGTCGGCCGTGATGCATGCCGACGGCCGGCTGGTGGTCAGCAGCGCGGCGTCCGACATCGGCACCGGCACCTACACCGCGATGTCGATCGTCGCCGCCGAACAGCTTGGCCTGCCGCTGGAACAGGTGACCTTCCAGCTGGGCGACTCGACCCTGCCGATGGCGCCGATCGAAGGCGGCTCGTCGCATATGGCGACGGTCGGTTCGGGCGTGCATGGCGCCTGCGAGAAGCTCAAGAAGACGCTGCTCAAGCTGGCGGTCGACCTCAAGGACTCACCGCTCGACGGCGTGCGCATGCGCGACGTCGAATTCGGCGACGGCGCGATCTTCGTCCGGAAGGATCCGGCGCGGCGGGTCGAGATCGCGAGCGTGCTGCGGGCGGCGGGCAAGGACCGCGTCGAAGAAAAATTCTTCATGACGCCGCAAATGCTCAAGCAGCGCAAGTATGCGCGCGCCGTGCACTCGGCCGTGTTCTGCGAGGTGCGCGTCAACGAGAAACTGGGCATGGTGCGCGTGACACGGGTGGTCAGCGCGATCGCGGCCGGGCGCATCATCAGCGCCAAGACCGCGGCCAGCCAGGTCAGCGGCGGCGTGGTATGGGGCATCAGCCAGGCCCTGCATGAGGAAACCCATACCGATCACCGCTACGGGCGCTTCATGAACCACAACTTCGCCGAATACCACGTGGCGGTCAATGCCGACATCCACGACATCGACGTCATCTTCGTCGAAGAGGACGACCGCATCGTGACCAGGCAACTCGGCGCCAAGGGCGTGGGCGAAATCGGCATCGTGGGTGTGGCGGCGGCGGTGTCGAACGCAATCTTCCACGCGACCGGCAAGCGCCTGCGCACTACGCCGATGACCCCGGCCAAGCTGTTGCTGGGCGATCGGGAACTTCCGGTCGCGCCGCCAGTCTGACGGAAAAAGAAAATAAGTCATCATCTCGCCGGCGGCACACGCCGCCGGCGCTCGTCACACCTATGCGACATACGTAGTTCCACGTAGTTGCATATCAATATGTTTACTGGTACAACCTCAACTGCGTAAGACAACGCCAACCAGCAGCGATGCACCGGCAAGGTGCAGGTTGCCATCCAATACCAAGAACGAGATGACGAGGACGACAAACATGAAGCTCAAGATGCTGTGCGCTGTCGCGTGCCTGGCCGCTTTCGGCAGCGGCCTGGCCCAGGCCCAGGCCTACCCCAACAAGACCATCACCATGATCGTGCCGTTCGCGGCCGGCGGCCCGACCGACACCGTGGCGCGCCTGGTCGCGCAATCGATGGGCACCACGCTCAAGCAGCAGATCATCATCGAGAACGTCGGCGGCGCCGGCGGCACCATCGGCGCGGCGCGCGCGGCGAAAGCGGCGCCCGACGGCTACACCCTGTTCCTGCACCACATCGGCCAGTCGACCGCACCGGCCCTGTACCGCAAGCTGCCCTATAACGCGATCGACAGCTTCGAGCCGATCGGCCTGATCACCGACGTGCCGATGACCGTGGTCGCGCGCGGCAACTTCCCGGCCAAGGACATGAAAGAGCTGATCACCTACGTCAAGGCCAACAAGGACAAGGTGACCTATGCCCACGCCGGCCTGGGTTCGGCCTCGCATCTGTGCGGCATGCTGCTGCAGACCGCGATGGGCGTCGAGCTGACCACCGTGCCGTACAAAGGCACTGGCCCGGCGATGAACGACCTGCTGGGCGGCCAGGTGGACTTCATGTGCGACCAGACCACCAATACCACCAGCCAGATCAAGAGCGGCAAGATCAAGGCCTATGGCGTGACCACCAAGACCGTGGTGCCGTCGCTGCCGAACCTGCCGACCCTGGCATCCGGCGCGCTGCCGGGCTTCGAGGTCGGCGTCTGGCACGGCCTGTACGCGCCGAAGGGCACGCCGAAGCCGGTCGTCGATGCGCTGGCCAATGCGCTGCGCGCCTCGCTGCGCGACCCGAACGTGATCAAGCGCTTCAACGACCTGGGCACCGAGCCGGTGCCGAGCAACCAGGCCACGCCGGAAGCCCTGCGCACCCACCTGAAGCAGCAGATCGACCTGTGGGGCCCGATCATCAAGAAGGCCGGCGCGTTCGCCGACTGAGCATGAAGACCTGAATTGGCGCACCGTGCCGGCCCTGCCGGGACGGTGCGTTTTGTTGTACCTGTTGTACCCGCCGTAACCGTACCGCTACTTCGAACCACTGCATCTGTAACACCGCATTTGCATCACAAAAAAAGGGGACTACCACGTGCCATCATTCATACGCCACCCAAAGGATTTTTGGAGCGGCATCGTCTTTCTCTTCTTCGGCCTGAGCGCCATCGTCATCGGCCAGGACTATGAAATGGGCACGGCCGGACGCATGGGCCCGGCCTACTTCCCGACCGTGCTCGGCGGCCTGCTGTCGCTGGTCGGCGCAGCCTCGCTGCTGCGCTCCTTCTTCCGCCCGGGCGAGCCGATCGGCCGCCTGTACTGGAAAGAGCTGGCGCTGGTGCTGGTCGCCGTGCTGCTGTTCGGCTTCCTGATGCGCGACGCGGGCCTGATCCCGGCCACCATCCTCCTGATCATGATCAGCAGCTACGCCGGCCAGAAATTCAACCTGGCCAAGGCATCTGCGCTGGCGGTCGGCGGTGCACTGTTCGCGGTGGGCCTGTTCGTCAAGCTGCTTGGCTTGCCGATGCCCATCATTGGTCCTTGGCTCGGCGGGAATTAATACAATATGGAACTCTTCAGCAACCTCGCCCTCGGCCTCGAGACGGCGTTCACCCTTCAAAACCTGTTTTACTGCCTGGTCGGCGTGTTCGTCGGCACCGCGGTCGGCGTGCTGCCGGGCCTCGGCCCGATCGCCACCATCGCCATGCTGCTGCCGGCCACCTTCGGCCTGCCGCCGGAATCGGCCCTGATCATGCTGGCCGGTATCTACTACGGCGCCCAGTATGGTGGTTCCACCACCGCCATCCTGGTCAACCTGCCCGGCGAATCGTCGTCGGTGGTGACGGCCCTCGACGGCTACCAGATGGCGCGCAACGGCCAGGCCGGCAAGGCGCTGGCCACCGCGGCCATCGCGTCCTTCTTCGCCGGCTCGGTCGCGACCGTGCTGCTGGCGTTGGCCGCGCCGCCGCTGGCCGACATGGCGCTCGAATTCGGCCCGGCCGAATACTTCTCGCTGATGGTGCTGGGCCTGGTCGCCTCGGTGGTGCTGGCCAGCGGCTCGCTGCTCAAGGCAATCGGCATGGTGCTCCTGGGCCTGCTGCTGGGCGTGGTCGGCACCGACGTCAACTCCGGTTCGGCGCGCTACACCTTCGACCTGCCGCAGCTGGCGGACGGCATCAACTTCGTGATCGTTGCGATGGGCATGTTCGGCATCGGCGAAATCATCCGCAACCTGGAGCACGACGAGTCGCGCGACCTGGTGATGAAGAAGGTCAAGGGCCTGATGCTGAACAAGGAAGACTTCAAGCGCATCATCGCCCCGGTGCTGCGCGCGACCGGCCTCGGCTCCATCCTCGGCATCCTGCCGGGCGGCGGCGCGATGCTGGCCTCGTTCGCCTCCTACTCGCTCGAAAAGAAGGTGTCGAAGAACTCGGCGCAGTTCGGCAAGGGCGCGATCGAGGGCGTGGCGGCGCCGGAAGCGGCGAACAATGCCGGCGCCCAGACCTCGTTCATCCCGATGCTGACCCTCGGCATCCCGTCGAACCCGGTGATGGCGCTGATGATCGGCGCGATGATCATCCAGGGCATCCAGCCGGGTCCGGCCGTGATGACCGAGCAGCCCGGCCTGTTCTGGGGCCTGATCGTCTCGATGTGGATCGGCAACCTGTTCCTGGTGGTGCTGAACCTGCCGATGATCGGCATCTGGGTGCGCATGATCATGGTGCCTTACCAGCTGCTGTACCCGGCGATCCTGCTGTTCTGCGCGATCGGCGTGTTCAGCCTGAACAACAGCGAATTCGATGTCTACCTGATGGCGGTATTCGGCCTGCTGGGCTACCTGTGCGCCAAGCTGGAACTGGAACCGGCGCCGATGCTGCTCGGCTTCATCATCGGCCCGATGATGGAAGAATACCTGCGCCGCGCCCTGCTGCTGTCGCGCAGCGATCCGATGGTGTTCATCGAACGCCCGATCTCGGGCGTGATGCTGGGCCTGGCCGCCGCGGCGATGATCGTCGTGCTGCTGCCGTCGCTGCGCAAGAAGCGCGAAGAGGCGTTCCAGGAAGACTGACCTATCGCCCCGCAGTTGGTTGTAACAAGGCGCCGCCCGGCGCCGGCCTCCCGAGGCTGGCGCCGGGCGGCGCTGTTTATCGGTGTCAATTAGGCCGCCGGATCGCACCGGCCACGCAGGCCAGCATGGCAAACGCCGCCACCAGGGCATCTGCCGGCAGATAGTCCAGGGCAAACCCGAATACCGGCGCGCCGAGCGCCTGGCCCACCGTCAGCGCCAGGAAGGCGACCGTCACGCCGGCGGCGGGCCGCTCCGGCAGCGCCGAGATGCCCCAGACCAGATACACGCCGGTCAGCATCAGGTAGGCGGCGCCGAAGACTGCGCCGCCGCCAAATACCAGTGCCGGACTCCCCAGCTCGCAGCCGACGGCCACGATCGACGCCGCCATGGCAAGGTGAAAACCAAGGTGGATGGCGCGCAGCCCGGCGCGGGCCACCAGGTAGCCCGCCGCGGCGCCGGCCAGGCCCGCGGCGCCCATCGCCGTCCACAGCATGCCCACCTTCCCGCTGTCCCATCCGAGGTTGGTCTTCGCGAGTTCACCGCCGAAACTCCAGACGACGGTGCTCGCGGCGCCGGTCAGCAAGGCGGCCATCACCAGGCGTTTCAGGTCGGGAGTGAACGCCGGCAGCAACGGGCCGGGCGTGGCCGGCGCCTGCTTGCCGCCAGCCAGGACGGCCAGCGTGGCAAGGGACATCGCCGACGCCGCCGCGGCGAAACCGGCGAACGCCAGCCGCCAGTCGGCGCCCATCATGACCGCGACCGGGCCGGAGAGCGCGACGCCAGCGCTGGTGCCGGCGTTGATCGCCGTATTGCAGGTGTCGCGGCTGGCCGGCGGCGCCATCGCCGTCACCGCCGCCGCCAGCGCCGGCGACGCCAGGCCGGTACTCATGCCGGCGAAGATCACCGCCGCGCCGAGCCAGGAGGCCGACGGCGCGAACGCGATCCCCAGCAGGCCGGCGGCCGCCACCAGGCCGGCTGCGACGGCGACAGGCCGTGCCCCCAGGCGCTCGGTGCAGCGGGCCGCCACCACGATCGCCAGGCAAAAGCCGAGGAAGGAGCCGCCGGCGATGGTGCCGCCCAGGGACGAGGACAGGCCGAGATCGGCCGCGATCCGCGGCAGGAACAGGCCGAAGGCGAAGCGCGCGAATCCGTAGCAGACGGCGATCAGGCCAAAGCCGGTGGCGCCGAGCAGCAGGATGCGGCGCCGCGGGGTGGTCATGTGCATGACCGCAGTGTAGAAGTTTCGCTCGACGCGCGGTGCACGCGTAGAGCGCGGGCTGCCTCGCACCTCGTTCCAGTGCCGCTCTGCGGCTACACGTCCAATCCGGTAACGGCCTCGAAACTGCCGGCACCAGTCCTTATGTCAGGTATCATCTTGTCTGATGGAAATTTGCTGGCAGCGCCATCATTTCATGGCAGGCCTTCTCAATCAAACGGTGTTACTGGAATATCGATGGCTAATTTGAGCGGACTGGAACAGAGTATTCATCAGGTCGACGGGATCCGCGTATCCCTCGCAGGCAACGCCACTACCCTCCCTGACTATTGGAAGACCCGATTCAAGGCGGAGGGCACTGTGACCGAGTTCAAGACACGGTTCGTAAAGCGCTATCCCGGCATTGCGATCGAGGTGTTCGATGGCGTGGGTCGCCGCGCCCACGGCAACTACCTGCTCAAGAACCTGCGCGCCACCTACGACTTCACCTGGGTGCAGGAAGAATACGGAAGCATGATCCTGTCGTTCGAGGAGATCTTCCGCGACCAGAAACGCCGCATCAGGGCGCTCAAGAAGGCGCTGCGCAAGTCGGCCAAGCCGGCCGCGGTGAAGGAGGAAACGTTCGACCCCTACCAGATATTGAAGGTGGGCCCCGACGCGTCGGACGAGGACATCAAGCTGGCCTACAAGAAGCGGATTCAGATCTTCCATCCCGATAAATTCAGCGGCATGGACGAGCTTATCGTGGAATTCGCCACCGATAAGGCGCAGCAGATCAACCTGGCGCGGGAGGAGATCGCACGCCTGCGATCGAGCCAGGAAACCGACTGATCGCAAGGCGTGCCGCCAGCACGCCATATATCGTTTGCCGCGTCAGTCGAAGCGGCGCTGCAGCGCCAGCAGCACCGCGCCCGCCAATCCAACCCACATCACGATCCAGAACAGGTCCTGCCCCGCCAGCAGGCCGGCCTGACGCGCCAGCGCGGCGCCGCCGTCGCCGAGCGCTGACGCCTTCTCGCCCAGGCGCGACGCATGCAGTGCACTTCTTTCCTGCAGCCCGATATTGGTCAGCCCCACGCCGAGCGCCAGCCCCGCCTGCCCCAGCATGTTCTTCAGCTGCTGCGCGTTCGAGAACACCACATTGTCCGCCTGCAGGTCCTTGAACGAGTGGATCGCCGTGGTCGCCATCCCGAGCGTCAGGAAGGCGCCGAACAGGCCGAGCCAGAACGTCACCGCATCCCAGGCATGGGCGCGCGGGTCGAGGGTCGCGAAGCGCCAGGCCAGCAGCGCCAGCATCAGGAAGCCGGTGACGTAGAACTTGGTCGGATGTGGCTTGCGCTTGACCAGTTCCAGCATCGAGACGAAGGCGACAAGCGTCGACAGCAGGCCGATGCCCTGCAATTCGCCCGCCTGCTCCAGGCCCACGCCCAGGCCCTTCTGCAGCACCTGCGGCAGCAGTGTGTTGACCATGCCCAGCACGGCGTAGCAGACGCTGAAGATCAACAACCCGAGCCGGTAGCGCGGGCTTTTCAGGATGCGCAGATGCAGGAAGGGGTCGCTGCGCCGCGCATGCACCACGCCGAAGGCCGCCAGCAGGGTGACGCCAAGCGCCAGATGCCACATCAGCGGCGTCCGCTCGCCATGCCAGTCGTAGGTCAGGTGCTGCAGCGCATACAAGGTCACGGCGGCGCCCAGGCCGAGCAGGACCGCGTCCGGCACATGCATGCGCGATGGACTGCCATCGAGCGTAACGGCGTCCTGCGGCAGCCAGCGTGTCGCGATCAACGCACCCAGCGTGGCCAGCGCGGCCAGCGCCAGGAACATCCCGCCCCAGGCTTCGTGGGACAGCATGGCCGATGCCGCCCACGGTCCCAGCGCCAGCCCGCACGACAGGGCGCCGCCGAAGGCCGCGATACCCTGCAGGCGCTGCGGCGATGGCGGGATCAGGTTGACCATCATGCGCGAGACCGTCATGAACACGCCGCCGCCCAGCGCCATCAGCAGGCGTCCGCCGGCGAAGGCGGCCACGCTGCCGCTGGTCGCGCACAGCCAGGCGCCGAGCATATAGCACAGCACCGCGCCCAGCAGGTAGTTGCGCCAGCCGAGGCGCTGCAACAGCACCGTCAGCTGAGAAATCGACAGCACCGCCACCGCCGCGTACAGCGCCGAGACGGTCGCGTATTCCTCGGGCGACGCGCCGACGTGGCCCATGATGGCCGGCGCCGCGAACACCGTCATCCCGGTCGACAGGAATTCGATGAAGTTGAACACGAAGATCGCGGCCAGCAGTGCTGGACGTGGGATATGTACACTAGCCGGGGCGTGCATCGCCTGCCCTTTCCATCAACGCGCCGCCACCGCGCCCGGGCTGCCGAGCGCGCGCCGGATCGCCTCGTCGGCGCCATGCGACTCGGTCTCGAACACGACGGTCTTGTATTGCTGGCGCACGGCGCCAGCCTGCATCAGGCTCAAGCCCGCCTTGCTGCTGGTATCGATCGCCACCTTCATCGACAGACCCAGGCGCAGCGGATGGCGCGCCAGGTCCTTCGGATCCAGCGCGATGCGCACCGGCACCCGCTGCACCACCTTGATCCAGTTACCAGTCGCGTTCTGGGCCGGCACCGCCGCGAAGGCGCTGCCGGTGCCGGCTTCCTGGCCGACCACGCGGCCATGGAAGACGACATCGCTGCCGTACACGTCGGCGGTGACCGCCACCGGCTGGCCGATGCGCACGTCCTTCAACTGGGTCTCTTTCAAGTTGGCCGTAACCCACATCTGATCCAGCGGCACGATCGCCATCAGCGGCATGCCCTGGGCCACGCGCTGGCCGATCTGCACATTGCGGCGGGCCACGATGCCGCCTACCGGCGCCGCCAGCGTGGTACGGGCCAGGCCGAGCGAAGCGTCGCGCAGCTGGGCGATCGCGGCCTGGACGTCGGGATGGCTCTCGACCGTGGTGCCATCCACCAAGGCCAGCGCAGCGCCGGCCTGCTGGCGCGCGGCGGTGAGCGCGGCGCGCGCGGCGGCCACCGCGTCCTCGGCGTGGCGGATGTCCTCGCCCGAGACGGCGCCGGTGTCGGCCAGCTTGCGCCGCCGTTCGAGGTCGCTGCCCGCCTTGCCCAGGTCGGCCTCGCGCTGGGCGACCGTCGCCCGCAACTGCTCGACGCCGGCGAACTGGGCCCGCACCTGGCGCGCCGACTTGGCCAGCGCCGCCTCGGCCCGGTCCTGGGCCAGGCGCGCATCGACCTCGTTCAGCTGCACCAGCACCTCGCCTGGACGCACGAAATCGGTGTTGTCGGCCGCGATGCGCGTGACGGTGCCGGCCACCTGCGGCGTCACCTGCACCAGGTTGCCCTCGACATAGGCGTCTTCGGTGTGCTGGCTGTTCCAGCCGATGCCCAGTACCTCGGGCGAGGACCAGGCGATGCCGCCGGCGACTGCCAGCACGGCGGCGCTCAGGCCGAACGCCAACTTGCGGCGGCCCTGGGGAATGGTGTGCGTATTCTTGGGTTCCATGGGTTCTTTCGACCTTCTCAGTGGTAGCCGCCGCCGAGGGCGCGCACCAGGTTGACGTCCAGTTCATAGGCGCGGGCATCCAGCTCGGCCTGGCCGCGGCGCTGGGCCACGACCTGCGTTTCGGCGATCAGGACCTGCACGAAGTTGCCGAGCCCCGCGCGGTAGCGCTGTTCGGCCAGCTCATAGGCCTGCTCGGCGGCGCCCAGCGCCTGTTCCTGCTCGCGCGCCCGCTCGTCCAGCCAGCGCAGCGACGTCAGTTGCGCCGTCACGTCGCGCAGCGCCTCGACCACGGCCGCGTTGTAGCTTTCCACCGCGATGTCGAATTCGGCGTTGCGCGCGCCCAGGTTGCTGCGCAGCCGGCCGCCGTCGAGCAGCGGCAGGGTTACCAGCGGGCCAGCCGCGAAGCTGCGGCTGCCGCCCTGCAGCAGGCGGTCGAAACCCAGGCTGGCCAGGCCACCCGAGACGGTGAGGTTCACGGTCGGGTAGAACTGCGCCCTGGCGACGTCGATCTCGCCGCTGGCCGCTTCCACCTGCCAGCGCAGCGCTACCAGCTCCGGGCGCCGGCCGAGCAAGGCGGCGGGTATGTCGGCCGGCGCGCCGGCCGGCCGCGCGAGGTGCAGCCGCGGGCGGGCGATGTCGGCGGCGCCATCCTGGCCCTGGCCGGCCAACGCCACGATCTGGCCGCGGGTCAGCGCCAGCGCTTCGTCGAGCGCCGCGATCTGGCCGCGCGCGGCCGGCACGCCGATCTCGGCCTGCTTCAATTCCGCCTTGCTGTCGAGCTGGGCGGAGACACGCTGCTGCACCAGCTCCAGGATGCGGCTGCGCTGGCGCAGCTCCTGCTCGGCCAGGTCGCGCTGCGCGTACAGGTGGTCCAGCCGCAGGTAGGCCTGCACCACGGCAGTGGATACCGCGAGGCTGGCGGCTTCCGCTTCGGCCTGGCGCGCATTGACGCGGCCGGCGGCGGCCGTCACGGCGGCCTGGTTCTTGCCCCAAAAATCGAGCTCATAGCCCAGGCTGACGCCGGCATCGTTCACCCATTGCCAGCTGCCCGCCAGCGGCTTGGGCACGCTGCCGTTCTCGCTGTAGCGCTGGCGCGTGGTACGCACCGAGGCATTGGCCTGCGGCGCCAGCGCCGATGCCGCCAAGCCTTCGAGCGCGGCCGCCTGGCGCACCCGGGCGAGCGCGCCGGCGACAGTCGGGCTGGCCGCGCGGGCGCCTTCCACCAGCCGGTCCAACTGGGGGTCGCCGTAGGCGCGCCACCAGTCCTGCGCGGGCCAAGCGGCGGCCTCGCTTGTCAACGAATCAATAGCGCGCGATGAATTCGGGGCTGCACCAAGGTTCAGGCTGGCTCGCTGCGGCTGCGGTCCCATCGAGACGCAACCGGCCAGCAATAGAAGTGTAGACAACAGCGCCGACAGCAGCGCCACACGCGGCGCGGCAGTAGAAGAAAGCATGAAATGCCTCGGCAAAAAATCGGAATAGCCGAAGCATAGTTGCTCTGAGTTATTTAGGCCATGCGGTCACTGCCATGCACATCATGCAGAATCCGCATGACCGGCGGATGCATCCGGCGTGCCGGCCAGCGTGGCGAGCACGAATTCGCGCAGCCAGCGGTTGGCCGGGTCGCGGTGGCTGCGCTCGTGCCAGTAGAGCGACAGTTGCAGCGACGGCAGCTCGATCGGCGCCGGCGCCAGCACCAGCCCGAGGTCGCGCGCGAGCGGCCGCGCCAGGCGGCGCGGAATGGTGGCGATGGCGTCGGTGTGCAGCGCGATGTGGGCGGCCGAGGTAAAGCTCGGCACATGGCACAGGATGCGGGTGGGTTCGAGCAGCGTCTCCAGCTTGCGGGTGATGGCGACGTTGTGCTGGCTGGTGTGCTCCATCTCGATCAGCACGTGGCGATGGGTGATATAAGCCTCGCGGTCGAGCCGACCGGCGCAGGGATGCGAGGGCCGCATCAGGCAGGCGTAGTCGTCGTCCCACAGCTTGCGCTGGCGGATATTGTTGACCAGGCCAGGATAGCGGCCAATGGCGAGATCGACGTGGCCGCGCTCGAGCTGCGCTTCGAGCGAGCCGGGGTCGATATGGACGCTGCGCAGCTGCAGGCCGGTCGCGCCGTTGTCCATCCGCGCCAGGCCGTCGAGCAGTTGCGGCAGGATGTTCACCACCGCGCCGTCGACCATGTACAGGCCAAAGGACCGGGTGGCCGCCAGCGGATCGAACACGGCCGGGCCGCTATCGAGTTGACGGGCGGCGTCGAGCACCGCCGCGACCGGGCCGGCCAGTTCGAGCGCGCGCGCGGTGGCCTGCATGCGCTGGCCCGAGCGCACGAACAACGGGTCGCCGAAATGGCGCCGCAGCCTGGCCAGCGCGCGGCTGACGGTGGGCTGGGTCATGCCGAGCAGCTCGGCGGTGCGGGTCAGGCTGCCTTCGCGCAGCAGGCTGTCGAGGATGCGCAGTTGGGAGAGTTCGGGGATCACGGCCGCATCATAACATCGTGACATGCGCGGCGTGACGCCCCGGGAACACTCAGCCTCCCAGCACCTTGCGCAGGGTGCGCGACAGGTCTTCGGCCGAGAACTTGGCCACGTAGGCGTCGGCGCGCACGTTCTTGACGTGTTCCTCGTTGGTGGTGCCCGACAGCGAGGAATGGATCACGACCGGCAGCTGGCCGAAACGGTTGCTCGACTTGATGTTGCGGGTGAGCGTGAAGCCGTCCATCTCGGGCATCTCGAGGTCGGTCAGCACCATCGCCACGCGGTCGTACACGGTGCGGCCTTCGGCTTCGGCCGCGGCGGCGATCGCGCCCAATTGGTCCCAGCACTCCTTGCCGCTCTTGGTCATGATGAACGGCAGGCCCATGGCGTCCAGGCCCTGCTCGATCAGCGCGCGCGCCACCACCGAATCGTCGGCCGCCAGGATCACGGCGCCCGGCTTGATGGCGATCTTGGCGCCCACCGCCTGTTCCATGTTCTCGCGCTCGTGGGTCGGGTTCAGGTTGCGCAGGATGGTTTCCACGTCAAGCACCTGCGCCAGGCGCGCCGGCTGGCCGTCGTATTCCGGCAGGCGGGCGATGCTGGTCACCATGCCGCTGCCGGCGCTGTGCTCGGCGGTCATGACCTGGCTCCAGTCGAGGCGCACGATCTCCTCGACGCTCTCGACCGCGAAGGCCTGGGTGGTGCGCGCGAACTCGGTCACCAGCATGATGTTCAGGCCGGTCTTGGGCTTGACGCCGGTGATGCCCGGCAGGTCGAGCACCTGGATGATCTGGCCGCGCAGGTTGACCACGCCCAGCACGTGCTGCGGCGCGCCGGCCACCGCCGTGATCTCGGGCATGGCGACGATCTCGCGGATCTTGAACACGTTGATGCCGAACAGTTCGTTATGGTTGCCCTGCTCGTCGCCGCCCAGGCGGAACAGCAGCAGCTCGAATTTGTTGGTGCCGGTCAGGTTGCTGCGTTCGTCGACTTCTTGTTGTACCGATTTCATGTTCCATCCTGGATTAATAGTGCTGCACGGAAACCATTGCGGAAGTCATTGTAGACGCGCCGTTCGTCCTTGGGTCAATACAAGGCGCAAGCAGCGGTGAATTTGATGGTGTCGGTGCAAAAAAACCACGAATCGTTACATCCTCCCGCAAGTGGAATATACGCCGATCGCAAACAATTGCGCCGCAGTGCAGGCGCACCGCGGCGAGATCGTGCTGCTCAGGCGATATTGTCTTCGACGCGCGGGGTGGTCAAACCGCTGGCCAGCGTGATGCGGGTGCGCTTGGCGAGCGGCGCCGATGGCGCGGCGCCCGCGCTGTCCAGGGGCTTGACCTTGGTGAACACGACACTGAACGACGCCGGCGTCACGGTCGCCACCGCAAAGCCCTGGGCATCGTGGTCGGCGTAGGCGAAGGCCGGATTGTTCATCCGCAGCACCTGGTCGAAACCCTGCGGCGTGGCCACCAGCGGCGCCAGCGGCGTGCCGCCGGCGCCGGCGCGCAGGTACTGGTAGAACGAGGAGCTGCTGATGCCGGCGCTGACGAAGTCCACCGCCACTGGGCGGCCACTGGCCGGATCGTTGTTGTCATAGACCACGCCGCACTGGAAGGCGTGCAGGTCGCCGGTGATCGCCACCACGTTCTTTACATTATTGCTGGCCAGGTGCCCCAGCATCTCGGCGCGGTAGGAAGGGAATCCGTCCCAGCCGTCGGCATTGACGATGTACAGGTTGTTGAACGGGGCCGGGGCCAGGGTCCGCATGTCCATCCACATGCGGTTCAGGGTGACTTCGTTGCCCCACACCTTCCAGGTGGCGTTGGACGCCTTCATGGTGTCCTTCCACCACTGCGTCTGGGTTGCGCCCAACAGGCCCGGGTTGCGGCCAAGCGCGGCCCTGGCGCCGGCCTCGAACTGGGCCAGCAGCGGCTGCGGCACGAAGTAGCGCGAACCGATCGAGTCGTCGCCGGCGACTGGATCGCCCTGCAGCATCTGTGCGTAGGCGGCCTCGTTGACCACGTGGTCGTCGCGGTACAGGCGCTGGTCGGTCATCACCAGGTGCATCAGGGTGCCGAAGCGGAAATCCCGGTAGATGCGGATATTGTCGTAGCCGGCCTTGTCCAGGTCGAACGACACGTCGCCCCAGTCCACCGGCATGTATTCGGCCCAGGCCTGGGTCGCGTTGCGACGGCGCGAGGTCTGCTGCCGGTTGGCGTTGTCGTAGGTTTGATGGTCTTGCCAGCAGTCGTCCGAGAATTCGTGGTCGTCCCAGATCACGATCATCGGGCACTTGGGGTGCAGCGCCTGCAGGCGCGCATCGCCGCGGTAGGTGCGGTACAGGGTGCGGTAGTCGGCCAGGGTATTGGCGTAGCGTCCGCCGCCGGCCAGGGTGACGCCATCCGGCAGGTTGATCCGGCCGTGCGCAGGCTCGGCGCGACCGGTCTGGAAGTCGGCGCCGACGGTCTCGTAGACGTAGTCGCCCAGGTGCACGATGAAATCCAGTTCTTCGCTGGCCATCATGCCCATCGCGGCCCAGTGGTTGATGCTCCAGTCCTGGCAGGTCATCCAGGCAAAGCGCATCTGCGCCGGCGTGCTGGCGGCGGCCGGCGCGGTCCTGGCCTGGCCTACCGGGCTCAGGTCGGCGCCGGCGCGGAAGCGGTAGTAATGGCGCGTGGCCGGGGCCAGGCCGGTCAGCTTGGCGCGGACCGTATGATCGTAGGCCGCCAGCGCCTTCAGCTCGACCACGCCGGCAACCTGGGTGAAGGCGGCGTCGAGCGCGACCTCCAGGCGCAGCTCGACTTCCTGGTTGCCGGTCCGGGGCGCGCAGCGGGTCCAGAACACGATGCTGCCCTCTTTCGGGTCGCCGCTGGCCACGCCCAGCGGGAAGGTGAAGCTGCCCAGCGGCGGGGTGTCATCCGAGCCGCCACAGGCGGCGAGCAGGCTGCCCGCGCCGGCCACGGTGAAATAGGCGCTACTACGTAAAAAGCCACGACGGTCCACATTGGTCTCCGGTTGCAAACGTGCCGGCAGTCTAGCGAGCCGATGTTTCCAACGCGTGACCGAACGACAAGTCATGCGTCGCGTTATACTACCCTTTAAAAAGTTTCCACGAGGCTAGATATGCGAGCTGGATCCTGACCCGCCACCGGATCGGCATCGTCGGCGCCGGCACCGCCGGCCTGGCCACGGCGATCGCCTTTGCCCGCGCAGGGCATGCGGTCGACGTGTTCGAGAAACACCCGTCGCTGGCCACGCTCGGCGCCGGCGTGCTGATCCAGCCACAGGGCGTGGCGGCGCTCTGGCCCGCCGCGCAGCCGGTGGTCGAGCGCATCCACGCGCATGAGCAGCTCGCTTTTGCCAGCTACCACCACGCGCGCCCGGCGCGGCTGGCGGCGGGCCCGGTCTGCATCGTCGGCGACGCCGCCCATGCCATGAGCCCGCAGCTGGGGCTCGGCACGACGCTGGCGGTGCAGGACGCGCTGGCGCTGGCCGCCTGCGTGCAGGCCGCCGGTCCGGTCGAGGGACTGGCTCGCTATTCGAAGAGCCGGCTGCGCACGGTGCGCGCCTGCAGGCCCTGAGCCGGGCCCTGACGCCCTGCTTCCAGGCCGATGGCCAGGGCCTGTGGCGCGACCTGTTGTTCGCCGGCGCCCTGCGCATGCCGGGCAGCCGCTACCTCATGCACCGCAGTATTGCGGCGCCGCGGCGCTGCGTGCGGCGTGCCTGGGCTGCTGGCTAGAACAGCGTCTGCTGCGGGCTGGTGAGCCTGGCGAAGCTGTCGCCCAGGAAGGGGAGGATGGCGTCGGCGATGGGTTCGAGCTGGCGCGTGAGGTAGTGTTCGTAGTCGATGGCGGCGTGGCGCGCTTCCATCGGCTCGGGGCCGTTCAGGGTCATCACATAGCGGATCCAGCCCCCCTTGCGGTAGAGCGCGGGGCGGCCCTGGCGCAGGTGGTGTTCGTCCGCCATGCGCGCGGCGCGCACGTGCGGCGGCACGTTGCGCTGGTATTCCTCGAGCGGCCGGCGCAGACGCTTGCGGTAGATGAGCTCTTCGTCGCACTCGCCGCCCAGCATGCGCGCGACCAGCTCGCGCACGTAATCCTCGTAGGGCTGGCCCTTGAAGATGCGTTCGTAGAGGCCCTGCTGGAAGGCTTGCGCCAGCGGCGTCCAGTCGGTGCGCACCGTCTCCAGGCCTTTATAGACCATCTCTTCGCCGCCGTCGGCCGTCGCGGCCAGGCCGGCGTAGCGCTTCTTGCTGCCTTCGTCCGAGCCGCGCACGGTGGGCATCAGGAAGCGCCGGAAATGCACGTCGTATTCCAGTTCGAGCGCGCTCGCGATGCCCAGCTCCGCCTGCAGATGGTCGCGCCACCAGCCGTTGACATGCTCGACCAGCGCCCGGCCGATGCGGCGCGCGTCGGATTCGGCGTGCTCGCGTCCCAGCCAGACGAAGGTCGAATCGGTGTCGCCATAGATCACCTGGTAGCCCTGCTCCTCGATCAGTTCGCGCGTGCGGTGCATGATGTCGTGGCCGCGCATCGTGATCGACGAGGCCAGGCGCGGATCGAAGAAGCGGCAGCCGGTGGTGCCGAGCACGCCGTAGAAGGCGTTCATGATGATCTTCAGCGCCTGCGACAGCGGCGCGTTGCCATCCTTTTTCGCCGCCTCGCGGCCGGCCCAGACCTGGGTCACGATGCCCGGCAGGCAGTGCTGCGTGCGCGAGAAGCGCCCGCCGCGGTAGCCCGGCACCGTGGTTTCCTCCGGCTCGCGCAAGCCCTCGACCAGTCCCAGCGGATCGATCAGGAAGGTGCGGATGATCGAGGGATACAGGCTTTTGTAGTCGAGCACCAGCACCGAGTCGTACAGGCCGGAGCGCGAATCCATCACGAAGCCGCCGGGGCTGTCGGCGCCCTCGACGTCGCCGATATTCGGCGCCACCCGCTTCTTGCGGTGCAGCAGCGGCATGTACAGGTGCTCGAAAGCCGCCACCGAACCGCCGCTGCGGTCGGCCGCCAGCCCGGTCACGCTGGCGCGCTCCAGCAGGAAGTCCATCAGCTTGGTCTTGTCGAAGATGCGGGTGACCAGTTCGCAGTCCTTGAGGTTGTACCAGGCCAGCGCCGGCTTGTCCTCGGCGAACATGCGGTCGATCTCGGCCATGCGGTCGTGCGGATTGTCGATCGCCTTGCCTTCGCCCAGCAGGGTGCGCGACACGTTCTCGAGGCTGAACGACGGGAAGCTCCAGGTGGCGGAATGCAGGGCGTCGATGCCGTCGATTACCAGTCGGCCGGCGATGCAGATGAAGTAGTGTTCCTGCTTGCCGCCATGCTCGCGCCACTCGATGGCGCTGCCGTCGCGGCCCAGGCGCAGCGGGCGGTTGTAGCGCTCGGCGTGCTTCTGCAGCACGCGCATGTCGAACTGGATCAGGTTCCAGCCGATGATCGCGTCCGGGTCGTGCCGGATGAACCATTCTTCCAGCCGGTCTAGCAGCGCCAGCCGGGTGTCGCAGTATTCGAGATCCAGGTTGTAGGCAGGCGTGCGTTCGCCACCGGCGCCGTTCGGCGGGCCGAGCATGTAGACCTGGCGCTGGCCGCAACCCTCGAGCGCGATCGAGCGAAGCTCGCCCTGGAAGGTGGTCTCGATGTCGAGCGATACGGTACGGATTTTTGGCCGGTAGCCTGGGGCAGGCTTGAGGACGGCGTCGACCAGCAGCAGCGGATCGCCATCGACCGGCGTGCCGGCGAAGCTCACCGGCGCGGTGATGAAGCGCTCCATCAGATAGCGCTCGGGCGGGCGCACGTCGCCCTCGAACATGTCCAGGCCATGTTGGCGCAGGCTCTTTTCGATACGCAGCAGCTGGCGGTACTTGCGGCAATACAGGCCGGCCACCGGCCGGTGGCGAAAGTCGAGCAGGTCGAGCGGACGCAGCTCCCATCCGCGCTCATCATGCAGGAGCTGTTCGACCGTGGCGCGCTGCTCTTCCGGGATGAAGGCAACCGGTGTCTGGACGGGCAGGCGCAGGCGGCGCGGCCCGGCATCGGTGGCGAGCCAGAACTCGACTTCGCAACCGGCGGCGGTATCGCGCCAGTGGCGCGTCAGGAGGAAGCCCGTCTCCATCAGCGGTAACGCTGCAGCTCGGCCTCGGTGAAGCCGGCCTGGCGCCGGCCTTCGATATTGAATGGGCCTTTCAGGACTGGCGCCTTGTAGCGCGCAGTGAGCGCGTCATAGGTGGCGATCGGCTCCAGGCCGCGCTCCGCGCACAGGCTGAAGTACCAGCGGTTGCCGATCTCGACATGCCCTACTTCGTCCACCAGCAGGCGGTCGAGGATCAGCGCCGCTGCCAGATCGCCGGCCTGGGCGATCTTCTTGCGCAGCGGCGGAATCGCATCCAGCCCGCGCGCCTCCAGCGTGCGCGGCACCAGGGCCATGCGCGCCATCACGTCGTCGCTGGTCTTGGCGACCATCTCCCACAGGCTGTCATGGCCAGGGAAATCGCCGTAGGCATGGCCCAGCGTCGCCAGGTGCGCGCTCAGCAGCGTGAAGTGCAGCGCCTCTTCGTCGGCCACGCGCAGCCAGTCGAGGTAAAACTGCGCCGGCATACCCTTGAAACGCCACAGCGCGTCGAGCGCCAGGTTGATGGCGTTGAACTCGATGTGGGCCAGGGCGTGGACCAGCATGGCGCGGCCTTCCGGGGTGGCCATCGAGCGGCGGCCGACCTGCAGCGGCGGGACCAGTTCGGGGCGCGCCGGGCGGCCGGGGATGCCGGGAGGGGCTTCGATGGCGGCCTCGGTGTCGATGCGCACGCTCCCCACCTTGACGGCAGCGGCCAGCGCGGCGACGGCCTGGGCCTTGGTGGCGGGATCGGTTTCGAGCAGCGCGTGCAGCGCGGCGGCGCGGAGTTCCATCGTGTGATCTGGTTGGGCGAAAGGTGGCATTTTACTCAATTCGGAGTTCGCTGACGCCCCCGGATTGATCAGCCGATCCCGGAACGCGCTCCCCTTGAGCATGACCAAGAGCGCCGGCGCAGAGCTATGAAATACTCTGAGCGCCTGTTATCGAGAGGACCCTCATGACGACGACGTATTCGGATTCGTTCCAAAAACTGACGGCGAGTGAGAAAATTCATCTTGCTATTTTCCCCGAACAGATTGCGGTCATCAAGCGGGCCTCCCAACGCGCCTTACTCGAAAGCGAGCCCCGATTTCCCGGGGATCGGCGCAATACGCCAGGCGACGCATTCCGGCACTGTTTTTGGTCCGCGCTTCTTGCGCGAGACATCGAGTATGCCAGCGCGTTGCGATACACGAACGCGCATGAGGCATTTCCGGATAATCCTCCAGACGAAAAAGCGATGGATTTGCACAATAACGCTGTCGGTCTGAACATTGGTCGTTACGGGGGTCCAAATCAGATACTGATCTTGCGATGCATGGAAGCACTCCGCTCTGGCCGTCTCAAGGTTATCGAACGTTAGGATACTGGTATGCACTACATTCTCGCTGCACTGTCAGTGTCGCTTGTCCTCTCTGCGTGTTCGCAGGATGCGGTCCTCGAACAGGCAACGAAGCTGGGGCAACGTGAGTTCTCGCCAGAGGCGTGGGCTGCGGCAACGCGGATAGAACGGGGCCAAATGACTGCGTCATTTTTGCGGCAATATGACGCAACAACGCTGGACCGGCGCCAGGTCGAGAAAATCCTGGGGCCCTCTACCGGGTATTATTACTACGACAATAACCCAGCCTATTTCGTCGGACCAGACACAGTCAGCAGTATTCACGGAAAAGGTTATCTGTGGGCGTTTGAAGCGAACAAGAATAATGGCCGGATCGAACGGGTACAATTTGTCCCCGAGGTCAAGTAGATGCTATGCAAGCACACAGGCAGCTACTCAAGCATCGGTTCCTGGCGTATCTGATCCTGGCAGCCCTCGCTACGCTGCTGACGCTCGCATATAGCTGGTGGTACTCAGTCGAACGCCAGGCACGAAAGCTCGGGACACGCGAATTCAGTGTGCAGGCCTGGGCAAATGCCTCTCAAATTCAGCGAGCCGAGATGACCGCGTCATTTCTCGAGCAGTACGATGTCTCGGGTTTCAAGCGGAAGGACATCGAGGCGCTTCTCGGACCCCAGACCAGTTACTACGACTATGATACGAATCTAGCCTATGTGGTTGGCCCGGATACGGTGAGCAGCATGTATGGCCCGGATTATCTATTGGTACTCGAGGCGGACAAGTATGACGGGGAGATCGATAGCGTCTTCTTTTTCCCTGACGTCGAGTAGCCCGCGCCGTACTACATCTGCCTGAACAAATGCGCATACACCGGACTGACCCGCGGCTTGTCCGTCCTCCCACGCAAATTCAGGGTCACCTTGCCTAGATCGTCCCGCCCGGCACTCGCCACGCACGCCATATTGACCACCATGCTGCGGCTGACCTGCCTGAACTGCTCCGGATCGAGCTGCGGCAACAAGTCCTTCAGCGGCACCCGAATCAGCGCCTCGCTGTCCGCCGTCACCACGTTCACATACTTGTCGACCGCCTGGAAGAACACGACGTCGGCCACCGGAATCATGCGCACGACATTGCCGACCGCCGCGCGCACCATGGTCAAGCGCTCGGGCGCCGCCGTGGTCGGCAACAGCGCCTGGAGCTGGCCCAGCAACTGGCCGAGCGTATCCGCACAGGGCGCGCCGGCGACCGGTGCGCTGGGCGCGTCCACCAGCGCGCGCAGGCGCTCCACGGTCTTGCCGAGCCGTCCCGCGCTCACCGGCTTGAGCACATAATCGACCGCCGCCCGCTCGAAAGCCTCGACCGCATAATCGTCGAACGCCGTCACGAACACGATGTGCGGGAACGGATGCGGTCCTTCCCAGCGCTCGGCCAGCTCCTCGGCCGCCTCCAGCCCGGTCTGGCCCGGCATGCGGATATCGAGGAACAGGATCTCCGGACGCAACGCCAGGCCCTGCTCCACCGCCGCCAGCCCATTGGGCGCCGTGGCCACGATCTCCAGCTCTGGCCACAGGCCCTGCAAGGTCTTGGCCAGGGTGGCGGCGAGGATCGGTTCGTCTTCTGCAATCAGAGCGCGGGTCATGCGGTGGTCTCCAATGGAAGAGTCAGTCGGGCCAGCGTACCTTGCGGTTCGGCTGGCGTGAGGGTGATCGCGGCGCGTTCGCCGTACAGTACATCCAGCCGCTCGCGGGTGGTCGATACGCCGACCCCACTGCCGCCGCGGCGCGGTGGCAGCTGACCCAGCCCGAGTCCGCTGTCGCGCACCTCGATCTCGAGGCTGTCGCCGCGAGCGATGGCGGTCACCACCACCTCGCCGCCGTCGACCTTGGGCTCCAGGCCGTGCACGATGGCGTTTTCCACCAGCGGCTGCAGCAGCATCGTGGGCAGGCGCGCGGTGCGCAATTCCGGCGGCAGCTCGAGGCGATAGGCCAGCCGCTCGCCCATGCGCACGCCCATCAGGCCCAGGTAGGCCTGCATCGCGGCGAATTCCTGCTCCAGCGTCGTGGTCTCGGAGCGCGAGACGCTCAGGGTGGCGCGCAGGTACTGGATCAGCTGGTCCAGCATCTCGCTGGCGCGGTCCGGATCGATGGCGATCAGGCCCTGCAGGTTGGCCAGCGTGTTGAACAGCATATGCGGTTCGATCTGGGCCTGCAGCAGCCGCAATTGCGACTGCAAGGCCTGGCGCTCGATGATCTCGGCGCGCAGCCGGGCCTGGGCATGCTCGTCCTCGATACGGCGCACCCGCTCGCGGTTCATGACAAGCACCACCATCAGGGTCGTCCCCAGCAGGGTGAACAGGACCATGCTGATGCGTTCCACGGTCGGGTACTCGGCCAGGGTCGGCGTGCGGATGTCCAGCAGCAGGCCGGCAAGGTGCAGCCCGAAGAAGTGCGCCACCGGGGACGCGACCACCGCCAGCGCCATGAACGGCGCCCATTCGCGCACGCCCCAGTTCGGCCGGTCCCAGAACAGCAGGCGTCCGCCATTGACCAGGGTGAAGGAGATACAGCCGATCAGGATCGAGACCAGCAGGTTCTCGAGGAACTGGCCGGAAACGAGGCTGATGAAGGCCGCCAGCAGCGCGCTGATGCCGATCGACAGCGGCAGGTCCGCCAGCAGGCGGCGCGGGCGCGACAGGCGCCGGGGAAGGATGGGAAGCGTAAGACTCGACATGCTGGCTGGCCTTCATGGATCGACAAGATGGAAGCCATTGTGCCCAGCAGTCGCACCGGCGGCAAGCCGGGGTGCGACGAATCGAAGAAAGAATGGCGCGAAGCGGCCGCCGGTTCGACCGAAGCCGCTGCGCCCCGGCGCCTTCCTTAGAACCGGTAATTGACCTTCACCGACGCCACGCGCCCGCGCGGATCGCCCTGGGTGAAGTCGAAGAAGGCGGTCGACGAATCCCACGACGGCCGCTTGTCGCCCAGGTTATGCACGATGAAGCTGACCGTCGCCGCCTCGCTCGCCCGGTACGCCAGGTTCAGGTCGAAGGTTCCATACGGTTTCACGCGCTCGCCCTGCCGGGTGGTCTGGTCGTAGCCGTCGATGTAGTTCCAGACCAGCGTATTGGTCCAGTCCTGGATGTCCCAGGTCAGGCCGGTCACACCGCGCCATTTCGGAATCGAGCCAAAATAGTTGTTGCCGGCGCCCTCGGTCAGGGGCAGGCCCACGGCCAGCGGCTGTTCGAAGGACAGCACCCGGCTCAGTTGCGCATTGAGCGTCAGCTTGCCGTAGGCCGCAAGCGGCTGCACGTGGCGCAGGTCGATGTCGAAGCCGGAGACCGAGCGATTGCCCTGGTTGGCGTACTGGCGGTACAGGGTCAGGATGCGTCCCTGGGCGTCGCGCACGATCTTGTCCGGGCTGGTCGCCTCGTTGGCGATGATGTTGTCGGCCGACTCGGTGCCGATCACGCCCTTGGTGCGGATGCGGTAGAAGTCCAGGCCCAGGCTGGTGCGGCTGTTCGGCGCGATCACGATGCCGAAGTTGGCATTGGTCGAGCGCTCCGGCGACAGGTCGGGGTTCGCGATCGTCAGGTTGGTGATGCCGCGCGCCTGGGTCGGCGAGATCGGATCGCGCGGGTCGACCACGTTGCCGTAGCTGACCGAGGTCGAGTTGGTGATCTCGGGCAGCGACGGCGCGCGGAAACCGCGCGACACGGTGCCGCGCACCAGCAGCCAGGGCGCCGCCTGCCAGCGCAGGCTGGCCTTGGGCGAGAAGGCGCTGCCGAAATCGTCGTATCGGTCGCCGCGGCCGGCCAGGTTCAGGTTCAGGTCTTGCAGCAACGGCACGTTCAGCTCGGCGAACAGCGCGGCCACGTCGCGCTTGCCGTCGATGATATTGATCGCCGGGCGCAGCTCGGTGCCCGACAGCACCGCGATGGAGGTTTGCGAATCCATCTCTTCGCGGCGCCACTGGGCGCCGACTGCGAAACCGAGCGCGCCGGCCGGTAATTGGGCAAGCTCGCGGGTGGCGCTCAGGTCCACCGTGGTCAGCTTGGATTCGGCCGGACGCAGGGTCGACAGGCGCAGGCGGTCCCGCACCGCTTCGCTGTTATTGGCCTGGTTGATGAAGTCATAGCTGCCGTCCGCCAGTACCTTCTCGAATTCATAGCGGTTGACGAAGTTCTGCACCGTCTCTTTTAGTTCGCTGCCCGAGTGGCCAACCGAGGCATCGTATTCCCAGCCGCCGACGTAGCCCTTCACGCCGGTCAGGAAACGGAAGAATTCTACACGGCCCTGCTTCATGCGCGGACCCAGGTCGAACAGGGTGGCGTTGAACGGGAGCGGCGTCGTGCCGCGATTGTTCGGATGACCGACTGGCAGCACGACACGGATGTCGTCCAGCTGCTGGGTGGCGTCGTTCCATGCGCGCAGGCCGGTGCCGACGGTCAGCGGCGCGCTGAAGGCCTGGTCGGCGCGCGAGCGGCCGTACAGTACTTCGGCATACGCCTCGTGGTCCTGGCCCAGCTTGACGGTGCCGCGCAGCGAGGCGTGGGCGCGCTGGATGCCCGGGATCAGGGTCTTGTATTCGGCCGGGTTGTAGGCCAGCACATTGCCAGTACGGCCAGGCGTGATCTGGCCATAGGGCTGGACGGCCAAAGGACCCTGGACTCCGCCCAGCCACTGGGTCGGATCGTTGTTGACGTAGTTGGTCGGCACCCAGGCCAGCGTGCCGCTCGGATTGTCGCGGAAGTCGCTGCCCGCCATCCAGCCCACCTGGTCCTGCTGCAGTTTGTCGCGCCACTGCGCGTCGGCCGAGAACACGATGCTGTAGCCATCCTCGACCAGCGAACCGACGCCGGTCTGCAGGGTCACGCTCTTGTCCTTCTGGCCGGTGCCCTCGGTCGAGCTGCCGTACTGGGCACTGATCTCGGTACCCTTGAACTCTTTATAAAGGATGATGTTGACCACGCCGGCCACGGCGTCCGAGCCGTAGACCGACGAGGCGCCGTCCTTGAGCACCTCGATCCGCTGCACCGCCGCCATCGGCAGGCTGTTCAGGTCGACGAAGACTTCCTGCAGGTTCTGGGCGGTGGCGTAGGGGCTGACGCGCTTGCCGTTCACCAGGATCAGCGTGTTCTTCTGGCCCAGGCCGCGCAGCGACAGGCCGGCGGTGCCGGCCGAGAAGCTGCCGGTGTACTGTTCGTTGTAGCTGTTGCCGCTGTTGGCCGAAATCGAGCGGATCACGTCGGCGATGCTGGCCTTGCCGGTGGCGGCCAGCTCCTTGGCCGAGATGACCTGGACGGCGCTGGCGCCCTCTTTCTGGGTAGTGCGGATATTGGAGCCGGTGACGACGACTTTTTCGATGTCCTGGGCGGCGGCGTGCTGCGAGAATGCGGCGGCAAGCGCCACGACGATAGCGAGTGGTTTGTGCATGGTATTCCTGGTGGTGGTCGTGCCACGGGCAGTGCTGGCGCGCTGCCGCGGGCGTGCGCTCCCTGCCCCGTCCTCGGTGGACGGGTGCGGAAGACGGCGGTATGGATCAGGCGTTCAGGTGCGCGGCATTCGACAGCACGCGCCGACCATGCGCGGCATGTGCGCCGTGCGGGTACGTGGGGTGCGGTGCTGCGAATGTGTCATGACTGAATAATCGTTGAAATCCTGTGGAAGACGCATAATACCTGCCAGAAATGCTATGCCAAACGAATAAATAAATACAAGCTTATGCGAATCGCCATGTAAACGCCGTCCGCAGCAGGCGATTGACCGCGGTTGCCGCACATGTCATATTGCAATTTTCTTCACACCGAGGAAGTCTTCGCATGCGTCACCTTGTCTCCGCCCTCTCCCTCAGCGTCAGCCTGGCCCTCGCCGGCTGCGCGGTCCAGCCCGAAGCGCCACGCGCCGGTGCCCACGATGCGCTCACCGCGCACATCTCGGCCGATTCGCTGCGCGGCCACCTGTCCTTCCTGTCGTCCGACCTGCTCGAAGGCCGTGGCACGCCCTCGCGCGGCGTCGACCTGGCCGCCGAGTACATCGCGGCCCAGTTCCGCCGGGCCGGCCTCGAAGCGGCGGGCGACGACGGCTACTACCAGACCGCCAACTGGCAATACGCCAGGCGCGGCGAGAACGACATCGCCATCACGGTGACAGCCGCCGGCAAGACCGTCGAGGTGCCGCTGGGCGGGGCGTCGGCCAATTTCGTCGATCCGGTGAACGTGGCGAAGACGCCGGCCGTGTTCATGCAGTGGCAGCAGGCACTGGACGACAAGAGCGCGGCCGACGGCAAGGTGCTGGTGGTGCCGGCCGCGGCGATTCCCGGGGCGGCCGGCGTGCTGCAATCGAAGCTGCAGAGCAGGCCGGCGCTGGTCGTGATGATCGACCGCGAGCGCCGCCACGGCCGCACCCAGGGTGGCTGGCTGATCGACCCGAGCCGGCCGGTGGCCAGGAGCGGCCCGCCGGTGCTGCTGCTGCATGCAGCCGACATCGCCGCCAGCCTGGAACAGGGCGGCGCGAGCGTGGCGGCCAGGGTGGTGGCGCCGACGGTCAGCCCGGTCAAGCTGCGCAATGTGATCGGCGTGCTGCGCGGCTCCGACCCTCAGCTCAAGAACACCTACGTCATGCTCAGCGCCCACTACGACCACCTGGGCATCCGCGACGGCGAAATCTTCAATGGCGCCAATGACGACGGCAGCGGCACGGTGTCGGTGATCGAGATCGCGTCTGCGATGGCGGCCCAGAAGGAGCGTCCGCGCCGCAGCATCGTGTTCGTCGCCCTGTTCGGCGAAGAACTGGGCCTGCTCGGCTCGCGCTATTACGCGAAGAATCCGGTGTTCCCGCTGAAGGACACCGTGATGAACCTGAACCTGGAGCAGCTCGGCCGCACCGACGACAGCGAAGGCCCGCAAGTGGGCTCGGCGACCATGACCGGCTTCGATTACTCGACCGTGGGCACCACGATGCAGCGCGCCGCCGAACGCACTGGCATCCGCTTCTGGAAGCACCCGACCAATAGCGACCGTTATTTTGCGCGCAGCGACAACCAGGCCCTGGCCGATGCCGGCGTGCCGGCCCACACCCTGGCGGTCGCCTTCGGCTTTCCCGACTACCACGGCAAGGACGACACCTGGGACAAGATCGACTACGACAATATGGTCCGCGTCAACCGCATGATCGCCGTCGCGCTGCGGGATATCGCCGACGACACCGCCAAGCCGGCATGGACCGACGTGCCGAACGCCGCCAAGTATCGCGAAGCGGCGGGCAAGCTGCATGCCGCGCCCTGAGCCGATAGATCGGTGATTGCCGCCCTGTCGATCCGGCCACCCGGTGCGCCCGCGCCGCTAAGGGTCGAGAGCATGCGGCTGGTGGAGGGCGGCGCTGAAGGCGACCGCCACCTCGATCCGCTGTCGCCACGCCAGCTGCTGCTGGCCTCCAGCGCCAGCTACGCCGCCCTTGCCCTGCCGCCGCAGGCGCTGCGCGAGAACCTGCTGGTCGAGAATGACGTCGAGCGCCTGCCTTCCGGGACCGTGCTCCGGATCGGGGCCGAGGCAAGCGTGTTGCTGATGTTCGCCTGCGAAGCCTGCGGCCGGCTCGACCTGCATGGCGCGCGGCTGGCGGCGCGGGTCGGCGCGCGGCGCGGAATGCTGGCGCGCGTTCTCGAAGGCGGCGTCATTCACCCCGGCGACGCGGTGCGCGACCTTGGGCAGCACTTCTTCGCCTGGTCCGACGACTGGCGCCAGCGCGTCGCCCAGGTACTCGATGCCGTCCCGGCCGGTGCCGTGATCGACTACGCGCAACTGGCCCGCCTTGCCGGCATCCAGTCGACCTACTGCCGCGCCTTTCCGCGCCTATTGCGCGCGCTGGGGCCCGACTATGCGCAGAAGGCCATCGCGGCGCGCAGCCCTTCTTCGCGACCTCGCTGGGCCGGTGCAGATCTGTTCACTGTCACGGACTCGCGTGCGGTGGACTCGTCGAGCCCAGAATCTCGTCCCTGATCCACGCCTGGACCGCCGCCGTGTCGGTGATATTCCCGGTAAACAGCCGGTGCGGGCGGTGCGGGATGTTGTCGCCGCGTTCGCGCCCGTCGCGGGTCACGACGGGAACCTCGATCATGCCATTCCCGCTCGGTAGCGGCGCCGGGAAACTGGTGCCGGTGCGCGAATCGATCCCGGTCTCGACGCCGATCTGCTCGACACCCGGGAAACGCTTCATTTCATCGACGAACACGATGCAGGCGCTGCCGCAGTTGTAGTCGGTCAGCAGCAGCACCCTGGCTTTCACCGGGTTGACCGGCGATCCCTTCGGCAGCGGCACTGCGCGCGCGTTCTTCGGGCTGACGAATACCGTCTGGCCCGACTCCAGCGCGTGCTGGTACTTCGCATAGTCGGGATCGAACGGCGTGCCGTCGGCAGGCGGCGCCAGCGCATCGACCTCGGCCGCGCTATCGCTCTTGAAATACGCGAGAATCTCGGGCGTTGTCCGCATGACGTGCGCAATCCCGAGGCGCGACCGCGCGTGGGCGTCGGCATAATCCTTGCCATACAGCGCGCGCAGGAAACCCATGAACCATTCGTAGGAACCGCCCCCATTGCCGCGCACGTCGATGACGAGCACCGACTTGTCGCGCAAGGCTGGCGCTTCGGCGATCAGCTGCCTGAAGGCCTTGCCCTCGGCCTGCGTTTGCGGCGCGAAGAAACCCATCCGTACCCAGGCCCCGTCGGCGCCGAACGGCGTAGCGGCCGCGACCCGGTCGCGGAACACGGTCGCGGCGCTGCGGTCCGCCGCGAATCTGCTGGCCGCTACCGGTTGCCAGTCGAGCACCACGTCCCTGCCGCCGATGGTGCAACTGCGCGGTCGCGGGATGAAGGGACTGCCGCCGTCCCGCAGCACCAGGGGCGCGGCCCAGTTCCCGCTCGACTCCAGTCCGGGAACGATCTGCTCGTAGGTCGCGGCCTGGTTGACCCAGTCGGCCAGCGGCTTCCCGTCGCAATGGGTCACCTCCTGACCGGCGTGCGCGCTACCCTGGCTGGAGACCGCGAGATAGCGTCCGCCGCGATAGACGAGCTGGAAACCGGGCCACTGCCAGGTCGCAGGCAGCAAGGTGAAATTCAAGCGCAGGTGCACGTCCTGCAGCGAGCCGACGAAACGCAGGAGCGCGTGGCGATAGCCGGCGTAGTTGCTGACGCGCGCCGATTCGGCATCGAACACACGCCTGGCCGCGGTCAGCTGCGCCGCAAATGCCTGCTGGTCAGGGTAGACCGCCGTGATGGACTGGCGTTCAAGCCAGTGGGTGACAAAGTCGGCGTCGGACTGCGCCATCGCTGCCCAGGGATGCGGTGGAGCCGCCGCGGAGGCGGCAGCAGCGTACAGGCTGCAAAAGCCGACAGCCAGCCGCATGCGCGCCGGCTTGATAGTGGAGGTGGTTTTCATGGTCCCTTGCGCCTATTAACACAAATGCATTGCAGCAAGAGTTGTATCATGGGCAGAGTGCTGGCGACCGGCCGGCAGGGGTGCGGATTACGCGTTTGTGTGTCGCACAAAGCGGATCATGACGACTTCGGCTTGAGCCGCGACACCCCCAGGATCACCAGTGCGAGGCCACCCAGCTGGAACACCGACAGCGGCTCGCCCAGCAGCAGCCAGGAGGCAAACACGGTCAGCACTGGCCCCAGGTTGCCCACCGCCGCCGCCTGGGCGGTCCCCATGCGCTGGATGCCCAGCGCCAGCCAGTAGATCGGCAAGGCGGTCGACACCACGGCCATCAGGCTGCCGTTGAGCCAGACCGCGGGCGGCAGGTCGGCCAAGGACGCCGGGTCGCCGGCCACCAGGTAATGCCCCAGCACGAACAGGCAGGAAGCGCTGCCTGCGAGCCCGGCCAGGCGCATGGAGCCGATCCGGGTCACCAGCGCCCCTGTGCCGAGGTAGTACAGCGCATAGGTGACGGCGCTGGCGAATACCCAGCCTGAACCGACCATCACGTCGCGGCTCCAGCCGGTCACCTGCAGGTCATGCACGAAGCCGACACCGAGGCCTAGATAGCAGATCGCCAGCGCCTGCAAGGTGCGCGGCGACGGCCGCTGGCGCGTCAGGCAGGCATGAAACACCAGCACCAGGGTCGGATACAGGAACAGGATCAGGCGTTCCAGCCCGGCCGTGATGGTTTCCAGGCCATAGAAATCGAACAGGCTCGACAGGTAGTAGCCGAGGAAGCCGAGAACCACGATATGGAGGCCATCCCTGGGGGACAGCGGGGCCGCGTCGGGATCGCGCGCCAGCCAGGCCAGCCACAGGAATAGCGGCAGCGCGAAGCCCATGCGCATGGCCAGCAGGGTCAGCGCATCGACCGGCGCCGCCGCATAGCCCAGCTTGACGAAGACCGCCTTCATGCTGAAGCCGGTGGCGGCCAGCACCGCATACAGGCGGCCATCCTGCGACCAGCGCTGCAATCGACTCCGGGTTGGACTCATGGACATGGCTCGTTGAAGAAAGTCCTTATTCTGACGCGAAACCCTGCGCGTTAGAATGCGTCAATCCTGGACCCAGCCTTCGCGCCACGAGAAACCTCATGCATATCGACCTCACCGATCTACGCCTGTTGCTGGCGATTGCCGACGCCGGGAGCCTGAGCAAGGCCGCCGAGCGCTTCCCGATCGCGCTGTCGGCGGCCAGCAACCGCCTGCGCGGCTTCGAGGACGACTGCGGCATTGTCGTCTTCACGCGCTCCGCCGGCGGCATGGCGCCGACGCCGGCCGGGCGCTTCATCCTGGAACGCGCGGCGCGCGTGCTGAGCGAGGTGGAACAGTTGCGCGCCACCGTGGACGAGCTGCGCGGCCCGCAACGCAGCACGGTGCGCCTGGCCGGCACCACGGTGGCGATCAGCACCTTCCTGCCGGCCGCGCTCGGGGTATTCCTGGCGGACCACCCCGAAGTCGACCTCCAGTTAGAAGAGCGCACCAGCCGCGACGTCCTGCAAGCGGTGCGCGAGCGCGAGATCGAGATCGGCATCCTGGACGGCAATGTGGCGACCGGCGACGTGATCTCGCTGCCGTTTCGCACCGACCGCCTGGTGCTGCTGGTGCCGGCCGGCCATCCGCTGGCCGCGCGCCCCGCCACCCGGATGCGCGACGCCTTCGAATACTCCTTCGTCTGCCTGCCGGCCGAGCGCCCGATGCAGCATTTCATCGAGGCGCGCGCGGTCCAGAGCGGCCGCCCGCTCAAGGTGCGGGTGCGGGCGCCGAGCTTCGACGCCATCGCCCAGCTGGTGGCCCAGGATGCGGGCATCGCCATGCTGCCCGAGGCGGCCGCCAGCCGCTTCGCGCGCGAGCTGCCGGTCGGCATCGTGATGCTCGACGATACCTGGGCCAACCGGGAACTTCGGGTGTGCTTTTCCGATCCGACTACTTTGAGCCCGCACGCGGAATTGTTGTTACGTTATCTAGCGCACAGCGGATGAGTGTTGGAAATGTTGTAATGCCCCTGTCGCGCACGATTGCGGTCGTGGCGTGAGTCAAAAAATTAGCAATAGGTGTAAGCTAAACGACAACATTTATTTTAAGGAGCACACCATGAAATCCACCATCGCCCTCTCCGCCATCATGCTGTCGGTCGCCGTGCTGGCCACCGGCTGCAACAAGAACGACAATATGGGCCCAGCGCAAGAAGCTGGCGCCGCCGTCGACAACGCCGGCCGTGCCGTCGCCGAAGAAACCCGTGAAGGCGTGGCTGCGGCCGACGCCGCTGCCGAGCGCGCAGGCGACCGTATCGAAGCTGCCGGCGACCGCGCCGCCGCCGCTGCCGATCGCGCTGGCGACCGCATCGACAACGCTACCGCCGAAGTGCGTCAAGAGTCGCGTGAAGCCGCCGCCGAGGCGAAAGAAGCCGCCAGCGATGCTACCGCCGCAGCAGGCCGCAGCGTCGAGCGCGCCGGCGAGAAAATGCAGGACGCTTCGAAGTAATCGTCCTGCACGTTTTGCCTGAGCAGGCCGCGCGACCGGGGTGACCGGTCGCGCGG